>NZ_JBMIQH010000017.1:0-192908 GCF_056155635.1 Paraburkholderia sp. BR10141 | reverse complement strand
GAAGGCGACCTTGCCGACCCGGACGTGAAGCGGGTGCTGGAGCTGCTTCGGAACGTCTGAGCGCGGCGGCAATATGGAGGCGCCGCGCCCGACGTACAAAACTATCGAATCCCGTGTTTATCTTCGATTGAGGATGTGCTATGACCCCGTCTGATGTAAAAGCCACGCTATCGTTCAGCGACAATTCGCCGAGCGTCGAACTGCCGATCTACAAGGGCACGATGGGCCCGGATGTGATCGACATCCGCAAACTGTACGGTCAGACCGGCAAGTTCACGTATGACCCAGGCTTCATGTCGACGGCGTCGTGCAACTCGGCGATCACGTACATCGACGGGGACAAGGGCGAGCTGCTCTACCGCGGCTACCCGATCGACAACCTTGCGCAAAACGCCGACTTCCTCGAAACCTGCTACCTGCTGTACCGCGGCGAACTGCCGAACGCGGCGCAGAAGGAAGAGTTCGTGAGGACCGTCACGCAGCACACGATGGTTCACGAGCAAATGCAGTTCTTCTTCCGCGGCTTCCGTCGCGACGCGCACCCGATGGCGATTCTGGTCGCCGCAGTCGGCGCGCTGTCGGCGTTCTATCACGACTCGCTCGACATCAATAACCCGAAGCATCGTGAAGTTTCGGCGATCCGTATGATCGCGAAGCTGCCGACGCTCGTCGCCATGGCGTACAAGTACTCGATCGGCCAGCCGTTCGTGTATCCGCAGAACAATCTGTCGTACAGCGCGAACTTCATGCGCATGATGTTCTCGAACCCGTGCGAAGAGTACAAGGTCAACGACGTGCTCGTGCGCGCCCTCGACCGTATCCTCATCCTTCACGCCGACCACGAGCAGAACGCTTCGACGTCTACCGTACGTCTGGCCGGTTCGTCGGGTGCGAATCCGTTCGCGTGTATCGCTGCGGGTATCGCCTGTCTGTGGGGCCCGGCGCACGGTGGTGCGAACGAAGCCGCACTGAACATGCTGGAAGAAATCGGCTCGCCGGACAAGATTCCTGAGTTCATCAAGCAGGTGAAGGACAAGAACTCGGGCGTGAAGCTGATGGGCTTCGGCCACCGCGTGTACAAGAACTACGACCCGCGTGCGAAGCTCATGCGCGAAACGTGCTACGAAGTGCTGAACGAACTCGGCCTGCACGACGATCCTTTGTTCAAGCTCGCCATGCAGCTCGAAAAGATCGCGCTGGAAGACGAATACTTTGTGTCGCGCAAGCTGTACCCGAACGTCGACTTCTACTCGGGTATCGTGCAGCGCGCACTGGGCATCCCGACCTCGATGTTCACGTGTATCTTCGCGATGGCACGTACGGTGGGCTGGATTGCGCAGTGGAACGAAATGATCGCCGACCCCGAGCAGAAGATCGGCCGTCCGCGTCAGCTGTTCATCGGCGAAACGCCGCGCGAAGCGAAGCCGATCTCGCAACGCTAAGCAGTTTCGCTTTGCCACGCCGCGCGCTCGATGGCGCGCCGCGTGCGAGCTCTCATGCAAACGCCCCGACGGGTTATCGCCCGTCGGGGCGTTTTCTATTTGAGGCCGCGGCCGCGCTCAAATCCAGCCGTCGATCTTCAGCCCGCTCGCCGCTTCCGCCTCCTCGCGCGTGACCTCGCGCACCGTCTCGCCGAAGCTCCATACGTGGCCTTCGGGGTCGCACGCCACATAGACGCGGTCGCCGTAGAACTGGTCCGCCGGCTCGCGGATGATCTTTGCCCCGGCGGCGCGGGCGCGTTCGCAATGCGCGTCGAGGCCGCTTTTCAGCTGCACGTGGACCGACTGCGTGTTCTTGCCTTCCAGTTCGGCGGGGCTCGTGTAGGGCATGCCGGGCCAGCCGCCGCAAATCATCACGTAGCCGTCGCCAAAGCGCATTTCCGAGTGACCGAGCTTCCCGTCCGGCGACGTGACGACGAACTGGCGCGTAAAGCCGAACGCCTTTTCGAGCCAGTCGAGCGCGGCGAACGGATCGCGATAGTAGATGGCAGACCCGAAGGCCGGACGCGGCGAGATATTGCTCATGCTTGTCTCCCAGGCAGTACGTGTGACGAATCTAGCACCAGCGTGGTGCGATTGCGCGCAGCGCGCTCACGCCCGGCCTTTACCTCCCACGTAATCGTCAGCTCGCACGGCATCGACGACGATGTCGCTCATCGGCACACCCCACCCGCAAGGAGCGACCACCATGGCAACTTTCAACGCCCGCCAACCCGGCTACATCCGCATCGACGACGATACCGCGCTGCACTATCGCGACTGGGGCGATGGCGCACCGCTCGTGTTCCTCTCGGGCTGGACGCTCAACGCCGACATGTGGAACTACCAGTGCGCGCCGCTCGCGGCCGCGGGGTTTCGCTGCGTGGCCTACGACCGCCGCGGGCATGGCCGCTCGAGCGACCCGGGCCGCGGCTACGACTACGACACGCTCGCCGACGATCTCGAAGCTGTCCTTGCCGCCCGAGGTCTGGAACGCGCCACGCTGGTCGGCCATTCGTTCGCGAGCGGCGAGATCGTGCGCTATTTGAGCCGCTACGGCTCGCGCCGCGTGGCAGGCATTGTGCTGCTTTCGCCGGCGTCGACGCCGTGCTTGCTCAAGACTGCTGACAATCCTGGCGGCCTCGATGCGAGCCTTTTCGAAGCGTCCATCGAAGAGATGCTCACGTCGTTTCCCGACTGGATCTCGCGGCGCGCCGAGGCTTACTTCAGCCTCGGTACATCGCACGCGGTCATTCAGTGGACGGCCGACATGATGCTGAACGCGTCGCTGTACGGCGCGGCGCAGCTGTCGCGCGTGCAGATGGTCACCGACTTTCGCCGCGAACTGGCCGCGATCGACGTGCCGGCGCTCGTGCTGCACGGCGACTGCGATGCCTCTGCGCCGCTCGAGATAACCGGACGTCCCACGGCGGCCGCGCTCGAACACGCGACGCTGAAGGTCTATGAGGGCGGCACGCACGGCATGTACTTCAACCACGCCGCCCGTGTGAACGACGATATCCGGGAGTTCGTCAAGCGGTGGCAGGCATGAAACGCGACACGTCCAGTTCGCGGAACCACATCGCGGATACAAGTCGTAATCAGGGCCTGGCCGCTCGCGCCGGGCGCAACGGAATAGTGCCCCCGCGCCCCTCGTTTTGCAGATGACACGCGGCCGGCGCGAGCCCGCTCACGCGCTGCGTGCCAGGCGTACCGATGGAGTCTTCACGGCCAAAGCGCACAGCCCGTGCGCCGCGAGGCCGGTCCGTCGAGAGAGGCGACATCATGCGCAAACTTCTCGTCTTCACGGCGCTGGCCTGTTTGGGCGCCTGCACGACGCCGGCCACGTCGCAGCAGCCCGCGGACGCGTCGTCTTACCCGCCGCCCGACTGCCGCACCGTCACCGGCACTGCCGAGATCGACGGCGCGCCGCAGGTGATCAGCGGTCTCGCCTGCCTGCAGCCCGACGGCACCTGGCAGATCGTGCAGGGTAACGACGGCACGCTGGTCTACCCGGTGGCATGGACCGACGCGACGACCTGGTACGCCGGTCCATGGTACGGCTGGTGGCCGCCGGTGTTCGTGGGCGGCTCGTTCGTGTTCGTCGATCACTTCCATCACTTTCATCACATGGATCACGTCTTTCCTGGCGGCCCACATATGCATCCGGGGCCAGGCATGCACGGCGGATTTCATGGCGGTTTCCACGGTGGTCACGGCGGCGTCTGGAGCGGGGCGGGTGGCATGCATGGCGGCTCGCATCGCTGAAACCCACCGCACGGCCTGATTTGCGCACGGCGAATCCTTTATGATGGAGCGCGCCTTCCCACCCGAGACGCTCCATGTTTTTTGCCGCGCATTCCCTGCATCGCCGCCTGAGCATTGCGATCGGCACGCTCGCGATCCTCGTCGGCGTGCTGGGTGCGCTCGGCACCTTCCTCGTCGTGCGCAGTCTCGCCGCCGAGTTCAACACGACGCTGCGCGATGCTGCCGCGCACGTGCAGACCGGCGTGCCGCATCGCGCGATCGAGCCGCGCGGCGACAGCGACGCCGCCGACAATTTCGTCGTGCAGATCTGGTCCGCCGACGACGGCGAAGTCCCGAGCCGTACGAGCAACGCGCGTATCGCGCTGCCGCGCGCGCCAAGCGGCTTCTCGTCGGTCGAATACGACGGTGAGTCATGGGACGTGTTCGCACTCGCCGCCGGCGACGAATACATTCAGGTGGCCGAATCGCGCAGCATGCGCAATCGCAACGCCTTGCGCGTGGCGTTCTGGAGCCTGTTGCCGGTGCTCGCGCTGCTGCCACTGCTCGCTCTCACGATCGCGGTGACGGTGCGCGTTTCACTGCGGCCGCTCGAGCGCGTCGGTCGGCGTGCGGCGAAGGTCGATCTGCACGACCTCAAGCCGCTCGAAGTGGGGCAGGCACCCGTCGAGCTGCGGCCCTTCGTCGAGTCGATCAATCGCATGATCGAGCGCCTTTCCGTGCTCGTGAATGCCGAGCGCATGTTCATCGCCGATGCCGCGCACGAACTGCGCTCGCCGATCTCCGCCATGCAGTTGCAGATCGACAACCTGCACAACGCGCCGCCCGAACAGTACCCGGAGCGCTTCGAGGAACTGCGCCGCGGCATCGTGCGCACCGGGGCGCTCGTTTCGCAGCTGCTCGGTCTCGCGCGCGCCGAAATCGGCAGCACGCAACGCGTGCTGGCGGAGGTGCCGCTCGCGCAAGTCCTCACTGACGTGCTGGCCGACCTGCTGCCGCTCGCCGACGCGCGCGGCGTCGATCTGGGCGTGACGCGCCTCGACGACGTGACGGTGCGCGCAACCGAAACAGACATGCGCGTGCTCGTGCGCAACCTCGTGGACAACGCGATTCGCTATAGCCACGCAGGCGCGAACGTGGACGTGGCGGTGCGCCGCGAGGACAAAAGTGTCGTCATCGACGTGATCGACAACGGACCCGGCATCGCCGAGGCCGATTTGCCGCGCGTGTTCGACCGGTTTTTTCGCGCGGGTGGTCATCGGGGTGACCCGCGTGGTAAGCACGACTCGCACGGCAGCGGCCTTGGTCTCGCCATCGCGCAGGCGGTAGCGCGCAGCTATCGCGGGTGCGTGACGCTCGCGAACCGGCGCGATGGGCAAAGCGGAATCGTCGCGCGTATCGAATTACCGCGCGAGTTGCCGCGCGCGTGAGCACCGCGTCGATCTAGCGAGCACAGGTCAGGCAAAATCCGGGGAAGCATGTGAAACAAGGGACGGACACGATGCGCATTCTGCTGATCGAAGACGATCTGCTGATCGGCCCAGCGCTGCTGCGCGCGTTGAAGGACGCGTCATACAGCGTCGACTGGGTGCGCACGGGCGAGAGCGGTCGCGACGCCATTCGCGACGGCTCGTATACGGCGGTGCTGCTCGACCTCGGTCTCGGCGATATGAGCGGGCTCGACGTGCTGCGCACGCTGCGCGAGTCGCAGGACGCCACGCCCGTGCTCATCATCACCGCGCGCGACGACGTGGACACGCGCGTGGAAGGCCTCGATCTCGGCGCCGACGACTATCTCGTGAAGCCATTCGAGAGCAAGGAGCTGCTCGCGCGCATCCGCGCCGTGGTGCGACGCAAGTCGGGCTTTGCCTCGCCGACCATGGGCAGCGGCCGCGTCACACTCGACATGAACGCGCGCCGCCTCACGTTCGACGGTCAGTCCGACGATCTCTCCGCGCGCGAATACGCGCTCATGCTCGCGTTGCTCGAGCGGCCGGGCGCGATCCTGTCGCGACAGCAAATCGAGGAGCGGCTCTATGGCTGGGGTGAGGAAGTGGAAAGCAACGCGGTCGACGCCGTAATCTACAGCGTGCGCCGCAAGTTCGGTCACGCGGTGATCCGCAATGTGCGCGGGCTCGGCTGGGCCGTGTGCGTGTGAGCGTCGGCGCAATCGAAGAAAAAAGCGCGCAAAAAGCTGCGCGCTGTAAAAACCGCGGCGGGCGCGGGGCTCGCCGCGTGGCGCGATGCGCGGGGGAAGGTCACGCATCGCGCTCGAACTTACGCCAGCAGGCGCTGCCAGGGTTCCTTCTGCCACGCACGGCTAAGCGAGGCGAGCAGCGCGACTTCGCTTTCGGCCACGTGCCGGTCCGAATACACGGCCACATGGCACAGATTCAGCACTTCGGCACGCAGCGCGGGATCGTCGAGCTCGCGCATCACCTGCTGCATCACGTCGGAGTCGAGCTTGCACGCATCGCTCCAGTTCAGGTGCGAAGTGGTCTGCAAGTCTTCGCAGAGGCCCTTGAGTATGTCGCCGAATTCGCCGGGCGCAAGGCCGAGCCGGTCGGCCAGGCGCGCGCGATGGACGGCTGCAAGCTCCTCGCTGCTCAGGTGGCCGTCTGCGAGCAGCGCGACGGCGACGATCCGGCCCGCGGCTTGCGGGCTGTTGCAGGTATAGGTACGCATGGTCAGGAATCCTCTTCAAACGTGATGTCGATAAAACGGCAGGCGCAGCAGCGGCTCAGTCGAAGATGTCCTGCAGCCACGACTTGCGACGGTGGCTGTTGCCGCGGTAGCTTTCGTGAGCGCGGCGCGGGGCATAGTCGCCGTGTTGCGCGCTGTGCTTCGAGCCGTGCTGGCGGAATGCCTGTGCATCGCCTTCGTTGCGATAGTGCCGGTTGCCGCTGCGTTCGATCAGCTTGTCGAGTTCGCCGCGATCGAGCCAGACGCCGCGACACTGCGGGCAGTAGTCGAGTTCGACGCCCTGACGCTCAGTGAGCGAGAGGGTGACGTCAGGGCAGTTGGGGCATTTCATGATGCGCTCCGTGATGAGTGACAGGTCATCGAGGCCCGTGCCGTCTTGCCTGAAGGGCAGTGCGGCCTCGATGGAAACCATCCTGACAGAGCAAAATGAGCGAAGAATGAGGAGCGGGGCGGCCTGACGCCGGTCAGGCGGCCGGCCACACTAGAACTGGTAATTGATCGAGACGTCGCAAACGCCGCCCGTCTTCGACTGGATGATCGGGCTGTGCGAGGCGCTGCCGAGCAGGCGCTTGATGGCGCCGTCCGCGCTCACGAACCAATGTTTGTTGACGAAGTAGACCATCGTGATGCCGAAGCCGGCCGACTTGAGGCCCGCGCTCGCGTCGTACTGGCGGTAACCCGACGCGGCCGCCTGCTGCGGCGTCACGCCAAACCAGCTCTGCATGTAGTTCGAGTCGGCGAATGTGACCGAGGGGCCGGCGAACCAGTAGAAGTTCTGGTTGCTGCCGGGCAGCGGCATATAGGCGCCGAGATCCGCGGTCCAGCCGTTCGAACCGCCGAAACTGCGCGTGAAGGCGGTGCGGAACACGAGCGGAAAGTCCTTCGAAATCACGTACTCGCCGGCGATCTTCAATTCGGGCGCCGGGTTGATGTTGCCCATGCCGTGCAGCCGCGTCGGGTCGTCCTGGCCGCGACGTCCGAGGTCGTAGGCCCCGGCGACGCTCACGCGCCAGTTCGGGCCCTGCAGAACGTTGACGCCGAAGCCTTCGCCCGTCGAACCGAACAAGATGTCCTTGTAGCGCAGATCGATGCTCGGCCCGACCAGCGTGTGATAGCGGTCCGAGCCGTCGTAGCGCGGTTCGAAGGTGGCGCCCACGCCGAGCCGCGCCTCGAAGTCGGGACGGTTCGGCTGAAACATCTTTTCCAGCGGAATGCCCGCGGAATATTGCCATTCGCCGAGCGGCGAGGGGGTCTGCGCCTCGGCACGCGGGGCGAGCGCGGCGAGAGCGCATGCCGCAGCGGCGAGAGACACACGCTGCGTGGCCCGCGAGCGGCGCGGCGCCGATGGTTTTATTCTGTTTTTTCGTTGTTGCGCAGTGCGGATTGCGAGTGGCATGAAGCCTCCGGGTTTGCCTGGTGAGCCGCGGCGTCGTTCGTTGAGTGCGACGCACTCACAATGGAACTCCGCGCGGCCGGGCTCGTCGAGCAAACCTCGTGCCTGGCTTGTCCATGACCGGGCGGCGTCCGCCCCGGCGACTCGCCGCGCCCCCGGTGGCGATGGCCGTCGAAAGCGTGAAACGAGTCTTGATAATCAGGAAAACTAATTGAATTGCGAAAGCTCCACGCACCTTTCTGGAGCGCCGCAATCACCCGATTAAACCTTGGCGCCGATTTGCCGTTAGACAGCTATGGACCTCGGCGATGCGGCCCCCCTGTGTCGCGGAACCCGAAGCCCATGTTGCACCGTTCTCACAGCGGTCACCAACTTGCGCCGGTCGTGGTCGGGCCGGCGCATCCTCTTTTTTGTATCCCGAACCCTTTTGACGCACGGCCGAGTGGCGCCCGCTACGGCGTGGCGCCCCTGCGCGCCGACGACGCGCGCGCCGGGTAACGCTGATACAGGTATCGCGACTACCACCCAACTCCCTGTTTTTTATCGCTTTTTTTCGGAAGGGGTCCTGTGGTGAGCGGGTTTCGCGTGGCATAATCGATTCACACTGTATTGCCCCGCAGTCAAACATTTCCCCGCACATCATGGCAAAGACGCTCTACGACAAATTGTGGGACACCCATGTGGTCCACACGGAAGACGATGGCACGACGATTCTCTACATCGACCGTCATCTGTTGCACGAAGTCACCAGTCCGCAGGCTTTCGAAGGCCTGAAACTGCACGAGCGCCCGGTGTGGCGCATCAGCGCGAATCTGGCCGTTTCCGACCACAACGTGCCGACCACGGACCGCAGCCACGGCATTGCCGATCCGGTCTCGAAGCTGCAGGTGGACACGCTCGATTCGAACTGCGACGCCTTCGGCATCACGCAGTTCAAGATGGCCGACCAGCGTCAGGGCATCGTGCACATCGTCGGTCCGGAACAGGGCGCAACGCTGCCCGGCATGACCATCGTCTGCGGCGACTCGCACACGTCCACGCACGGCGCGTTCGGTGCGCTCGCGCACGGCATTGGCACGTCTGAAGTCGAGCACGTGCTGGCCACGCAAACGCTCCTGCAAAAGAAGAGCAAGAACATGCTCGTGAAGGTCGAGGGCCAGCTGCCGCGCGGTTGCACCGCGAAGGACATCGTGCTCGCCATCATCGGCAAGATCGGCACGGCGGGCGGCACGGGCTACGCCATGGAGTTCGGCGGCTCGATGATCCGCAGCCTCACGATGGAAGGCCGCATGACCGTGTGCAACATGGCGATCGAAGGCGGCGCGCGCGCCGGCATGGTCGCCGTGGACGACACCACGATCGAATACCTCAAGGGCCGTCCGTACTCGCCGCAAGGCGCGGAGTGGGATCAGGCCGTCGAGTACTGGAAGAACTTCCGCACCGACGAAGGCGCGCATTTCGACCGCGTGGTCGAACTGAGCGCGGCCGACATCGTGCCGCAGGTCACGTGGGGCACGTCGCCGGAAATGGTCACGGCAGTCGACAGCCGTGTGCCGGACCCCGAGCGCGAGAAGGACCCGGTCAAGCGCGACGCGATGGAACGCGCGCTGCAGTACATGGCGCTCGAACCGAATACGCCGATCGAGTCGATCAAGCCGGACAAGATTTTCATCGGCTCGTGCACGAACGCACGCATCGAAGACCTGCGCTCCGCCGCTTACGTCGTGAAGAAGCTCGGCCGCCGCGTGGCGCCGAACATCCGCCTCGCGATGGTCGTGCCGGGCTCGGGTCTCGTGAAGGCGCAAGCCGAGCGCGAAGGCCTCGACAAGGTGTTCACCGAAGCCGGTTTCGAATGGCGCGAGCCGGGCTGCTCGATGTGTCTCGCGATGAACGCCGACCGGCTGGAGCCGGGCGAGCGCTGCGCGTCTACGTCGAACCGCAACTTCGAAGGCCGTCAGGGCGCGGGCGGTCGCACGCACCTCGTGAGCCCGGCCATGGCAGCCGCCGCGGCAATCGAAGGCCATTTCGTCGACATTCGCAAGCTGGGCTGAGCAGAGGCTACACGGATCATGGAAAAATTCATCGTACACACCGGCGTCGTGGCGCCGCTCGATCGCGAGAATGTCGATACCGACGCGATCATTCCCAAGCAGTTCCTCAAGTCGATCAAGCGCACCGGCTTCGGCCCGAACGCCTTCGACGAATGGCGTTACCTCGACCACGGCGAGCCTGGTCAGGACAACTCGAAGCGCCCGCTCAACCCCGACTTCGTGCTGAACCAGCCGCGTTATCAGGGCGCCTCGGTGCTGCTCACGCGCAAGAACTTCGGCTGCGGCAGCTCGCGCGAACACGCGCCGTGGGCGCTCGACCAGTACGGCTTCCGCGCGATCATCGCGCCGAGCTTCGCGGACATCTTCTATAACAACTGCTTCAAGAACGGCCTGCTGCCGATCGTGCTTTCCGAAGCGGATGTGGATCACCTGTTCAACGAGACGTACGCGTTCAACGGTTTCCAGCTCACGGTCGATCTGGACAAGCAGGTCGTGCGCACGACGGACGGCTCGAAGGAATATCCGTTCGAAGTGGCCGCGTTCCGCCGCTACTGTCTGCTGAACGGCTTCGACGACATCGGCCTCACGCTGCGTCACGCCGACAAGATCCGCCAGTACGAAGCCGAGCGCCTCGCGCGCCAGCCGTGGCTGAACAACCGCGTGCTCTGATAACTGCACATACGCACACTGAACAAACAGCGAGGAATCACAGGATGAAGATTGCAGTGCTGCCGGGCGACGGCATCGGTCCCGAGATCGTCAAGGAAGCCGTCAAGGTGCTCAATGCACTCGGCGAAAAGTTCGAGCTGGAAGAGGCGCCGGTTGGCGGCGCGGGCTACGAGGCTAGCGGCCATCCGCTGCCCGAGGCAACGCTCGCGCTGGCGAAGTCGGCCGACGCGATCCTGTTCGGCGCCGTGGGCGACTGGAAGTACGACAAGCTCGAGCGCGCGCTGCGTCCCGAGCAGGCCATTCTCGGCCTGCGCAAGCATCTGGAACTGTTCGCGAACTTCCGCCCGGCGATCTGCTATCCGCAGCTCACGGGAGCGTCGTCGCTGAAGCCGGAAATCGTTTCGGGCCTCGACATCCTCATCGTGCGCGAACTGAACGGCGACATCTATTTCGGCCAGCCGCGCGGTACGCGCGAAGCGCCGGACGGCAACTTCAAGGGCGCGCGCGAAGGCTTCGACACGATGCGCTATGCAGAGCCCGAAGTGCGCCGCATCGCTCACGTGGCGTTCCAGGCCGCGCAAAAGCGCCAGAAGAAGCTCACTTCTGTCGACAAGGCCAACGTGCTCGAAACGTCGCAGTTCTGGAAGGACATCATGATCGATGTCTCGAAGGAATATCCGGACGTCGAGCTGTCGCACATGTACGTCGACAACGCGGCCATGCAGCTCGTGAAGGCGCCGAAGGCGTTCGACGTGGTGGTGACCGGCAACATGTTCGGCGACATTCTCTCGGACGAAGCCGCGATGCTCACGGGCTCGATCGGCATGCTGCCCTCGGCCTCGCTCGACAAGAACAACAAGGGTCTGTACGAGCCGTCGCACGGTTCGGCACCGGATATCGCGGGCAAGGGCATCGCCAACCCGCTCGCCACGATCCTTTCGGCTGCCATGATGCTGCGTTACTCGCTGGGCCGCCCGGAACAGGCGGACCGCATCGAGAGCGCGGTGAAGAAGGTGCTGGAACAAGGCTATCGCACCGCCGACATCATCACGCCGGACTGCAAGCAGGTCGGCACGGTGGCAATGGGCGATGCGGTGATCGCAGCGCTGTAAAGTCGCACGAAGGGCATGCCGTTTCAGGCGTGCCCTTTTTTGTTTCGCGCGCCTGAACGGGCGTCCAAATAGCGGAAAGCATGGTTTTTCCGCGCAAATTAACTGTTTCGTGTATATTGCTTCGATGGCGAAGATCTCCCAGATCACGACTGTTACGAACATCCACGGCATGAAAGCCCGTGCGATTTCGCTCGCCATCACCACGAAAACGACGATTATCAAAACGATCACCATTCGTTGATCGCTCGTCGTGCCCGCTCATCTTCCCCGCGCGGCCACGCCGGGCGAGCGAAGCGGGGAAGTGTCCATCTCAAGGGTTAGTCATGAACGTAGGTCTCGTAGGTTGGCGCGGCATGGTCGGCAGCGTGCTGATGCAGCGCATGCAGGAAGAACGCGATTTCGACCTGATCGAACCGGTGTTTTTCAGCACCAGCAACGCAGGCGGCGCGGCTCCGTCGTTCGCCAAAAACGAGACGAAGCTCAAGGACGCGAACAGCGTCGACGAGCTCAAGAAGTGCGACATCATCATCACTGCCCAAGGCGGCGACTACACCAACGAGGTGTATCCGAAGCTGCGCGCGGCAGGCTGGAACGGCTACTGGATCGACGCGGCCTCGGCGCTGCGCATGAAGGACGACGCCGTCATCATCCTCGACCCGGTCAACCTCGATGTCATCAAGGATGCGCTGGTCAAGGGTCAGAAGGACTTCGTCGGCGGCAACTGCACGGTCAGCCTCATGCTGATGGCGCTGGGCGGCCTGTTCCGCGAGAACCTCGTCGACTGGATGACGGCCATGACGTACCAGGCCGCTTCGGGCGCGGGCGCGCAGAACATGCGCGAACTGCTCTCGCAGATGGGCGCGCTCAACGCATCGGTTGCGGGCGATCTGGCGAATCCGTCGTCGGCGATCCTCGACATCGACCGCAAGGTGCTGGCCACCATGAACAGCGACGCCATGCCGACCGAACACTTCGGCGTGCCGCTCGCGGGCTCGCTGATCCCGTGGATCGACAAGGATCTCGGCAACGGCATGTCGAAGGAAGAGTGGAAGGGCGGCGCGGAAACCAACAAGATTCTCGGCAAGCCGGCCATGGGCCAGCCGGGCTCGATTCCGGTCGACGGCCTGTGCGTGCGTATCGGCGCGATGCGCTGCCACTCGCAGGCGCTCACGATCAAGCTGAAGAAGGACGTGCCGCTCGACGAGATCGACGGCATCCTCGCTTCGGCCAACGACTGGGTCAAGGTCGTGCCGAATCAGCGCGAGGCGTCGATGCGCGATCTGTCGCCGGCCGTGGTGACGGGCACGCTGTCGGTGCCGGTTGGCCGTCTGCGCAAGCTGGCCATGGGCGGCGAGTATCTGTCGGCCTTCACGGTGGGCGACCAGCTGCTGTGGGGCGCGGCTGAACCGCTGCGCCGCATGCTGCGCATTCTGCTCGACAAGTGAATGAATTAAACTACGCGGCTAATGACGCGTAGACAGGGTGAAAAGCGCCGCGCCCGTCGCGGCGCTTTTTTTGTTGCATGCTTTTTATTGCATGCATCGATGCAATCGCCCCGAAGCACACACCTATTTGATCGACAGCCGCAAGAGCGGTATGCCAGGGCAACTGATGATCGTTCGATTTGATTCTGTTTCCGCCGCGCCTCGCGCGAAGCGCGCCCAAGGGCGGCGCGCCATCCGCGCCACCGTGGCGGCGGCGAGCTTCCTGTTCTGCGGCCTCGCCGCTGCGCAGGGCGGCGCGAGTGCGGCGCAAGGCGCGGCAGGTGCCAGTGCCCCCAGTGCTGCATCGTCCACCGCGGCGGCGGTGAGCATCGCGGGGCAATACACCGTTCGTCCCGGACAGTCGTTGCATGACGTGGCCGTCGACCTCACGCAGTCGCACGACAAGGGCACGCTCGCACGCATGAGCCACGCGCTCTTCGATGCGAACCCCAGTGCGTTCATCAAGCAGGATCCCAGCCGCATGCGCGTGGGTGCGACGCTGAACGTGCCGGCCACGCCGGACGTTTCGAGTGCGCCGCAGGGCATGACGGCGGCATCGGGTGGGGCTGCAGCTTCGGCTGCCGCCAGCGCTGCCGCCACGGCGGCCGCACCTGCTGCACCTGCCAGCACCCCGGCCGCTGCTTCGAGCGGCGCTGCCGAGGCGGTAGCGGCTGCATCGTCGGCGGCTGCTGCCGCAACGGGCGGCGCGAGTTCGGCAAGTGCTGCCGCGGCGACTGCGGGGGCTGCCTCGGCAGTCGCAGCGAGCGGCCCCGAAGCGCCGGCGCCAGGCGCTTCTGGTGCCGCTGCCATGGGCGCCAGCGCCGCGGCGCCGGCGTCGGCGGGCAGCGACTCGCACGTATGGAGCGGTGCGGTTCAGCAGGCCCCGGCCAGCAGCGCATCGGCACAAGGCGCGAAGGCGCCCGTGACCGTCTCCAGCCTGCAGCAGCTCCTCGCACTGAAGAACCGCGTGCTGATGGCGTTGCAGCAGCACGGCATCGGCAAGCCGGCGCAAACGGCGGGCGGCGCGTCCGCGGGTGCGCCTGCTACCCAAGGCGGCGCGCCTGTGCAGAACGGTGCGGCGAACGCCGGCCCGGCCGGCGGTCAACCGGAAGTCTCGCCGATCGCCATGGGTGCCGTGGCGGCGATCGTCGTCGCGCTGCTGGCGTTGTTCGTGCGCCTGCTTACGCGCAAACGCAAGAAACCGCCTGAGCAGGCGCCTGAGGTTTCGCCCGAAGCGCACGAGCCGACACCGTCTGGGTCGGCTGCCGCCGCCGTTGCCGCCGCACCTGAGGCCGAAGAGCCACCGGTATTGCGCGAGCCGATTTCGCACGCCGGGGATGAACCGGGCGTGAACGAAGTCGCGCCTCTCGAGGAAGCGGAGTTTGTGCCGCCGGTTGCGCCGGCTGAACCCGCTGCGAACGAAGTCGCGATCACGCCGGTGCCCACCCCAGCCGTGACTGCCGCGCCGCTCGAACACGACGAAGCGCTGCCGCCGACGCTCACCGACACACTGCACCCGGCCCCTGCGCAAGCGCCTTCGGCAGCGCAGGAAGCTCACGCGGCCCCCGAACTGCCGCACGACGTCGAACCGGCGGAGCCGCAGACGCTTGCCGACGCGACCAACGCGGCCAGCCTCGCCGCAGCGGCGGAGTTGGGCGCGGATGCGCTGCCGCCCGAAAGTCTCGGCGCGCCGCGCACAGCCGAAGACGCCGAAGCGCTGGCGCGCACGCTGGAGGAACCGGCGCACGCCCAAAAGCCTGCTACGCCCGATCTCGCGCTCGACTTCGGCGACGGCGCACCGCAAGCCGCGCAACCGCAGCAAGCCGCGCAGGCGCCGCAGGCGCCGCAGGCCGAATCGCCCGTCGCGACACCGCCCATCACCGAAGCCTTCGAGCGCCCGCCGGCGCCGCTTACCGCACCTGAAATCCCGTCAGCACCCGCAGTCACCGCGAAGGACATGAGCTACGCCGAAGTCCCGATCGCGTTCCCGCAAGATGCAGTAGACGCGCTGGGTGGCCTCGACCTGCCCCTGCCGCCGCGTATCGGGGAGCCGGTCATGCCCACGGCGCCGCTCTCGACCGAGCCGGCCGCCACACCCGAGGCGTCGGCGCGTCTTTCTTCGCCGTTCTTCGACCCGCCTCCGCCGCTGGCGGGCCAGGCCATCGAAGCGGGTACGGCGGGCGCAGGCGCGCTCGCGGGCCTCGGCGCGCCGCGCTTTGGCGCGCTCACGCTCGACTTCGATCTGAACCTGCCGCCCGATTCGGCCGAGCCGCTGCCGGTCTTCACACCCGAGCAGCTCGCGCGCATCGCGCGCAACAAGCTCGACCTCGCGCACGAGTACATCGCGCTTGGCGACGTGTCCGGCGCCCGCTCGCTCATCAACGAAGTGATCGAGTCGAACGACCCCGCCACGCGCAGCGACGCGCAGGCGCTGCTGTCGACGCTCGCTCCGCTTTCGTGACGCTGCTGCAAGCCGTATGCGTATCGCGCTAGGAATCCAGTACGACGGCGCCGCGTTCTGCGGCTGGCAGTCGCAGCCGCACGGCAAGACGGTGCAGGACGCGCTCGAACGCGCACTGCGCGAGTTCGCCACCGTGCCGCTGTCCACCATCGTCGCGGGCCGCACCGACACCGGCGTGCACGGCCTCGGCCAGGTGGTGCACTTCGACACCGACCTCGACCGCACCCCGTTCTCCTGGGTGCGCGGCACCAACGCGTTCCTGCCCTCCACGGTGGCGGTGCAGTGGGCCAAGCCGATGCCCGAGGCGTTCCATGCGCGCTTCGCCGCGTTCGAGCGCACCTACTACTACGTGCTCTACGTGAACCCCGTGCGCTCGCCGATGCTGGCGGCCCGCGCGGGCTGGATCCATGCGTCGCTCGACGTCGATGCCATGCGGGAGGCGGCGGCATGCCTCATCGGCGAGCACGATTTTTCGTCGTTCCGCTCGTCGGAATGCCAGGCGAAGACGCCGGTCAAGCATCTGTACCAGATCGACATCCGGCCGCAGGGCGACTTCATCCACTTCCGCTTTCGCGCCAACGCGTTCCTGCACCATATGGTGCGCAACCTCATGGGTTGCCTCGTGGCCGTAGGGCGAGGGCGCTATCCGGCCGCGTGGATGGCCGAGGTGCTGGCGGGCCGCGACCGCACCGCCGCCGCGCCGACCTTCATGCCCGATGGCCTCTATCTCGCCCAGGTAGGCTATCCTGATGAGTTCGCGGTACCCGCGCCGCATACTGCGAGCGTGCCGTGGAGCGCGATCTGGAGCGACGCGCCGGAAGGCCGTGCCTGAAGCGGCCCGCACCGCAAATCGCCCCAGTCAATCACGTTGCGATTGAAGCATCGAGACCAACACCGCATCCAGAACCATGACGTCAGCCGAGCAACTCGCCCCCGCGCACCGCACCCGCATCAAGCTGTGCGGACTTTCGACGCCCGAGGCGGTTGCGCACGCCATCGACCTGGGCGCCGACGCCGTCGGTTTCGTGTTCTATCCGCCCAGCCCGCGTTCGGTGAGCGTGGCGCAGGCGGTCGAGCTCACGCGCGACCTGCCGCCGTTCGTCTCGGTCGTGGGCCTCTTCGTGAACGCCACGCCGCAGTGGATGAGCGAAGTGGCCAGCAATGTCTCGCTCACCATGCTGCAGTTCCACGGCGACGAAACGCCCGAGCAGTGCGAGTCGCTGGCTTCCGTTGCCGGTTTGCCCTGGTTGCGCGCGCTGCGAGTCGCGGCCGATACTCGGCAGGCCGATTTGATAGAATCGGCTAATCGTTATTCATCAGCCAGCGGCCTGTTGTTCGACACCCATGTCGAAGGTTACGGCGGCGGCGGAAAGGTCTTCGATTGGTCACTTATTCCCGCAGGGCTCGCGCGTCGGGCCGTTTTGAGTGGTGGCTTGAACGCGCAAAACGTCAGTGATGCGATACGCCAGGTGCGTCCGTTCGCTGTCGATGTCTCCAGTGGCATCGAAGTGCCGGGCGCAAAGGGCGTGAAGGATCACGCCCGCATGGCGGCGTTCGTACGCGCGGTGCGCGAAGCGGACGCGGGATGAAATCCGGGGCGCATGCCCCTTTGGCCGGGACGGCCCGCGCAACGCGGGTCCTTCCAAGCCCGGCCGAGCGAGTGACTTATGTACAATTTGCCAGATGAACGCGGCCACTTCGGCCCTTATGGTGGCGTATTCGCTGCCGAAACCCTCATGCAGGCGATCGACGAACTGCGCGACGCCTACGCGAAATTCAAGGACGATCCCGACTTCCGTGCCGAATATGAGCGCGAGTTGAAGCATTTTGTCGGCCGTCCGTCGCCGATTTATCACGCACAGCGGTGGAGCGAGCTGCTGGGCGGCGCGCAGATCTATCTCAAGCGCGAAGACCTGAATCACACCGGCGCGCACAAGGTGAACAACGTGATCGGCCAGGCGCTGCTCGCCAGGCGCATGGGCAAGCCGCGGGTGATCGCCGAAACCGGTGCAGGCCAGCACGGTGTGGCCACCGCAACGATCGCGGCGCGCTTCGGCATGGAGTGCGTGGTCTATATGGGCGCCGAGGACGTGCGCCGTCAGGCCGCCAACGTCTATCGCATGAAGCTGCTGGGCGCCACTGTGGTGCCGGTCGAGTCGGGCTCGCGTACGCTCAAGGACGCGCTCAACGAAGCCATGCGCGACTGGGTCACCAACGTCGAAAACACCTTCTACATCATCGGCACCGTGGCGGGCCCGCACCCGTACCCGATGATGGTGCGCGACTTCCAGCGCGTGATCGGCGACGAATGCCGCGTGCAGATGCCCGAAATGACGGGCCGCCAGCCCGACTCCGTGATCGCCTGCGTGGGCGGCGGATCGAACGCGATGGGGATCTTTTACCCGTATATCGACGACACTTCGGTGCAGTTGATCGGCGTCGAGCCTGCCGGCGACGGCATGGACACGGGCCGTCACGCCGCCTCGCTCGCGGCGGGCACCGTGGGCGTGCTGCACGGCAACCGCACGTACCTGCTGCAAGACGAGAACGGGCAGATCATCGAGACGCATTCGATTTCGGCGGGCCTCGACTACCCGGGCGTCGGTCCTGAGCACGCGTGGCTCAAGGACAGCGGCCGCGCGCAGTACGTCACCATCGACGACGAGGAGGCGCTCAAGGGCTTCCACGACTGCTGCCGCATCGAAGGCATCATCCCCGCGCTCGAATCGAGCCACGCGCTCGCGTACGCGGCGAAGCTCGCACCGACGTTGCCGAAGGAGAAAATCCTGCTGGTGAACCTGTCGGGCCGCGGCGACAAGGACATGCACACGGTCGCTGAGCGATCGGGCATCCAGTTCTGAGCGCCCGGAGCGACACAAGCGATGCGTGACGAGTTCGACGAGCCGCAGACGCCGGCGCCCGTGGGCGAGGTGAACGCCGAAGCGGCTGCTCTGGAGGCCGCAGAGGCGGTCGCCAACGCGGCCGCCGAGTTACCCATACTCGCCACGGTGCCGGAGACCATCCGGCTCCTGAACCGCGATTTTCTGACCGATGCAGTCAACCTGCCCGACGCCTCGATCGATCTGATCGTCGCCGACCCGCCCTATGGGCTTGGCAAGGACTACGGCAACGACTCCGACATGCGCTCGGGCGAGAACTTCCTCGCCTGGACGTATGAATGGCTCGACCTGGCGATTCCGAAGCTCAAGCCCACGGGCTCGCTCTACGTGTTCTGCACGTGGCAGTACGCGCCCGAGATCTTCGTCTATCTCAAGTCGAAACTCACGATGATCAACGAGATCGTCTGGGATCGTCGCGTACCCAGCATGGGTGGCACGACGCGCCGCTTTACCTCGGTGCACGACAACATCGGTTTCTTCGCGGTGTCGAAGAATTACTACTTCGATCTCGATCCTGTCCGCATCCCGTATGATGCCGCCACGAAGAAGGCGCGTTCGCGGAAAATATTCGAAGGTAGCAGGTGGCTGGAGCTCGGCTATAACCCCAAGGACGTCTGGTCCGTCTCGCGGCTGCATCGCCAGCACGCGGAGCGCGTGGATCATCCCACCCAGAAGCCCCTGGAGATCGTCGAGCGCATGGTGCTCGCGAGCTGCCCGCCGGGCGGCCGCGTGCTCGACCCGTTCATGGGCAGCGGCACCACGGCAGTCGCTTGCGCACGTCAGCAGCGCGAATTCGTCGGCTATGAAATTAACGAAAGTTACTGCGCGATCGCGCGCGAACGCGTCAGCGCGGCCGCCGCAAGCGCCGTTGCGGCCGGCGCCTGATGCGCCGCCGCCGGACCCACGCGCAGTAACGCCTAAAAGCTGAGGACCCTGAAATGTCCCGTATCAAGACCACGTTCGAGGCGCTTGCCGCCCATGGCCGCAAAGGCCTGATCCCGTTCATGACGGCCGGCGACCCCGACCCCGCGCGCACCGTCGAGTTCATGCATGCGCTGGCCGCAGGCGGCGCCGACGTCATCGAGCTTGGCGTGCCGTTTTCCGACCCGATGGCCGACGGCCCCGTGATCCAGCAATCTTCCGAGCGCGCGCTCGAGAAGGGCGTGACGCTCAAGAGCGTATTCGCCGACGTAAAGCGCTTCCGCGAAACCGACGACAAGACGCCCGTCGTGCTCATGGGCTACGCGAACCCCATCGAGCGCATGGGCGCCGATGCGTTCGCGCAGGCCGCGAAGGAAGCGGGGGTGGACGGCGTGCTCGTGGTGGACTACCCGCCCGAGGAGTCGGTCGAGTTCGCGGCGAAGATGAAGGCCGCCGATATCGATCCGATCTTCCTGCTCGCGCCGACTTCGACCGATGAGCGCATCGCCGAAGTAGGGCGCGCCGCGAGCGGCTATGTTTACTACGTCTCGCTCAAGGGCGTGACGGGCGCCGCGAATCTGGACGTTTCGAGCATCGCGGGTAAAATCCCGGCGATCAAGAAGCATGTCTCGCTGCCCGTGGGCGTGGGCTTCGGCATTCGCGACGCGCAAACGGCCGCTGCCGTCGCGCAGGTTTCGGACGCCGTGGTGATCGGCAGCCGAATCGTTCAACTGCTCGAACAGGCCGCGCCGGAGACGGCCGCCGATACCCTCACGGAGTTCATCACGGGCATTCGGTCGGCGCTGGACGAAGTCTCCGCCGGGTAGAGCTGGCAGGCTAGCGTAGTTGGCTAGATTCGAGACTGCTGTAAAATCCACTTTTCGCCATGCGCGGTCGGGGTCGGAACCCGGTCGGTTTTACCGATCGGGCGATGAAACGGTCCGCCGCGCCCGCGCATCACGAAGGTCAAGGAAGGAACATCAATGAGCTGGCTCGATAAACTGCTGCCGCCCAAGATCAAGCAAACCGATCCGAAGAGCCGCAAGAGCATTCCGGAAGGGTTGTGGATCAAGTGCCCGTCGTGCGAAGCGGTTCTGTACCGCAACGATGTCGAGGCAAATCTCCACGTTTGCCCGAAATGCGATCACCACATGCGCATCAATGCGCGCGAGCGTCTTGACGGCCTGCTCGATCCGGAAGGCCGCTACGAGATTGGCCAGGAGATCCTGCCGGTCGACGCGCTCAAGTTCAAGGACAGCCGCAAGTACCCGGACCGCCTGAAAGAGGCGATGGACGAAACCGGCGAAACCGACGCCATGGTGGTGATGGGCGGCGCGATCCGCACGCTGCCCGTGGTGGTGGCCTGCTTCGAGTTCTCGTTCATGGGCGGCTCGATGGGTTCGGTGGTGGGCGAGCGCTTCGCGCGCGGCGCGCAAAACGCGCTCGAGCAGCAAGTGCCGTTCATCTGCTTCACGGCGTCGGGCGGCGCGCGCATGCAGGAAAGCCTGCTTTCGCTCATGCAGATGGCCAAGACCACGGCCATGCTTACCAGGCTGGCCGAAGCCAAACTGCCGTTCATCTCCGTGCTGACCGACCCGACGATGGGCGGCGTTTCGGCGAGCTTCGCGTTCCTTGGCGACGTGGTGATCGCCGAGCCGAAGGCGCTGATCGGCTTTGCCGGCCCGCGCGTGATCGAGCAGACCGTGCGAGAAAAGCTGCCGGAAGGCTTCCAGCGCGCGGAATTCCTGCTGCAGAAGGGCGCGATCGACATGATCCTGGACCGCCGCAAGCTGCGCGACGAAATCGCGCAAATGCTGGCGCTGCTGCAGCGTCAGCCTGCCGACGCGGTGGCTTGAACCCGGCTTTGAGCGATCTGCGGCGCTGCGTGCGCCGCAAGCCGCAACGCTTTACCCGACGCGCCGCGAGCGAAAGCAAGCGGCGCGTTGTCATTTCCGCGATAATGCCGTTCTTTCGAAGCGGATCATTCGCGTGAACCCTCCGCCGTTGGCGGCGTCTCACGCGCAGCACCTGGCAATTTCTATCCTGATGAGTACCTTTCCCACCCTCGACGCGTGGCTCACGCACCTCGAAACCGCGCATCCGGTCGGCATCGACATGGGGCTGGACCGCATCCGTCAGGTGAAGGACGCGCTGGACCTCAAGTTCGACTGCCCGATCATCACGGTGGGTGGCACGAACGGGAAGGGCTCGACCTGCGCGATCCTCGAAACGATTCTGCTCAAGGCGGGCTATCACGTGGGCTGCCACACCTCGCCGCATCTGCTCGAGTTCAACGAGCGCGCGCGCGTGGACGGCCAGCAGGCCAGCGACGCCGAGCTGCTGCCGCACTTCGAGGCCGTGGAAGCCGCGCGCAATTCGCTCGCCACGCCCGTTACGCTCACGTACTTCGAGTTCACGACGCTCGCGATCATGCATCTGTTCGCCTCGCGCGGGCTCGATGCCGTGATCTTCGAGGTGGGTCTGGGCGGGCGTCTGGACGCCGTCAACGTGCTCGACACCGACTGCGCGATCATCACGAGCATCGACCTCGATCACACCGAATACCTGGGCGACACGCGCGAGAAGATCGCGTTCGAGAAGGCCGGCATCTTCCGTGCGGGCAAGCCTGCGATCTGCGCCGATCCGATGGCGCCGCAGTCGCTCATCGACCATGCCGAGGCGATCGGTGCCGAACTTTGGCTCTTCGGCCGCGATTTCCGCTACGAAGGGCAGCCCGGCAACGAGCGCCAGCAGTGGAGCTACGTGGGCCCGACGATGCGGCGCTCGGCGCTCGCCTATCCGGCGCTGCGCGGCGCGAACCAGCTGATCAACACCTCGGCCGCGCTCGCGGGCCTCGAGTCGCTGCGCGACCGCCTGCCGGTTTCCGCGCAGGACATCCGCCTCGGCCTCGCCAACGTCGAACTGCCTGGGCGCTTCCAGGTGCTGCCAGGCAAGCCTTCGATCATCCTCGACGTCGGCCACAACCCGCACGCGGCGGCCGTGCTCGCGCAAAACCTCGGCAGCATGGGCTATTTCCCGTACACCTACGCGGTGTTCGGCGCGATGCGCGACAAGGACATTGCGGGCGCGATCGAGCACCTGAAGGGCGAGATCGACCACTGGTGTGTGACCGACCTGCCGCTGCCGCGGGCGGCCACGGCCGAACAGCTCGAAGAAGTGCTGCGCGACGCGGGCGTGACGGACGGCGCGGACAGCAGCGTCACACGCTATGAAAATCCCGCTGCCGCGTTCCAAGATGCGCTAAAACGTGCAACCGAAAATGATAGAATTATTGTTTTCGGAAGTTTTCTGACGGTTGCCGGGGTGATGGCCTGGCGAAAGTCGCAGCAACACTGACCGCCCGGCACCGTACGCCGCCCACGTAAGACAGGCCAGGTAGGCCAACAGCAAGCCATACATGGGAATTTTCTCGTTCGGCAAGAAAGATGACGCTGACGCGCCCCGCCGGCGCGGCACCGAGTCCGGCTCCAGCCGGCGCAGCAACCAGAGCACGCGCGTGGAACGGCGCAGCCGCCGGCCGGACCGGTCGGGCGACGCCGAGGCGATGCTGCTCGACCCCACACTCCCTGAAAAGCAACGCGCGCGCCGGCGTCTCGTCGGCGCGATCGCGCTCGTGCTCGCGGCCATCGTGATCCTGCCGATGGTGCTCGATTCGCACCCGAAGCCCGTCACCGACGACATCGCCATCGACATTCCAAGCCGCCCGGTCGACAAGGCCGCCGCGCGCCAGCACGACGCCGAAGACACGCAGGCCGGCGTCGCGCCCGACAATCCCGCAGCCGCTGAAGCGACGCCAGGTGCGTCGGGCCTCGCGGCCGCTTCGGGCGCCGCGGCCACGCAGAGCGCCCAAAGCACGGTCAACACGCCGGCACCGGCTGCCAAAAGGCCCGCACAGGCGGCAGCCGCTCCGGCCCAGTCGACGCAAACCGCCCAAACGCAAAAGCCCGCTGCCAAGCCGGCCGCGTCGGCCAGCGCGACCGTCGCCGCGAACAGCAAGCCAACGACTGCCGCAAACGACGCCGCCGACACCGGCGGCGCAAATGACGCGAAGGCCGAGTCCAGCGCCCCGGCGACGCCCCCGGGCGCGCGTTTCGCGGTGCAGCTCGGCGCGTTCTCGAACGGCACGACGGCGAACAATTGGGTAACGAAGTTGAAAGCGGCGGGAGTACCCGCATATACCGAACAGCGTAAGGAAGCAGACGGCACGACGCGCACGCTGCTGCGCGCGGGCCCGTTCCCGGACCGCGCCTCGGCCACGGCGGCGATTGCCAAGGTGCGTGGCGCCGGCCTGATGGCGGGCTCGAACGCCAACGCGGAATAAGCCGTCGATGTTCACCGCATTCGACTACGCTGTAATGGCGGTGATGGGCCTGTCGGCGCTGCGCGGCGCATGGCGGGGCTTGATCGGCGAGATTTTTGGATTGATTGGCTGGATCGCGGCGTTGCTCGTGGCCTG
Source organism: Paraburkholderia sp. BR10141 (assembly GCF_056155635.1). Lineage (NCBI taxonomy): Bacteria > Pseudomonadati > Pseudomonadota > Betaproteobacteria > Burkholderiales > Burkholderiaceae > Paraburkholderia > Paraburkholderia sp. BR10141. The sequence goes on along the minus strand of NZ_JBMIQH010000017.1, from coordinate 168,994 downwards.
CCGCTACGTAGATCACGTAGTGCCCTGGATTCCGGCGAACTGGCCGGGCGGGGCGCTGACCCAGTGGCTGATCGCCTTCGCGCTGATCGTCATTGCCGTGGTGCTCGTGGCCGGCGTGGGCAACGCATTGATCGGCCGTCTGGTGCAGGTGAGCGGATTGTCCGGCGTGGACCGTTCGCTCGGGATGATGTTCGGCCTCGTGCGAGGCGTCGTGCTGGTGCTGATCCTCGTCGTCCTCGGCGGGCTGACCGAGCTGCCCCAGCAGGACTTCTGGCGCCACGCGCTGCTTCGGCCTTATGCCGTGCAGGGCGTGCTCGAACTGAAACCGTTGTTGCCCGAGGCGCTCGCGGCCTACGTTCACGTCTGATCAGAAACTGATCGGACGCGATGCGAGGCGCAGCTTCCCGGCAACACTGCCCATTTGCGGCGCTCGACCGGTGTGAATGAAGCCGGGTGACCCGCGACCGATTTCGCTTTTTTGAAGGACCTGCCATGTGCGGCATCGTAGGCGTAGTTTCCCGCTCTCCCGTCAACCAGCTCCTCTATGACGCGCTGCTGCTGCTGCAGCACCGCGGTCAGGACGCGGCCGGCATTGCCACCGCGAACGGCAGCACGTTCCACATGCACAAGGCCAACGGCATGGTGCGCGACGTGTTCCGCACGCGCAACATGCGCAGCCTCCCCGGCACCAGCGGCATCGGCCAGGTGCGCTACCCGACGGCCGGCTCGGCGTCGAGCGAAGAAGAAGCCCAGCCGTTCTACGTGAACGCGCCGTTCGGCATCGTCCTCGCTCACAACGGCAATCTCACGAACTGGCAACAGTTGAAGGAAGAGATGTTCCGTGTGGATCGCCGCCACATCAACACGCATTCCGACACCGAAGTGCTGCTCAACGTGCTCGCGCACGAAGTGCAGCTCGCGACCTCGGGCCTCGAGCTCGACCCGGCCGCGCTCTTCAAGGCGGTTGCGGGTGTGCACCGCCGCCTGCGTGGCTCGTACGCGATCGTCTCGCTGATCTCCGGCTACGGCCTGCTCGCGTTCCGCGACCCGTTCGGCATTCGCCCGCTGTGCATCGGCAAGATGGAAACGCCGGAAGGCACCGAATGGATGCTCGCATCGGAATCGGTGGCGCTCGAAGGCATCGGTTTCGAGTTCGTGCGCGACGTTCGCCCGGGCGAAGCGGTGTTCATCGACTTCGACGGCAACCTCTACTCGCAGCAATGCGCCACGGCGCCGACGCTCAACCCCTGCATCTTCGAACTCGTGTATCTCGCGCGTCCGGACTCGGTCCTCGACGGCGTGCCCGTGTACAACGCGCGTCTGCGCATGGGCGACTATCTCGCCGAGAAGATCAAGCGCGAGCTGCCCGACGTGAAGATCGACGTGGTCATGCCGATTCCCGATTCGTCGCGCCCCGCGGCCATGCAGGTCGCGAACAAGCTCGGCGTGGAATATCGCGAAGGCTTCTTCAAGAACCGCTACGTGGGCCGCACCTTCATCATGCCGGGCCAGGCCATGCGCAAGAAGTCGGTGCGCCAGAAGCTCAACGCCATGGGCATCGAGTTCAAGGGCAAGAACGTGCTGATCATCGACGACTCGATCGTGCGCGGCACCACCTCTCAGGAAATCGTGCAGATGGCGCGTGACGCCGGCGCGACCAAGGTGATCTTCGCTTCGGCGGCGCCGCCCGTGAAGTACCCGAACGTCTACGGCATCGACATGCCCACGCGCGGCGAGCTCGTAGCGCACGGCCGCACCGATGACGAAGTGGCGCGCATCATCGGCGCCGATTACCTCGTGTATCAGGACGTGGACTCGCTCAAGCAGGCAGTGCGCGACATCAATCCGGAGTTGAAGCAGTTCGAGGCTTCGTGCTTCGACGGCGACTACATCACCGGCGACATCACCAGCACTTACCTCGACAACATCGAGACCGCGCGCCTCGCGCCCCAGGCGCAATCGGACCGCGACGCCGCGAGCGACGCGATGGACGGCGGCTCCCGCTCGCAATTGCACCTGCAGCTCTCGGTGGAGTGATCCCTTCGGCAAACGCGAGCGTGAGGCTCGCGTTTGCGCCGATTCCGAAAGCCCGCTTTCTGCCGACGCAAAAGCGGGCTTTTTTGCGCCTGCGCGTGCAGGATCGAAGCCTGATTGTTCAGCACACGGAGAACACGAACATCGACGACACCTTGGCTCGCGGACGATCTCGCACGCGGGCTCGATGCGGCGCAGTAAGTAGTTTTAAGCAGGGGTTGTATCATCGTGGGTCGGGCGCTGCCCGGCCCATTTCCTTTTTTCTTTCCCGTGAGTTCACCATGCCCATTGTCCGTGCGTTGTTCGTCTATCCCGTGAAGTCATGCGGCGCGATCGCGCTCGACGATGCGCAGCTCGGCCTGAAGGGCATCGAGTGGGACCGCCATTGGATGGTCGCCGACGAGAACGGCCGGTTCGTCACGCAGCGCCAGTACGCCGCCATGGCGCGCATCGTGCCCGCGTTCGTCGAAGACGGCGTGCGCCTCACCATGGAAGGCATGAGCGAAGCGCTCCATCTGCCGTTCGCGCCGCGCGGCGGCGAGGCGCGCGTGCCGGCGACGGTCTGGGACGACGATTTCGAGGCGCTCGACGAAGGCGATCACGCGGCGCAGTGGTTCACGCAGGCGATAGGCGTGCCGGTGCGGCTGCTGCGCTTCGCGCATGACGTGACGCGTCTCGCGAGCAAGAAGTGGACGAACGGCGAAGACGCGCCCACGCAATTTGCCGACGGCTTTCCGATTCTCGTGACGAGCGAGGCGTCGCTCGCGCAACTCAACGAGCGCCTCGCGGCGAAGGGCGCGCCGCCCGTGCCGATGGCGCGCTTTCGTCCGAACATCGTCGTCGGTGACATTGGCGACGCATTCGAGGAAGACTTCATCGACACGCTCACCATCGAATCGGCTACAGGCGGCGATGAGGTCGTGCTGCGCTTCGTGAAGCCGTGCGCGCGCTGCCCGATCACGACGATCGATCAGCTATCGGGCGAGCGCGACGCGCAATGGCCCACCGAACCGCTCGACACGCTGGCCGTGTTCCGCGCCGATCCGCGCGTGGACGGCGGCCTCACATTCGGCCAGAACGCGATGGTCGTGACGGGCGCGGGCAAGCACGTGACGGTGGGCGCACGCGCCGAGTGGGAATACCGCTTCGACGATTGAGGCGCGCTTGCGCGCTCAGTGTGACGGCAGCGCGCGCCACTGGCCGGGCGCGAGCCCAAAGCGGCGCGTGAATGCGTGCGTGAACGCGCTTTGGTCGCCGAAGCCGACTTCGAGCGCGATGTCGGTGAGCGAGGCGCGCGGGTCGGCGAGCAGCGTGAGCGCCGTGTCGAGCCGCAGCCGCTGTAAATAGCGATGCGGCGTCTCGCCGAACGCTTCGATAAAAAGCTGATGAAAGCGCCGCATGCCGAAGCCGCAATGCGCGGCGAGATCGGCAATACGCAGCGGCTGGGCGAGATGCGCGCGCAGCCACCGGTCGATGCGTGCGAAGTCCAGCCCGGCAGCCGCGCTGAACTGGGCGCTGGCCGCCACGCCGGTTTGTGCAATGAAAGCCGCGCACAGACGCGCCGAAGCGTCCCAGTGAAAGCGGCGCGCGCGCAGGTCGGCACTGTCGCGCGGCGGCGTGGCTGCGGCGGCGCGCTGCGCGATCTGATTCACGAGCTGCGTGAGCGCGGGGTCGAGGCGCACGGCGCGCGCGGTGTCGAACAGCCGTTCGGGCACCGCGAGCGTTGCCGCGGGCAGGTCGAGCACGAGCTGGCGGTTATCGCCAATACCCATGTAGTCATGCCGTGCGCCCGCCGGAATGAGCCACGCGGAACAACTGTCGATGCGCTCGCCCCGGCCGTTCACGGTCATCTCCATTTCGCCGTCGAGACCGAGCACGATCTGGTGAAAATCGTGCAGATCGGTTTCCTCGATCGCGCCGTAGCGGCGCAGTTCGACGCCGGGCGCGGTGACGGGAGCGTGGTGATGCGGATTCATGATGACCGGTTGCGATTGCAAATAAGGCGAGCGCCGTGAAGCGTCAAGCGGGCATCAGACGTCGAGCAGTTCGACTTCGAACACGAGCGTCGCGTTCGGCGGAATCACGCCGCCCGCGCCGCGCACGCCGTAGCCCAGTTGCGGCGGAATCGTCAGCTTGCGCACGCCGCCCACCTTCATGCCCTGCACGCCTTCGTCCCAGCCCTTGATGACCATGCCGCCGCCCAGCACGAACGCGAACGGGTCGTTGCGGTCCTTGCTCGAATCGAACTTCTGGCCGTCCGTCAGCCAGCCGGTGTAGTGCACGCTGACGGTCTGGCCGGCCTTGGCTTCGGCGCCGGTGCCTTCGGTCAGGTCCTCGTACTTGAGGCCGGATTCGGTGGTCACGATAGACATGGAAAAACTCCTGATTCGGATAGGTTGGACCCGTTATTGTAGGCGCTTTGGAGGGCCGGGCGGGCGGCGGCTCGTCGGGCACGCCAGTTGCTCACTACGCGCTGCCTATAATGGGGACCGCTCGCCCGGCTTGGGGCGAAACACGAGGAATCAGATGTCGACTTCGCAAAACCGTACCGAGCGCACGGCGCGCCTGTGCGCCGAAGCAGCGTTGTTCATGCGCGACCACGTGCTCTCGCGCGTCTCGCATGATCTGCGCAGTCCGCTCAATGCAATTCACAGCTGGGCTTACGTGCTCGAACGCAAGATCGACAACGCCGACGCCTCCGCGCAACGTGCGCTCGGCGGCATTCGCACGGGCGTGGAGCAGCAGGTTCGGCTGCTCGAAACGCTCGTCGATACCACGCGCGCGCAGACGCGCAAGCTGCGTATCGAGCGCGCGCCGTTCGCCGTCGCGGCGCTGCTCGGCGAAGCCGCGGATGACGCCCGCGCCGCGCTCGGCGATGCGCGCGGCGTGACATTCGCCGTGCAGGACGCGACAGGCGCGGCGACGCTCGACGGCGACCGGGAGCGCATTGCGCAGGCGCTGTGGCTGATGCTGGTGTTCGCGGCGGAAACGAGTGCTCAGGGAGCCAGCGTGACGCTCGCGGCGAGCGCGAGCGCCACTGCCGCCCAACTCGAAGTGCAATGGCGCGCCACGCGTGCGGCGCTCACCGACGGCGCGCTGGCGCACGTGCTGGAACCGTTCGCGCGCGCCCAGGCGAGCGAGCAGCAGGAAGCGGGTCGCTACGCCTGGGTGCTGGCGCTGTGCCATCGCGTGGCCGAGGCGCATGGCGGACGCTTCGAGGCGCCGGCTCTCGTGGGCGAGGGCGAGGAGATGGTGCTCGTACTGAATGTGCCGCTGAGCGGCGCGTGAGCAGGGTCGAGCCGGATCGCCCCTGACCGACTGCCGCGTGAGCGGCGGGCCGGCTTGAGCCCGCCGCATCTTTCATCAACCTTGCACCCTTATACTGAGCGCTTCGTCCCTCGGAGCCTTGTGTCTTGATCCAGCTTCTCGCCCTCATCGGGGCGTTCCTGCTCGTTGCCCTCAACGGTTTCTTCGTCGCGGCCGAGTTCGGCCTCGTCAAGCTGCGCGCCACGCGCGTGCAGGCCCTCGCTCAGCAGCACGGCTTGCGCGGCCGCCTGCTCGCCAAGGTTCACGGCCAGCTCGATGCCTATCTTTCCGCGTGCCAGCTCGGCATCACGCTCGCTTCGCTCGGCCTCGGCTGGATCGGCGAGCCGGCGTTCGCGCAGTTGCTCGCGCCGGTGTTCGAACTGCTCGGCGTGCAATCGGCGGAACTCGTGCACGCCATCTCGCTGGTGTTCGCGTTCACGGTCATTTCGTTCCTGCACATCGTGGTGGGCGAGCTTGCGCCGAAATCGCTCGCCATCCGCCAGTCCGAGAAGATTTCGCTGTGGACGGCCATGCCGCTCTACGGCTTCTACTGGACCATGTATCCCGCGATCTGGGTGCTCAATACGAGCGCGAACGCGGTGCTGCGTCTCGCGGGCCTGTCGTCGGAGCACGGCCACGACACGCACTATTCGACCGACGAACTCAAGCTGATCCTGCGCAGCCGCCGCGCCGCCGCCCAGGCCGAGGCCGAGGCGCATGACGCGACGCACGAGCCGCGCGGCGCAAAGAGTGCAAACGGCGCGGTGCCGCTGCTGCCCGCACCCGCCGCGAACGCCTATAGCGCCGACGAATGGAACACGCTTGCCCATTCGCTCGACTTCTCGCGCCTCACCATTTCCGACCTCATGCGGCCGACGCACGAGATGGTGGGCCTGCGCCGCGACCTGTCGCTGCGCGAGAACATGCAGATCGTGGCGCGCCATCGTTTCAGCCGCTACCCGCTGTTCGAAGACGCCGCGGGCGAGCGCGTGGCAGGCCTCATCCACCTGAAGGACCTGCTGCTCGCCCGAGAGGCGGGTAACGCCCTCAGCGATCTCGGCAAGTTCGTGCGCCCCGTGCAATACGTGCGGCCTGAGACGCCCGCACTGGCATTGTTTCGCCGCTTTCGCAAGGGCGCGCCGCATTTCGCGCTGGTGGGGCACAAGAACGCGCGCCCCGTCGGCTTTCTCACGCTCGACAACCTGCTCGGCGCGCTCGTGGGCCAGATTCACGACGAGTTTCACCAGGCCGACACCGACTGGACCCGCATGGACGACGGCACGCTGATGGGCCGCGGCAGCCTGCCGGTGGTGTCGCTGGAGCAGGCGCTCGGCATCGATATCGACGAAGGGCGCGCGGAGTCGGTGGGCGGCCTCGTGATTCATGCGCTCAACGACCTGCCCACCGAAGGGCAGCGCGTCGGGTTCGACCGCTTCGATATCGTCGTGAAGAAAATGAAGGGGCCGCGCATCGTGCTCGTGCGCGTGTATCCGAAAGATCTCGAGGACGAGGGCGGCTGAGCGCGCCTCGCGTGCAGCCTAGCTGCGCGCGAGTGTGGCGAGCACCGCGACGGGCATTGCGCCCAGGATGTCGCGCAGTGCGAGCGTCCCGCCTTCGCGCACCGTGTGCGTGGCGTCGCTGAGCCAGTCGTGCAGCGTGGCTGGCGCGCATCCTTTGGGCAACTCGACGGTCGTATCTTCCCAGCGTTCGGGCGCGACGAGCGGGGTGTCGCCATCCAGCAAGCCCGCCGCGAAGCGTGTGCCGATCACGATGGCCCACGCGTCGCCGTGATGGCGCGCGAAAGCGATCACATGCGAGGCCTGCGCGCCGCTCACCGTAAGCGGCAGATAGTCGCCTTCGCGCAGCAGTTCGGGTGCGCGCGCTCGCAGCGCGAGCAGGCGGTGCACGGTGGCCAGCTTCACCTGGGCGTTGCGCCAGTCCTTCAGCTTCGCGGCGGGCGCCTGCTCATCGAGCGCGGCCGCGCGGGCGGCGTAATCGACGGGCCGCCGGTTATCCGGATCGACGAGGCTAAAGTCCCAGAGTTCGGTGCCCTGATAGAGGTCGGGCACGCCCGGCGAGGTGAGCCGCAGTACCGTTTGCAGCAGCGTATTGAGTGCGCCAGCGGGCGCCACACGCGCGACGAATTCGGCCAGCGCCTGCAGAAAGCCGTCGCGCCGTTGCGGTGCGAGGATATCGAAGAGAAATGCCTGGCACTCCGACTCATAGGTTTCGTCGGGCGAGAGCCAGTTCGTGCGCAGCTTCGCTTCGCGCAACGCCTTGAGCAGCCACGTCGAGACGCGCTCCGCCAGCGCATGCACGCCCGCTTCGTCGCCCGGGTCCAGTTCGGGCGGCCAGCAGCCCACCAGCGTTTGATACAGCATCGCCTCGGCGGCCGGTCCCGGCGACCATGCCGCGCCGGCCGTCCCTTCGTTGCGGCGATGCGTCTGGTTCAGCGTCGACCAGGCGCGCAGCGTGGCACTCCAGTCGAGCGCCATCTCGCTCAATACGGCGAGCCGCGCCCGCACGTCCTCGCCGCGCTTGTGGTCGTGCGTGGCCGTGGCGAGCAGCCCATAAGGACGACGCTGGCGCAGCCGGTTCGTCGCGTGAAAGTCATGCAGCGTGCGCGCGAAATCGTCGGGGTCCGCGCCCACTTCGTTACGCGAGAGCAGGCGGCCGTAGCGATAGAGCGCCGTGTCCTCCGTGGCCTTCGCCGCGAGCGGCGCGGTGAGCTGGGAGAACAGCGCGAGCGCTGTGCGCTGCGCGATGAGCGCGTGGCTGAGCGGCGTATTCCCCTGGTTGCCGCCCGCACCCGCGTTCGCCCCGGCTGGCGCGGCGCGTGGCGTCCTGGCGGCGCTGCCTCCACTGTTGCCGCCGCCGCCGCTGGCGTTGTTCGCGGCAGGTTCGGGGGCGCGACCGCCGAGCCAGCCGTCGACGAGGTCGAGCGCCGCGAGGCTCGCGCGCGGCAGTGCACGGCGCGCGGCGTCGAGCGCAACGTCGAAATAACGGTTGTCGAGCGCGCTGCGCAAACCGTTCGCCGGATAGATCCGGTAGATCGGGAAGTACATGGCCAGATGGGCAGCCACGCGATGCACCGACGCATAGGTGGTGTCGCGCGTGCCCGGGAGTTCGCGCGCGATGCGGTGCAGCGCACGCGTCACGTGGTCGAGTTCCGCGGGCAGATAGGCGGCCAGCATCTCGCGGCGCGCGTCGAGCGCGTAGGCCGCGAACGGCCGGTCGTCGCCGGAGATGGCGGCCCACGCCTCGGCGAGCGGCGCTGCGCCTGCAGGATCGTGCAGCAAGGCGCCCACGTCGTTCATGAAGTCGTAGCCGGTCGTGCCTTGCACGGGCCAGTCGTCGCGCAGCGTTTCGCCTTGCCCGAGGATCTTCTCGACCACGATGTAGGGCGGCGTGGCGCGCAGCGAGGCGAGCCGCTGCCGCAGGCGTTCGCAGTACTCGCGCGGGTCCGCGAGCCCGTCGATATGGTCGATGCGCAGGCCGTCGATCACGCCGTCGGCGTAAAGGCGAAACACGAGCTTGTGCACGGCCTCGAACACGTCGTGACGTTCCACGCGCACGCCGGCGAGCGCGGTGATGTCGAAGAAGCGCCGCCAGTTGATCTCGTCGGTGGCCGTGCGCCACCACGCGAGCCGGAAGTGCTGGCGCTCCAGCAGGCGGTGCAGCCGCTCGCGCGGCACCGGGTCGCCGCTTGCATAGGATTCCAGAACGAAGTCGATGGGGTCCGTGCCGACCCGCTCGACGAACGCGCGCAGCGCGTCGCGACCGGCGCTGGCGCGCGCCTGGTCGTCGGGCTGGGTCGTGAGGCCCTGGAATGGTCCGGCGAGCGTGTTGAGATCGGCGCGGTTCGCGGACTGCAGGAGCGTCGCGTAATCGGTCGGGCAGATCGGGCACACGTGCGGCCCGTACTGCACATAAAAGCGCGCGGCGGCGGGATCGAACTTCAGCTCGATGCGGCCTGCGGCGAGTTCTTCGCCGTACTGGGCGCCGAGAAACGGCATCAGCACCTTGCCGCGCAGGGCGGGGTCGGGCGAGTGCCAGTCCACGTCGAAGTGGCGCGCGTACGCGCTGTGACGTCCCCATTCGAGGATGTCGAGCCACCAGGCGTTGTGGCCGCCGCCCACGCCCATGTGATTCGGCACGAAGTCGGCGATGATGCCCATGCCGCGCTCGTGCACTTTCGCGGCGAAGCGGCGCAGCGCGCCTTCGCCGCCCAGTTCCGCGCTCACCGTGCCGTAGTCGACGGTGTCGTAGCCGTGCATCGAGCCGGGCTGCGCGGTCGTGACGGGGGAAAGGTAGAGATGGCTCACGCCGAGCGCGGCGAAGTAGTCGAGCTGCGCGAGCGCGTCGGCGAACGTGAAGCTGTGATGGAGCTGCAGGCGCAGCGTCGCGCGAGGGTGTGTCATGGCGTCGGCTTCTTTTCGGTCGCACCTGGCGCCGAGCTGGCGGTTGAGTTCGCGGTTGAGTTGGCGTCGCTCGCGCCTGCACCGGCGCTCGGCTCGGCGCGCGTGCGCGCAACGGCCTCGCGTGCGCGTACGACGGCTTCGACGCGCGCGGCCACGGCCGGATCGGCGAACAGCGTCTCGACGGGCAGCGGCAGGCGGCGGCGCCAGTTCGGATGCTCGTCGATCGAGCCGGGCAGATTCGGCTGGTCGGACAACGCGAGCAGGTCTTCGAGCGGGCAGGTGACGAGCGGGCTGTGCGTTGCCGCGACATAGGCGAGCGCGGCATTCACGGGCGGCTCGTCGGCCGGCGGCGGTTCGGTGTCGCGCGGCGCGAGCCCGCTGTGCTGCAACGCATGCCAGAGCGCGACGCGATCCGTCGCGCGCCGCGCGCGGTCGAGCGCGACGGGGTCGCGTCCGTCGGCACGCGGGAGCGTCTGGCCGATGCGGTTGCGCCAGTCGATGTCCGCGCCGCTCCACCAGCCCGCGACGGTCGGCAGATCGTGCGTGGTGGTCGTCGCGACGCCATGCGGGTCCCAGCGCGCGGGCGCGAGAAAGCCCTTGCCGTCGTGCTCGAACCACAGCACGCGAATGCCATACAGGCCGTGCGCGGCGAGCCGCTCGCGCAGCCCCGGCGGCACGGTGCCGAGGTCTTCGCCGATCACGATCGCGCGATGCCGCCACGATTCGAGCGCGATGAGCCGCACGAGGTCGTCGAACGGATAGCGCAGATACGCGCCGTGGCGCGCGCTTTCGCCTTCGGGCACGAGCCAGAGCCTGCGCAGCCCGAGAATATGGTCGATGCGCACACCGCCCGCATGGGCGAAGGCCGCGCGCAGCATGTCGATGAACGCGCGGAAGCCGTTGTTGTGCATGGCGCGCGGCGAGAACGTCGTGAGCCCCCAGCTTTGCCCGGCCTGGTTGAAGATGTCGGGCGGCGCGCCGACCGAAACGCGTTGCAGCATGTCCTGCGGCAGCGACCACGCGTGCGAGCCCGCGCCGTCGCAGCCCACGGCGAGATCGGCGACGAGGCCGATCGCCATGCCGGCCTCGTGCGCGCTGCGCTGCGCGCCCGAGAGCCCGAGCGCTGCGAGCCATTGCAGGAAGCGGTGAAAGTCGACTTCGCGCCGGTGCTCCTGCGCAAACGTCGCCACGTCGGCGCTGCGCGGGTCGCGCAGCGGCTCGGGCCAGTCGCGCCAGTGGCGCTCGCCGCCGGGACCATGCAGCATGGCTTCCTGCAGCGCCTCGAAACGCGCGTGGTCTTCGAGCGCCTCGCCGCCCTGCGCACAGAACGCGGCGAAGGCGGCGGCACGCGGCGAGCCGCTCGCGCGCTCGTCGGCGTCGAAGCGCTCGAACAGCGCGCGCAGCACCTTGAGCTTGAGCGGCAACGCACGCTGCCAGTCCACGAGCGGCGCGGCTTCGAGTTCGCGCCACGCGTCGAGCGCATTCGCGGCCGCGCTCGCGTCGTGCGCGGCCTTGGCGCCGAATTCCGCAGCGGGGTCGATGTGCGCGACATTGACCCACAGGCGCGACGACGGCGAATAGGGGCTGAAGTGACCCGGCTCGGCGCTGAACATCGCGTGGGTCGGGCTCACCGCGAGCGCCTGCGCGCCGCGCCGCGCGCTTTGCGCGGCGAGCGCGGCGAGCGCGCTGTAGTCGCCGATGCCGCCGTCGCCGTTGCGTCGGAGTCCGTACAATTGCGCGGCGAGGCCCCACAGCGGCGGCACTGTGCCGCTGTCGCCGTGACGTGCGCGCCAGGCGTCGGCGACGGTATGGCAGTGCGGCGGCGCGACCGCGATCGTCAGGCGATGGTCGTTGACGGTGAGCGTGTGATAGCCCGGCTCCGCAAGCGGCGCGAGCAACGCGCTCTCGCCGCGCGGCGAGGTGAAGCGGCCCTCGATATGCTCGCCGCTTTCGAGGTCGATCCGATAGTGGCTGCCCGCGCGTACGGCAGAAGGCGGCAGTTCGATCGCGCTGTCGTATTCGGCGGTGATGAGCGGCGGCAGTCGCCGCGTCGACTGTTCCGCATTGAGTGCGGAGGTGCTCTGCCGGATTTGCGTGGCGTTGGCGCAAGGCAGGCCCGCGCATTCCAGCAGAGCGGAGAGCGTGCTGTCGGGAACGCGCTGCACGGCGCCGTGTGCGTCGGTCCATTCGACCTCGAAGCCCGCGCGTGCGGCGAGTGTCGCGAGCGTGTCGCTGCGGCGCGCCGTGCTCATGCGTTGGGCTCCTCGCGATGCACGATGCGCGCGTCGTGTTCGCTCGAGTACTCGGGCACGTTGCCGGTGAGCCATGCAACGCACGCGCTCTCGGGCAGCAGGCCATTTTCGGCAAGGTCGCGCGCACGTGGCGGCGTTTCGAATATCACCATGCCTTCGGGCCGCGGCTCGAGCGGGACGCCGTCGCGGCCCAGGTTCAGCGCGATCGTGAGCGTTTCGCCATCGTCGAGGCGCCAGCGCGCGACGAGCGCGGCGAGACCGTTCGCAGCGTCGTCGGCGAGCACGGTCGCGCCGAGCGCGCGCGCGTGGCGCAAGCGCGGCATGAGCAGGTGCGCCCGCACGCATAGCGCCGACTTATAGAAGTGCATCCATTCGAGCCGTTCGCCGTCGAGCGGCGCGTCGGCCAGCGGCGACGAATTCACGAAGGTCTGCAGATCGTTCGGATCGGGAATGCGCGCCCGGCTCGCTTCGTCGTTGAACGCGCTGAATGCCTTGAATTCGCTGCGGCGGCCTTCGCGTACCGCATCGGCCAACTGGCCGGTGAAGGCGGTGAAAAACTGGAACGGCTGCGTCGAGCCGTATTCCTCCTCCATGAAGAGCAGCGGAATTTGCGGCGAAAGCAGCAGCATTGCCGTGGCCGCGCGCAGGGCGTCGTCGTCGGCCAGCGTGCGCAGCCGGTCGCCCATCGCGCGGTTGCCGATCTGGTCGTGGTTCTGCAGGAACATCACGAACGCGGTGGGCGGCAGGTGCGCGCTCGGTTCGCCGCGCGGCTTGCCCCCGTGCACGGGCGACGGGTCGCCCTGGTACACGAAGCCTTCGCCGAGCACGCGCGCGAGTTTGCCGATGGGCGAATCCTCGAAGGCGCGATAGTAGCCTTCCGACTCGCCGGTGAGCAGCACGTGAAAGCAGTGATGCGCGTCGTCGTTCCATTGCGCGCTGAAGTGCGATTCGAGCAGATTGGCTTCGTTGTGCTCGTTTTCGAGCACGAGGTGCACATGGCGGCCGGACTCGACACGCGCCTTCACGTGGTCGGCCAGCTCGCGCAACCAGTCGGTGTTGCCGATCGCATGTGCAGCGTCGATGCGCAGACCGTCGAAGCGATATTCCGTGAGCCAATAGAGCGCGTTGTCGCAGTAGAAGTCGCGCACTTCGAAGCGGTCGAAGTCGAGCGCTTCGCCCCACGGCGTCTTCACGTCCTGGCGGAAAAACGGTTTGGCGTAGAGGCCGAGCCAGTTCCCGTCGGGGCCGAAGTGGTTGTACACGACGTCGATGAACATCTGCAGCCCCAGCCCATGCGCGGCATCGACGAGCGCTTTCAGTTCGTCAGGACTGCCATAGGCCGCGTGCGGCGCGTAGGGCAGCACGACGTCGTAGCCCCAGCCGCGCTCGCCCGGATAGTCGTTGAGCGGCATGAGTTCGACGGCCGTCACGCCGAGCGCCGCCAGCGCGGGCAGACGTTTCATTACACCCTGATAGCCGCCCAGCGCGCCCACGTGCAGCTCGTAGATCACGGTCTCTTCCCAAGGGCGTCCTTGCCAGTGCGCATGCTGCCAGGCGTACGCGCGCGGGTCTAGCACTTCGCTCGGCCCATGCACGCCCTGCGGCTGGAAGCGCGATGCGGGGTCGGGTACGCGTTGCTGGCCGTCGAGGCAGTAGCGGTACAGCGTGCCCGGCCCGCACGACGCCTGCGCTTCGAACCAGCCGTTACCGGTCGGCGTCATGTCGAGCGGCGGCGCGTCTCTCACGTTCTCGAACACGACCTGCACCGTTTGACACGACGGCGCCCAGAAACGAAAGCGCGTATGCGGCTGCGCGTGCGCCGCGCCGATCAGCTGCGCGCCGAACGGCAGGCAATGCATGTACTGGCGGGCGTGCGGATCGTGCGAAAGCGGGGACATGGTGGATTCCTGGTTGCGTCCTGTTCCTATCCAGCGGCGGCTTGGTCCGGGCCCGCGGGGGCGCCCGACCCGGAGGCGCCCGGCGTGCGGCGCGGGTCCGGCGTGGCCGCGTCGCCGCGCGTGCCCACTGGCCGGTGCGTGTCGGCACGCGCCGGACGGGCGCAGAGCACGGCGAGCGCGCGCGCGGCCAGTTCGTACGTCGTGTCGGGCAGCGCGTAGGGCACTGCGTCGGGCCGCGCGGTATCGAGCAGCACCTCCCATGCCATGCGCGGAGCGGGCGCGATGAACGTCACCGCGCCCTGCGAGGCGTTCAGCATCATTAACAATACTTCCATTTGGCCGTGGAGTCCCGCTCCGGCGCGTCGCATGGTGAACGCGCTCGCTTCCGGGGCGTGCCAGGCCTCGGGCGAGAGCGGCTCGCCGCGTTCGTCGAACCAGTCGATGTCGTGCACGCCGGGCATCAGCTCGCGCTCGCCGAACAGAAAGCGCGTTTCGTGCAGCAGCGGATGTTCGCGGCGCAGCGCGATCACGCGCGCGGCGAAACGCGTCATGGCCTTGCCCTGGGGCGTTTCGGCGAGCGCCCAGTCGAACCACGAAATGTCGTTGTCCTGGCAGTACGCGTTGTTGTTGCCGCGTTGGGTGCGGCAAGCCTCGTCGCCCGCGAGCAGCATGGGTGTGCCGAGCGCGATGAGGAGTGTGGCCATCATCGAGCGGCCCACGCGTGCGCGCGTGGCGAGGATTGCGGGGTCGTCGGTCGGGCCTTCCACACCCCAGTTCGCGCTCCAGTTTTCATTGTGGCCGTCGCGGTTCTCTTCGCCGTTCGCTTCGTTGTGCTTGCGCTCGTACGAAACGAGATCGGCGAGCGTGAAGCCGTCGTGCGAGGTGACGAAATTGATCGACGCCCAGGGCCGGCGCTTGCGTTTGTCGAACAGATCCGCGCTGCCGGTCAGGCGCGCCGCGAGGTCGGCGCGCTGGCCCGGCGCGCCGCGCCAGTAGCGCCGCACGCTGTCGCGAAAGCGATCGTTCCATTCGGAAAAGCCGGGCGGGTGGTTGCCAAGCTGATAGCCGCCCGGGCCCACGTCCCACGGCTCGGAAATCAGCTTGCATTGCGAAAGCACGGGGTCCTGGCGCAGCACGTCGAAGAAGCCGCCGTTCGGGTCGAAGCCCGCGGGCTCGCGCCCGAGCGTGACGCCCAGGTCGAAGCGAAAGCCGTCGATGCCATATGACGTGACCCAGTGGCGCAGCGAATCGGCGACCATCTGCAGCACGCGCGGATGCGAAAAGTCGAGCGTGTTGCCGCAGCCCGTGTCGTTGATGAAGTGGCGCTCGTCGCCAGGCACGCAGCGGTAATAGCTGGCGTTGTCGAGGCCGCGCCACGAGACGGTGGGGCCCATTTCGCCGCCTTCGCAGGTGTGGTTGTAGACCACGTCGAGAATGACTTCGATACCCGCCGCATGAAGCTGGCGCACGGCAATGCGCATTTCGTCGGTGTCATAGCCCACGAGGTAGCTGGGCTCGGGCGCGAAGAACGCGGCCGAGTTGTATCCCCAGTAGTTGCGCAGTCCGCGGTCGATCAGAAAGCGCTCGGAGAGAAACGCGTGTACCGGCAGGATCTCGATGGCCGTCACGCCGAGGTTGTGCAGATGGTCGATGAAACGCGGCGCGGCCAGCCCGGCAAAGGTGCCCCGCATGTGCGTGCGCAAATCGTAACGCTGCATCGACAGACCGCGCAGATGCGCCTCGTAGATGATGGTGTCGCCCCACGGTGTGTTGGGCCGCCGGTCGCGCGACCAGTCGAAGTTGTCGTTCACGACCACGCACTTGGGCATGGCCGGCGCGGAATCGCGCCGGTCGATCGAGAGGTCCACGCGGTTCGAATGCGCGCGGTAGCCATAGAGCGTGTCCGACCAGCGGAACTGCCCGATGAGCTGCTTCGCGTAAGGGTCCAGCAGCAGCTTGTGCGGATTGAAGCGGTGCCCCAGATGCGGCTGATAGGGCCCATGCGCGCGCAGGCCATAGACGGTGCCGGGATGCGCGCCCGGCAGATAGCCGTGCCACACCTCATCGGTGCATTCGGGCAAGGTGTAGCGAATGCGCTCCTTGCGGCCGGTGGGGTCGAAGAGGCACAGCTCGATGCGCCACGCGTGGGCCGAGAACACGGCGAAGTTGGTGCCGAGTCCGTCCCACGTCGCCCCGAGCGGCCAGGGGGAGCCGGGCAGCAGGCGCTCAGGCGGACCGTTTGCCATGACGATGCTCCATCTGTTGTTCTTCGTTTTGCATCGGGTTCCTGATCAAATCCCGCCGCTGCGCCGGCTTAGCGGCGCAGGCGCAGGATCAGCGTGCCGAGCGGCGGCAGGACGAGTGCGGCCGACTGCGGCTTGCCATGGCTCACCACGCCCTCCGTGCTGACGAGGCCCCCGTTGCCCATGTTCGAGCCGCCGTACACTTCGGCGTCGGTGTTGAGCGCCTCTTCCCACTGTCCCGGCTGCGGCATGCCGATGCGGTAGCCGTGGCGCGGCACCGGCGTGAAGTTGCAGATCACCACGATCTCGCGGCCCGATCCGTCCACGCGGCGCCACGCGAGCACGCTGTTTTCGCTGTCGTCGGACACCAGCCATTCGAAGCCGCCGGGTTCCGAGTCGAGCGTGTAGAGCGCGGGCTCGCTCGCGTAGAGGTGGTTCAGGTCGCGCACGAGCGTTTGCACGCCGCGGTGCAGCGGATCGTCGAGCAGGTTCCAGTGCGGCGTGCCGTCGTGATCGAATTCGGCCATCTGCCCGAACTCGCCGCCCATGAACAACAGCTTCTTGCCGGGGTGCGCCCACATGAAGCCGAAATACGCGCGCAGGTTCGCGAACTTCTGCCAGCGGTCGCCCGGCATCTTGCCGAGCAGCGACCCCTTGCCGTGCACCACTTCGTCATGCGACAGCGGCAGCACGAAGCGTTCGGACCACGCGTAGACCATCGCGAACGTCATCAGGTGATGGTGATAGCGGCGATAGACAGGGTCTTCGTGCATATAGTGCAGCGTGTCGTGCATCCAGCCCATGTTCCACTTGAACTGGAAGCCGAGGCCGCCATCCTCGGGGCGCGCCGTGACGCCCGGCCATGCTGTGGATTCCTCAGCAATGGTGATGACGCCGGGGCGTTGCGGAACATATTGCGTTTCGTGATTGAGGCGCTTGAGAAACGCAATCGATTCGAGATTTTCGCGACCGCCATAGATGTTGGGTACCCATTCGCCTTGCGCACGCGAATAGTCGCGGTAGAGCATCGAGGCGACTGCGTCCACGCGCAGCGCATCTACGTGATAGCGCATGAGCCACGCAAGGCCCGAAGCGACGAGGAACGCGCTCACCTCGCGGCGTCCCAGGTTGTAGATCATCGTGTTCCAGTCGGGGTGATAGCCCTCGCGCGGGTCGGCATGCTCGTAGAGCGCCGTGCCGTCGAAATCGATTAGACCGTGCGCGTCGTTCGGGAAATGCGCGGGCACCCAGTCGAGAATCACGCCGAGCCCCGCTTCGTGCGCGCGGTCGACGAACGCCGCGAAGTCCACCGGCGCGCCAAGGCGCGCGGTGGGCGCGAACTGCGAGAGCGGCTGATAGCCCCACGAGCCGCCAAACGGGTGTTCCGCCACGGGCAGCAATTCGATGTGCGTGAAGCCCATGCCCTGCGCGTAGGGGATCAGGCGCTCGGCGAGCGCGCCCCAGTCGGGCGCGGGGGCATCGGCGCCTTGCGTGGGCAGCCATGAAGGCGCATGGACCTCGTAGACCGACATGGCCGCGCGTGCGTTCTGCCGTTCGGCGCGCGTTTGCAGCCACTCGTGATCGCGCCACGCGTAGTGGTCGATCGCCTCGACGGGCGCCACGATCGAAGCCGTGCCCGGCGGGCACTCCGTCTGCAGCGCACAGGGATCGGCCTTGAGCGGCAGGACCGCGCCGCGCGCGCCGAGTATCTCGTACTTGTAACGCGCACCGGCCGCCACACGCGGAATGAACAGCTCCCATACGCCGGCTTCGTGGCGCAGCCGCATGGGGTGACGCCGCCCGTCCCACGCGTTGAAGTCGCCCACCACGGAGACGCGCTTCGCATTCGGCGCCCAGACCGCGAAGCGCACGCCGGGGATGCCGTCGCAGGTCAAGGGCCGCGCGCCAAGGCATTCGAGCACCGCGTAGGGGTCCCCGTCTGCGAGACGCACCAGCGCTTCGTGCGATAGCTGCGGGCCGAATGAATAGGTATCTTCGATTTCCTGGCTCACGCCATGCCAGTCGACCACGAGCCGGTAGGGCACCGCTTCCGCGAGTGGTCCCGCATAGAGGCCTGCCGGATGCACGAGCGAGAGTTCACCGAGCGTGTGGGCGCGGTCGCGCGCCACCACGCTCGCGCCTGAGGCGTTCGGCAGCCATGCGCGCACGTAAGGGGCGCCGTCCACCCAGTGCAGCCCGAGCACGGAGAAAGGATCGGAGTGGTACGCGCCGGCGAGTGCGTCGGCGTCGTGGAGATTCAGCCCGGCTTGGGCCGCGCGCTCAACCATGGCCACCTCCGCCGGAATGCGATTGCGTGGACTGCGTAGGGGTGAGCCCTAGCACGCGTGCCGCCAGCGCCGCGAGACCGCGTACCGGCAACGCGAGCCAGGTGGGGCGGTTGGCCGCCTCGTAGCGGATCTCGTAAGCCGCTTTCTCGATCAGGAACAGGTCGAGCAGCGCCTGCTCGTGCGAAGCGCTGACGAGCGTGAGCGGTCCTTCTGCCACGGCCGCGCGGTACTGGCTCAGGAATGCTTCGGCCGCATAGCCGCGGAAGCGCTCGAACAGGGCGCGCTTGCGATCGACGACTTGCTGCGGCGCGTTTTCGAGCGTCGATTGCGCGGCGGCGCCCGCATACGAGAGCGAGCGCAACAGGCCCGCCACGTCGCGCAGCGGCGAGGTCTTGGCGCGCCGGTAGTCGAGCGCTCGCGCGGGCTCGCCTTCGAAGTCGATCAAATACGCGTCGCCCTGGGAAAGCAGGACCTGGCCCAGGTGGAAATCGCCATGGATGCGGATGCGCGCGGCCTTGGTGTCGTCGGGCACGAGTTCGTCGATCTTCGCGACGAGCGCCTTGCGGCGATCGATCAGGCTGCGCGCGAGGTCGCGCGCGTCTTCGTCGAGCGTTTGCTCGTCTTCGCCCGTATGCTGCGCGACGATGTCGAGTGCTTCGTTGAGCATGGTCTTGGTGTCGGCAATCCAGTTGCGCACGTCGTCGGGGGTGGCGGCAACGGGCGCGAAGGCTTCGTCGTCGCTGGGTTGGGAGAGCATCGCGTGCAACTCGCCCAGGCGCTTGCCGATGGCGCCGATCACCGCGCAATAGCCGTGCACGGCTTCCTCCTCGTGCGCCTGGTCGACGCTCGTGTCGTCGTCCACGGCGAGCGCGAGTTCGTCGATCGTGCGGCGCAGATAGTCGAGCGCCCAGTCCCACGCATTGCCCTGATTGTCGATGAAACCCTGCACGATGATGAGCGTATGCGGTACGCCCGCGGGATCGACACGCACCACTTCGCCATAGAGCGGCGCCGTGTTCGCGTAGCCGAGCTTCGTGAGGTAGCGGCTCATTTCCGCTTCGGGGTGCACGCCCGCCATCAGCCGGCGCACGATCTTGAGCACGAGGGTTTCCGCGATCACGAGCGAGCTGTTGCTCTGCTCAGCCGCGAGCCAGCGCACCTCCGGCGTCTCGCCAAGGTCGAGTTCGTCGAGTCGCTCGGTCGGCTCGAAGCGGATCGTGCTCTGCTGCACGGTGGGTACCGTGGCGCGCTCGCGCAGCTTGCGCAGCACGCCATAGGCGAACCACGGCAGCGAGAACGCATCCGTGAGATAGCCCACCGTGCGGCCGCGCCGCACGCGCGAGAGCGCGAGCTGAATATGCAGCGGCGTGGTGATTTCGGTGCCCCAGGTAATCGCGATCGGCAGGACGTAGCGCTCGCTCGTGCCGTCCGACAGCTCGGCCTCGATTTCTGTGAACGCGAAGCCCGCGCCGTAAATCGTCGTGAGCGCCGCGAGGCGCACGGAGCGCAGCGGCTTGTCCTTGGAGGCGAACCAGCGGCGACGCGAGAGCCACGAAGGCAGCACTTCCGATTCGAGCAGCCGCACGTTTTCGGGCGTCGCACCGGTTTGCCCTTCGCGGATCACCACGGTCACGAACTCGGGCAATTGCTCCGAAGTCGGCTGGCTCCACGAAGGCCGCTGATCGCCGGCGCTCAGGAGGAACCACAGGAAGCCGTAGGGCGGGAAAGTCAGCAGATAAGGCAGTTGCCCGATGGCCGGAAACACGGAGTCGGCCGTCATTTCGACGGGGGACATGCCCGCGAATTCGGAAAGATCGAGTTCCACCGCCTGTGGCGCGCGTGAGAGGTTCGCCACACAGAGGATCGGCGCTTCGCCGGGCATCTCGCGCAGGTACGCGAGAATCTTGCGGTTCGCGGGCCGCAGGAAGCGGATCGTGCCGCGCCCGAACGCCTGCTTTGCGCGGCGCGTGGCGAGCATGCGACGCGTCCAGTTGAGCAGCGAATGCGGATCGCGGCTTTGCGCTTCGACGTTGATGGCGTCGTACCCATAGAGCGAGCCCATGAGCGGCGGCAACACGAGCTGTTCGGGGTCGGCGCGCGAGAAGCCGCCATTGCGGTCCGACGACCACTGCATCGGCGTGCGCACGCCGTCGCGGTCGCCCAGGTGGATGTTGTCGCCCATGCCGAGTTCGTCGCCGTAATAGATCACGGGCGTGCCGGGCATGGAGAGCAGCAGCGAGTTGATGAGTTCGATGCGGCGGCGGTCGCGCTCCATGAGCGGCGCGAGACGCCGGCGAATGCCGAGGTTCAGGCGCGCGCGCCGGTCGCTCGCGTAGGTGTTCCAGAGGTAATCGCGCTCGGAGTCCGTCACCATTTCGAGCGTGAGTTCGTCGTGATTGCGCAGGAAGATCGCCCACTGGCAGCTCGGCAGCAAGTCCGGCGTCTGCTTCATGATGTCGAGAATCGGGAAGCGGTCCTCGCTCGCAATCGCCATGTAGAGGCGCGGCATGAGCGGGAAGTGGAACGCCATGTGGCATTCGTCTTCGTTGCCGAAGTACTCCTGCACATCTTCCGGCCACTGGTTCGCTTCGGCCAGCAGCATGCGGTTCGGGTAGTGCTCGTCGATGGCCGCGCGGATCCGTTTGAGAATGCCGTGCGTTTCGGGCAGGTTCTCGTTGTTCGTGCCTTCGCGCTCCACGAGATAGGGCACGGCGTCCAGACGCAGCCCGTCGATACCCATGTCGAGCCAGAAGCGCATGACCTGCAGCACTTCGCGCAGCACGGCCGGATTGTCGAAGTTCAGGTCGGGCTGGTGCGAATAGAAGCGGTGCCAGTAGTACGCGCCGGCCACGGGGTCGTGCGTCCAGTTGGACGGCTCCGTGTCGATGAAGATGATGCGCGTGCCCAGGTACTTCTGGTCGGTGTCGGACCACACGTAGTAGTTGCGATGATTAGAGCCGGGCTTGGCGCGCCGCGCGCGCTGGAACCACGGGTGCTGGTCCGAGGTATGGTTGATGACCAGTTCGGTGATCACGCGCATGCCGCGCGCATGCGCTTCCTGAATGAAGCGGCGCACGTCGGCGAGCTGGCCGTAGTCGGGGTGCACGTTGCGATAGTCGGCGATGTCGTAGCCGTCGTCGCGGCGCGGCGAGGGGTAGAACGGCAGCAGCCAGATCGCCGTGACGCCGAGGCTGGCAATGTAATCGAGTTTCGCGAGCAGGCCAGGGAAGTCGCCCACGCCGTCATTGTTCGCATCGAAGAACGATTTCACGTGCACCTGATAGATGATCGCGTCCTTGTACCAGAGCGGGTCGTCGGACAGCATCGACGCCTTGCCGCGCCGTTGCGTGCCGCGTTCCTCATGGTGTGGATCGTGTGCGGTCGAGTCTCGCGTGACGGTCTGCACGTTCGTTGCGACAGGCTCGTGGGTAGCGGGGTCGCGTTTCATGTCGCTCCTCCGGGCGGGAAGTCCGCGTCCAGTTCGGGATGGCCCTCGATGTGCTCATCGGCGTGTTCAGGCAGCGGTTCTTCGCGCGGCAGGCCCGCCGCGGGCTCGATGCGCCAGATCGCGAACGGGCGCGCATGCGGGTCGAGCCGCACGTGCTGCCAGCGCCCACGCCATTCGAAGCGCTCGCCCGTCGTTTCGTCGATCACATTGAGGGGGGCGTGGTCGTCGAGGTGCCAGCGCTGGAACGTCGCCCACGAAAGTTCGAAGTCGGCGCCCTGCTCGTTGAAGGCATCGAGATTGATGGCCACGACGAGCACGTTGTCGCGCGCGGGCGTGGCCTTCTCGAAGCAGAGCAGCGAGTCGTTGCGCGCGTCGAGGAACGTGATGCCGAGATGCGTGTGCAGCGCCGGGTTGGCGCGCCGGATGCGGTTGAGCGTGGCGATCTCCGCGACGATGTTGCCGGGGCGATGCCAGTCCCATGCGCGCAGCTGATATTTTTCGGAGTCCAGATATTCCTCCGAATTGGGCATGGCGCGCCCTTCGCACAGTTCGAAGCCGCAGTAAACGCCCCACAGCCCGGAAAGCGTCGCAGCCAGCGCGGCGCGGATCAGGAAGCTCGAACGCGCGCCAGTCTGCAGATGGCGCGGATTGATGTCGGGCGTGTTGACGAAGAAGTTAGGCCGATAGAAGTCGCGCACCTCGGTTTGTGTGAGTTCCGTGAGGTACTCGGTGAAATCGCGTTTCGATTCGCGCCACGTGAAGTAGGTGTATGACTGCGAGAAGCCGAGCTTGGCGAGCCGGTACATGAGGCGCGGCCGCGTGAAGGCTTCGGAGAGGAAGATCACGTCGGGGTGACGTGCGCGCACGTCGGCGATCATCCATTCCCAGAACGGCAACGGCTTCGTGTGCGGATTGTCCACGCGGAAAATGCGCACGCCCGTGTCCACCCAGAACAGGATCGCGTCGCGCAGCGCGAGCCACAAATCAGGCTTCGCGTCGTGCGCGTAGAACTCGGGGTTCACGATGTCCTGGTACTTCTTCGGCGGATTTTCGGCGTAGCGCAGCGTGCCGTCGGGCCGCCATGCGAACCAGGTGGGATGCGCCTTCAGCCACGGGTGGTCGGGCGAGCATTGAATCGCGAAGTCGAGCGCGATTTCGAGGCCTTGTTCGCGCGCCGCGGCGAGCATGCGGCAGAAGTCCTCGAGCGTGCCCAGTTGCGGATGCACCGCGGTATGGCCGCCTTCGGCCGCGCCGATCGCGTAGGGGCTGCCCACGTCGCCGGGCTGCGCATTGAGCGTGTTGTTGCGCCCCTTGCGGTTGGCGAGGCCGATGGGGTGGATCGGCGGGAAGTACAGCACGTCGAAGCCCATTTCGCGGATGCGCGGCATCTTCGCGATCACGTCGTCGAAGGTGCCGTGGCGCGATTCGTCGTCGCTCATCGAGCGCGGGAAGATCTCGTACCAGCTTGCGAAGCGTGCGGCGCCGCGCTCCGCATCCACGCGATTGACGATTGTGTCGTGCGAGAGAAACGGGCGATGGCGCGCGGCGCGCACGGCCGCAGCGGTCGCAGGCGCGGCGATGATCGCGCAGCGTGTTTCGGTGTCCGCAGCAATGAAGCGCTTGACGATGGCGTCGAGCGTTTCGTTGTTGCGCTTCTGGTCGTCGTCGCCCGAGCCCGATGTTTCCGCAGTGGCGAGCACGAGCGCGAACAGGCGGCTCGCTTCTTCCAGTTCGAGATCGACGGGCTGGCTCGCCGCGCGCTTCTTGTGCAGATGTTCCGCAAGCGAGGCGAAGTCGTCGCGCCAGGCAATCACGACGTATTCGTAGCGTCCGATGCGATCGAGCGGAATGTGGCCCGCCCACAGGTCGGTGCCCGCGGGCGGCACGGGCGTCATCGGCGACTCGTGCCAGGCGGTTTCGTCGGCGGCGCGCCAGAGCACGGCGGCGTCGATGCGGTCGTGGCCCTCGGCGAAGATGGCCGCGCGCACTTCGCAGCGCTCGCCGACGGTGCGCTTCGCGGCGAAGCGGCCGTGATCGACCGAGGGCTGCGCGCTCTCGATGGCAATACGCGGCGCGGCGATCGCTTCGAGCACGCTCTTGTGTCCACTCGTGTCGGTCTTGCCGCGATCTTCGGGCGGCGCGAGCACTACGAGCGGACTCGCGAGCGCGCGGAACATCCAGCATGCACCCGCGGGCAGCGTGAACGCATCGGGAATAGCGCTCGCGTCGCGCGGCGCGGGCAGGCGCGCGCCGCGCAGCGTTTCGGCGTCGAGCGGCGCGAAGCGCGTGAAGCCGCCGGGCACGCCGTCGAGCAGGCGCGCGAGATCCACGCGCACAGGCGCGGCGAGCGCGGGATTGATGAGCGTGAGGATGGCGTCTTGCGCGTCGCGCAGGTCCGCGCGGTCGCCGCGCAAGAGCGCCGCGACGCTGGCGCCAGGGCCACTGAGTGCGCGCAGTTCACCGTTGGTCTGCAGCGCCCACGTTTCGCGTTGCAGCGCGTTGGCGTGCGCGACATCGGCGCTCAGATCGAAGGGCGCGCGGGCTTTCGCTGCTTCCCACGTCTGCGTGCTGTTGCCGCTGTGCGAGGTCGCTTCGTCCACGCCATATTCGAAACCCATCGGCATGAGCCAGCCGGTGCCTATCGCCGCTGCCGCGCGCAGCATGCGGCGATAGGCGCGCTCGACCGCGCGCGCATCGGCGGCGCCTTCCTGATCGTGCGCGTAGCGCGCACCATAGGGCGCTTCTGGAAACGTTATCGGTGATCCTACGCGGCGCAATGCGGCGTGCTCCTCGACCATCCAGCTCGACGAGAAGTCCCACCAGCGCAGCGAGGAGAAGGCGGCGTCGAAGCCCGCACCTTCGAGGTGCGTGATCGCTTCGCGCGGCAGGCCTGGTGTCGCGGCGAGCCAGCGCGCTTGCGGAAAGCGTGCGCGTACGGCATCGAAGATCGCGCGTAGCACGTGGGGCGGCGTGCGGTGCGGCGAGTCCACGCGAAAGCCGCCGATGCCCGCTTCGACGAGCGCGATGGCGCGCGCCGTCCACCATGCGATGAGCGGCGCGCTCGCGCGCTCGAAATCGGCATAGGCCACGTTGGCTTCGCTGTGGCCGTGGCGTGGGTCGAGGCGCGCGTCTTCGGGCTCGAAGGGATGGAACCATTCGGGATGCGCAGCGTAGAGCGCGCCGTCAGCGGCGCTGCGGTCGAGCACGAGATCGGCGAGCAGCGTGACGCCGCGCGATTGCGCCGCGAGCGCGAGTTCGCGCACGGCGTCGTCGGCGGAGAGCTGGCTGCCGAAGGCTGCGTTCAGGCGCGCGTGGTCGGCGACAATGCGGTCGTCGCCCGACGCGCCCGAGGCGAACAGCGCGCCGATCAGGACGTGATCGAAGCCAAGCGACGCCGCGCGGGCGATGTGCGCCGGCCACGCGTCGAGTGGTCCTGCCAGGACGGAATGGACGAAGTAGATCCGCGGCGCATAGGCGTGGGGGGGTTCCATCGGTCGTATTCCAGGTACGTCAGGCGAAGGGGATGCAAGTCGGGGTTAGCCGAAATGCGATCGCGCCGCCCGGGGGCTGCCGGAGCGTGCCGCGCTGCGCGTGGTGGACAGGCACCTGTTCAGAGTAGTGCAAGAGCAGGCCGGAACCAAACCGCTTGCGCCGCGTGGCGACTTGCGGGGGAGTCGAGCAAGGCACATGCCCATGAGCGACACAGGCGCGCGGCGCCGCGTGCAAGGCGCATGTTCGCAAAGCCTGGGCGCAAAGGCTGGGAGCAAAGGCGGGCGAATCCAGCGGAGAACCCGGCGGCGATTGCCGGTATCGGTTGCAGCGGAGAAAAACGGATCAGCTACCGACCATGCTGGCGGCGATGTTCACGCACAGGCCTAGCACAGAAACGTTGAAATAGAACGACAAAATCGATTGCGCGAGCACACCGCGCCGCGCGCTGCGCCCGCGCAGGCCGATATCGGCGGTTTGCGACGCGCAGGCGATGGTGAACGAGAAGTACAGAAAGTCCCAGTAATTCGGCGTGAGCTTTTTGTCGGGAAACGCGAGAGCGGGCTCGTTGGGATCGGAACCGTAGTAGAGGCGCGCGTAATGCAGCGTGAAGATGGTGGGAATGAGGAACCACGCCCCGATGAGCGTGAGCCCCGTGAGCAGCGAATGCAGCACTTTCGAGGCCGTGCCGAGATCCTTCGTCGTACCCAGCTCGATGACGATGGCGACGATGCTCGCCACCGTTGCGATGCAGATGAGAAACAGCACGGTCCCCGCGTTTTCGTCTTCGCGGCGGGCGTTCGCGCGCACGCTCTCTTCGTTTGCTAACACCATGTGTAGCCAGATCAGCACGAGGTAGGTCCATACCGTGGCGTCCCAGCCGAGCAGGACGCGCGCGGAAGTATGGATCGAGGCGGGCGAGAGCAAGCCGAGCACGACGCCCACGGCGATGGCGATCATCAAGTGCGGCCGGTTGCGCAGTACCAGCGGTATGAAGTTCATGGCGTGGCCCGGGGTCGCGCGGGTTAGCAATCAATTGCGGCGATTCTACCGTGCGCGGTCCGCCGGGGTGACGCGCTGTTCACTGTTATGCCGGGCATGCAAGCTTTCGGTTTGTCTTATCGGGCCATAAGGGGCTATATTGCTTGCGCAACGCGCAAGCGCGCTCTCGCAGTCAGCGCAACGACGGTGCATATGCATTGATCCGCGTTGAACGACGATAGCAAACGTTTTTCGCATGGCCTGTTTTCAGGCGCCGCCCGCGCCGGCGGCAAGCGTGTTTCGCCCCCCGCCAGGGGAACCTGGCGGGATCGACCTCATCTGGAGTGCCCATGACAGAGGTGACACAACACGGGATGTCTCAGGCGCCGCACGATCTTCCTGCTGTATTGGAGCGCCTCGGCCGTCCTGGCCGCAGGCGTTTCGTCTCGGGAACGTGCGCAGCGGCGCTGCTCGCCTTCGCGGCTGCCGGGCGCTCGCGCGCGCCTTTCGGCGTGGGCCGCGCTTTCGCGGCCACCTCGGCGAGCGCATCCGGTACCGGCTATGACGCCTTCATCGAGCTATCGCAGCGCCTCACTGGCCGCACGAGCTTCGACGCCGTGCTCGGCAAGCGCGTCTATGCCGCGCTCGGCCACGCGCGCAGTCAGTTCGACGCGAATGTCGCCACGCTCAACACCTGGATTCAAGGTCATGGCGGCGTGCCCTCCGATACCGTGACCGCCGCGCTCAAGCCCGATCAGCCGGAACTCGCATCGATGGTGGGCGACATCATGCGCGCGTGGTATCTCGGTCTCGTGGGCGAGATGCCGAAGGTGCAGGTGGTGGCCTTCGAAAAGGCGTTGATGTTCGACCCCGTCAACGACGTGCTCACGATTCCCTCGTATTGCCGCGACGTGCCGTTCCACTGGAAGCACAAACCCGCAGGCGAATAGCGGAGCAACCGGCACATACATCACGGCCGCGCCAGGCCACCACAACGAAAGCCAAAGGATGAGGTCGACAATGGCGACAGGACGTTGCGCCGACGTGGTCGTCGTCGGTTCCGGCGTGGCGGGCAGTCTGGTGGCGCACCAGCTCGCCCGGGCCGGCGCTTGCGTGGTGCTGCTCGAAGCGGGGCCGCGCGTTGCGCGCTGGCAGATCGTGGAGAACTTCCGCAATTCGCCCGCCAAGGCCGATTTCGCCACGCCGTATCCGTCTGCGAGCTACGCGCCGCATCCCGAATACGCGCCGCCCAACGAGTATCTCGTGCAGAAGGGCGATTATCCGTACAACTCACAATATTTGCGTCTCGTGGGCGGAACCACGTGGCACTGGGCCGCCGCCGCGTGGCGCTTGCTGCCGGCGGACTTTCGTTTGAAAACCCAGTACGGCGTGGGTCGCGACTGGCCCTATCCCTACGAGACGCTGGAGCCGTGGTATCAGCTCGCGGAAGAGGCACTGGGCGTGTCCGGTCCGGACGCGACGTACGATCTCGGCTCGCCGCGGGCAAAGCCGTATCCAATGAGCATGCTGCCGCTTTCCTGGATGGATCAGCGCTTCTCGCAAGTACTGAATGCGAATGGCTTTCACGTGGTGCCCGAGCCGGTCGCGCGCAATAGCCGCCCGTTCGATGCGCGGCCCACCTGCTGCGGCAACAACAACTGCATGCCGATTTGCCCGATCGGTGCGATGTACAACGGCGTGGTTCACGCGGACAAGGCCGAGCGCGCGGGCGCGAAGCTCGTGCCGCAGGCCGTGGTCTATCGCATCGAGGCCGACAACAAAGGGCTCGTTACCGCCGTTCACTACAAGGATCCAGGCGGCAGAAGCACGCGTGTGACCGGCAAGCTCTTCGTGCTCGCCGCGAACGGCATCGAGACGCCCAAGCTCATGCTGATGTCGAAGAGCGACGCGTTTGCCCACGGCATTGGCAATAGCTCCGGGCAGGTGGGCCGCAATCTCATGGATCATCCGGGCACGGGCATCACGTTCATGGCCAACGAACCACTGTGGCCGGGGCGCGGGCCCATGGAAATGACCTCGGTCGTGAACTTCCGCGACGGTGCGTTCCGCTCCGCGTATGCCGCGAAGAAACTGCATCTGTCGAACGGGGTGCCCACCATGGCCGTGACGGCCGCGCTCATCGCGAATGGCTTGACCGGCGCGGAACTGGACCGGGAGATACGCGAGCGCACGTCGCGCACGCTCACCATCAACAGTTTCCACGAGCATTTGCCCGAGCCGCAGAACCGCGTGCTGCCCTCGAGCGAACACAAGGACGGGCTCGGCATTCCACAGCCCGAGATCTATTACTCGATCAACGATTACGTCAAGAAGAGCGCGGCGAACACGCATGAACTCTATGCGCAGATCGCGCAGCTTTTCGGCGGCACGGACATCGCATTCGACGATACCTTCGCGCCCAACAATCACATCATGGGCACGACGATCATGGGCGCGAACGCCGCCGATTCGGTCGTCGATGCCGATTGCCGCACGCACGATCATGCGAATCTGTTCGTCGCCAGCAGCGCGGTGATGCCCTCGGCCGCCTCGGTGAACTGCACGCTGACGATTGCCGCGCTGTCGCTGAAGCTGGCCGACAAGCTGCGCCACGAGCTTTGATACGAGCCAGACGATGAAAACAGCGAAGTCCTCCACAGCGGCCACCACGAATCACGAGCGAGAGCGACGCGCGCGTGCCGCTCTCGCGGCCGCGCTTTTCTGTGCCTTCGCGCTCTATATCGCGTGGCATGCCTCGCACGAGTCGAACTCGCGTCCCGTCGACGAACTGCCGATGTCCACGGCGCGCGGCGACGACACGTCGACCCCCATTGCGGACGCCGACAAGCCCGAGCTCATCAAGCGCGGCGCCTATCTAGCGCGCATTGGCGACTGCGTTGCGTGCCATACCGCCGATCCAGGCCGGCCGTTTGCGGGCGGCCTGCCCATCAGCACGCCGTTTGGAAAAATCTACACGCCGAACATCACGCCGGACCCCGATACCGGCATCGGCCAGTGGAGCGATACCGACTTCATACGCGCGTTGCATGAAGGCATCGGCAAGGGCGGCAAGCGGCTGTATCCCGCGTTTCCTTACGTCGAATTCACGCGCATGACAGAGCGGGACATGCTCGCGATCCGCGCCTATCTGAATACGGTCGCGCCGGTGCATGACACGCCGCCCGCGAACGAACTGCGCTTTCCATTCAACCAGCGCTGGCTGATGATCTTGTGGAATCTCTTCAACTTCAACGAAGGCCGCTTCGTGCCGGACCCGAAGCAAAGCGCCGAATTCAACCGCGGCGCCTATCTCGTCGAAGGCCTCGCGCATTGCGAGGAATGCCACACGCCGCGCAACTTCATGCAGGGTCTCAAGACGACAGAGCGTTTCTCGGGCGCGACGCAAGCAGGCTGGCAGGCCTACAACATCACGCCCGACCGCACGAGCGGCATTGGCAACTGGAGCGACGACGCGCTGATCGCCTATCTCTCCACGGGCATTGCCGCGGGTCATGCGAGCGCAGCCGGTCCGATGGCCGACGTGGTCCAGCACTCGACGCAATATCTGACGCATGAGGACCTGCGTTCGATCGTGGCGTATCTGCGCGCGCTGCCGCCGGTTTCGGGCGGCGTGACGCGGCCGCGCGATGCCTGGGGCAAGCCCGCTGTGAACGACATCACCGCGCTGCGCGGCACGACGATCACGACCGTGAACGGCTTGCAGCTTTTCGTGGCGAACTGCGCGAGTTGCCACCACTGGACAGGCGGCGGCGTGGGGGGAAGCGCGCCGGGCGCGTATCCATCGCTCATTCATAACAGCGTTGCAGGCGCGCCGAGCCCGGACAACCTCGCGATGGTGATCCTGCACGGTGTGCGGCGCCAGACGAAGGACAGCGACGTGCTGATGCCGGCATTCGGCGATGCATTGAGCAACGAACAGGTGGCAGCCATTTCCAACTACGTGACGACGCAGTTCGGCGATCTTCGGGCCACGCTCACGGCCGGCGAGGTCGCGGCGCTGCGTGCCCAGCCCCAGTAACTCACCGTAACGCCGGGCGTTGCGCCGCGTTAGCGCCGGCACTGATAACCGCAAACGCGTATGCTGTGAACGCAGGCACGCCGCTTGCGTGTTGTCTGCTTTGTGACGCGCCTGTCGCAATCGTATTCGGTACGATATTTGGCGCTCATATGGCCCACTCACACAGCGCTATGATGAAGTGATGACGCATACACCCGACGCTCTCGTGCAGCACCATGCCGCCAATCTTGCAGGTCGCGACTTCGTAGTAGGCGATTTGCATGGTTGCGTGGAGGCGTTGCGCTATCTTTTGCGCGAAGTCGAGTTCGACACCGCGCGCGACCGGCTGTTTTCTGTGGGCGATCTCGTTGACCGCGGCGAGCGCGAGCAGTGCGAACAGGCGCTCGCGCTGCTCGACAAACCGTGGTTCTACGCCGTGCTCGGCAATCACGAAGACGCACTGTGCGCCGTAGCCGAAGGGAAGATGCCGCGCAACCGCTGGTATGGCATCGGCGG
The DNA here is from genome assembly GCF_056155635.1 of Paraburkholderia sp. BR10141. Lineage (NCBI taxonomy): Bacteria > Pseudomonadati > Pseudomonadota > Betaproteobacteria > Burkholderiales > Burkholderiaceae > Paraburkholderia > Paraburkholderia sp. BR10141. The sequence goes on along the minus strand of NZ_JBMIQH010000017.1, from coordinate 138,100 downwards.
CGGCTGGGCGCACAGCGTGCCCGACGCCGAACTCGTGCACTACGCGCAACGGCTGCGCCAATTGCCGCTCGCGCGCGTGGTGGGTGAGGGCGAAAAGCGATTCAATATCATTCACGCTGAATTTTTCGGCGACGACGCCGCGCTCGACAGCGGCCAGTTCGATTCCGACGTGCGCGAACGCATGCTTTGGGGCCGCGATCTCGTGCTCGGCACGGGCGATCCGGCGCGCCATGCGCTCTCGCTCACGTTCTGCGGGCATACGCCGGTGCGTGAAGTGCGGCAGATCGGCTCGCAGGTGTTCATCGACACCGGAGCGTTCATCACCGAAGGACGCCTCACCATGGTCGAGGCGCTCACATCGCGCATCTTGTCGGTCTCGCAGGTCGAGGCGCTCGCGCACGGCGCGGCCGCGATCGTGCTTCCCTGAGGCCTCGCGCCTGCCGGTCTCCCGTTGGCCGCTCGGCTCATACGATGCGGTTCAACTCGAACACCATGTCGATGGTGTGCCCATTCCAGTTGTATTCCAGATACGCCGCGTGATGGCACGCGCGCAGCAGCGTCGTGCTGAAGGCGGCGAGACATTGGCCGTCCTCGTCGCGAACCGAGGGATACGCAATGCCCGGCGCACGCGCCTCGCGGGCGGCGCGGCCTAGCGCCTGGCCGGCCGTGTAGTCGTCGGGCGAGAGCACGCCCGGGTCGAGCGCGGGGTCATCGCGCAGATCGATCACCTCGCCGTGTGCGATCACCGTATAGAGCCGCATTTGCTGGCGGATGGGCGGCTCGTTCGTGGCCGCGAGAAAAAGCCCCGAGTGATAGCGCGTTTCCGCCACGGCGGTGGCGCGCGAGCGCGCGCAGTAGAACACGCCGTAGGTGCCGTCGGAAAAACGGCTGCCCTGCGGATTCAGATGCGTGAAAGCCGCCATGATCGGCCCGTAGCCGGGGCCGAAGCGGCGCTCCTCGCGCGGCACGAGGTCGAGGTCGCCGGTTTCGGTGCGCAGCCGGTCGTTGGTGAGCGCTTCGAGCGCGTAGAGCGCCTCGAAGTCGTCCGCGGAAGCCACGCGGTCGAACAGGTTCACGGCTGGAAACCGGGTGGGGATCACCCTGAACGCGGGTGACCAGGTGAGATGCGCGCTGCGCCAGCGGTCTTGCCAGTTCGTTTGCGTCACGCCCAGCCGCCTCGCATTGCGTCGAGATACTGGCGCACCGCCACGAGGTCGCTGACGTTGCCGGCCAGCATGCGGTCGAGCGCGCGCCGTCCGCCAAAGGGCGGTGCGCTGTTGGGGCGCTTGATCCAGGTGTCGGCGGAGGTGGGTTGGGGCAGGAGAATCTGCAACGCCTTGTAGATGCCGAGCAGCAGCGAAAGGCGTTCGAGTGTGTCGCGGCCCAGCCGGGCGGTGTGCGGGGACTGCTTCCACTTGAAGAACGTGGATCGGCCCGGCGAGCCGAGCAGAATAATCTGCTCTTCGGCGCTCAGGTCCCAGTCGCGCGCAATGTTGAAGAACGCCCTGAGCCCCGCCGCCGACATTTCGGTGAGCGAGGGTTCGGCGCGGGGGCGTCGCGACGGTGTGACGGAAGCAGTGGCGGGTGACATGGTGGTCGAGTCCTGAATTGAACTTTTAGTAGATATTAGTCCATATATGGATTATTGCAAGTTTTGACTCGGTATAATCCTCGCCGGACATTGGGACGGCTTTGGGGAGAGACGAGGTGCGGGCAGGCGTATTGATGGCTCGCGCCGGGCGAGGCCCACGCGGCAGCCCGTGTGCATCATCCCGCTTCCGGCGCGGCGCCCGCGTCCAAGACCGTCACGCAAAAGCGTCCCGCGCCGAATCCTGCCGCCGTGCGGCCCGCGCCACGCCACAAGCTCGTGGTGGATGCGCCGCCGCCGCAGATCCAGCGTGCGATTCCCATGCCGCACGCGCTGCCGCCCATCCTGAGCTGAACGCTATCTAGCCTGTGCCGAGCCCCGACGCGAACAATTGCAGCGTCCCCGCGGTTCGCAGCTCGCGCACCCGCGAGTGAAGCAGGACCTGCGAAACCGGCAGCGCGGGCAAACCGAGCCGCGCGCCGACGTCGATCAGTTCGCGCGGCGCGACCCGGCGCGCCAGCGGCGAAACCGCGAGACCAGCGGCCAGCGCCGCGCCCACCGCGGCGACACCGCCGCCCACGAACACTTCGGTCCAGGCCACGCCTGCGGCGTCTAGCGCGCGAATCGCTGCGGCCCGCACCGCGCATGGCGCGGCGAGCAGCGCGAGCGGCAGCGCCGTGCCGGGCTGCCACTGCCATTGCGGTGCGGCGAGCCAGACGAGCGGCTCCGCGAAGAGCCGGCGGGCGTCGCCGCGCGGCGCCTCCTCTTCCTCCTGACGGACGATGACGGCATCGAGCCGCCGCTCGTCGAACTGCGCGAGCAGATGCGCCGAGAGCCCAAGATGCAGCTCGATCACGAGCCCCGGATCATGGACGCGAAGCTGGGCGAGCTGGCGGGCGAGGTTGGCGTCCGCAACATGCTCGCTCAGGCCGAGCGCGAGCCGCCGCTCGTCGCCCGCAAGCGCCCCGAGCGCGCGCTCATGCGCGCCCAGCAGGTCGCGCGCGGCGGCGAGGAACGTGAGGCCATCCGCCGAAAGCCGCACGACGCGCGGCGTGCGTTCGAGCAACTGCTTGCCCAGATGCGCCTCGAGACGCTTGAGCTTCAGGCTCACGGCCGATTGCGTGGTGTCGAGGGCGTCGGCGGCACGCGTGAAGCTGCGCAGCTCGGCGACGAGCACGAAGGCGCGCACGGCGTCGAGATCCAGTGGTTTCATTTCAGATGAAAATGGATGAAATCTCTATCTATGCCTGTTTATTATGATAGATCGCACCTAAGCTGATGTCATGTCAAACCCACCGAAGCAGGAGATCGACATGCCGTTCACTCGTATCGCGGTTCGCGCAGGCAAGCCCGCCACGTATCGCAAGGCGCTCACGCAGGGCATTCATCAAGCGCTGATGGAGGTGTTCAAGGCGCCCGAAGACGACATCTTCATGATCATCACCGAGCACGATGCCGATAACTTCGTGTTCGGCCGGCATTACCTCGGGATCGAGCGCAGCGACGATCTGGTCATGATTCAGATCGCCGTGAACAACACGCGCGGGCAGGAGCAGAAGAAGGCGCTGTTCGCGCAGATTGCCGAAAACCTCGCGCGCGATCCGGGGGTGAGGCGCGAGGACGTGTTCGTGAATCTCGTGGATGTCGCGCGGGAGAACTGGTCGTTCGGGAATGGGGTGGCGCAGTACGCAACCTGAGCGCGGAGCGTGCCGCCTGACGCGGCCGTCAGCCTGCCGCGCGATTGCTCCCGCGCGGCAGCCACGTCACCACTTCTTCTCGTCGAGCAGGCGGTCGAACAGCCGTTCCCGCAGCGCGTCGGGCACGGCCGACAGGCCGAGCAGCGTGCTAAACGCGATGCCGCTCGCGGCGAAGTAGCGTAGCAACGAGAGTTCGAGGTCGCGGGCCTCGACCTGCAGCTGTTCCATCTTGGCCGCGTCCTGGGCCTTCAGGTCTTCGAGCAGCGCCGGGCTTTCGACCAGGGCCGCGAGCACGGCGCGCGCGACGGAGTCCGGCTGGTTGATCGACTCCCTGAAAATCGCGATCTGCGCCGAAAGGACCGGTTCTGCCCGGGCCTGGCCGCCCGCCGCCAGGTGATCTTGCGCGATCTGCTCGAATTGTTCCCGCTGACGATCCAGCAGCGCGCGCAGCACGCCCAGTTTGTTACGGAACTGGTGTAGCAATCCGCCTTTGCTGATGCCGCTTTCGCGCGCGAGCGCATCGAATGTCAGTCCGCCGACCCCGTCGCGGGTCAGGATCGCAAGCGCCGCGTCAATCGCCTTTCTGCGGGAAATCTCGGAACGTGTCTGGTTATCCATGGGCGCGATTGTACCCCTGCATCGTTCCACAAACAAACCGGATAGACGGTTTACATCCTCCGAGACCGATGCTACGCTTCGTCTCGTCGTGGACTCGGCCGGATGCCAGGCGGTATCCGGCAACTTTTAAAAGGATGCCTTCGTGCTCAACAACCGTTTTCTTCACATGTCGTCGGCTTGCGTAGTACTCCTGATGTTGTCGGCGTGTGCGGGCGTGCAGCCCGTGGCCTATAACAGCCTCGCCTCGTCCTCCCAGCTCAAGGAGAACCGGGATCACGACGCCGCGCAGACGCCATTCCGCTATGCGGCGCCGGTGCTCTGGTCGCGCTACTCGCAGGTCATCGTCGATCCGGTCGCGGTGTATCAAGACGCCGACAATCAGTTCGGCGACCTGTCGGACTCGGACAAGGACGTGCTCGCCGCCTACATGCACAAGACGTTTGCCGACACGCTATCGAAGCGTTTCGACCTGGCGACCCAGCCGTCGCCCGCGACGCTGCGCGTGAAACTCACGTTGACCGGCGCGGAGAAAACGACTGCCCTGATCGGCCAGGCGATGCATTTCGACATCGCGGGCAATCTCTACAACGGCGTTCAGGCGATCCGGGGCGGCAAAGGAGCGTTTAGCGGCTCGGTGTCGTATGCCGTGGAGGTGTACGACAGTGCGTCGGGGCGTCTGCTTCGCGCCTACGTGACAAAGCAATACCCGAACGCGATGAATCTGCCCGCTGCCTTCGGCTCCCTGAGCGCGGCCGAAACCGGCATCGACAAGGGCGCCGATGCGCTCGTCGAGCAGTTGCGCTAACGGCGAAGCCGCCTGAGCGCAAAGGGCGCCGCCGGTCCGAACCCCATCGACTTTCTCGCCAGATCTTCAACGCACCGTGAGTCTCTTCAGCTTCTTTGCATGCGCGGTTGGCCATGCGCTCGCCTTCGCATCCCGATTTGCGAGGCGCGTGTGGCATGTCGTCGTGGGGAAGTTGTGAGTGACCGGCGGTGGTGGCATGCCGCAGTCTGGGCCGCGTGGGTTTTGGCAAACCTGGCTGGCGGCCTGATGCTCGCTCAAGCGCTGTCGCAACGCAGCACCCGTGTAACCGTGAGCTTCGTGTCGGGCGCCGGGCTCGTCGCCGGCAAAACGCCGGTGCGATATCGCGGCGTGGTCGTTGGCCGGCTCGAGCATCTGCGCTTGTCCGCGGATGGTCAGCGCGTCGATGCCGAACTGAGGCTCGATGCGGCCGGACCACACATCGCCATGTGCGGCACGAAATTCTGGGTTGTGCGTCCGCGCATCGACGTGAAGAACATCTCCGGGCTCCTGACCGCCGTATCGGGAACCTGGATCGACGTCGATATCGACATTCATTCGCCCAGGGCGTGCTACACATTCACGGGCTTCGACACGCCGCCGGCCATCACCAGCGACGCAGAGGGCACGCGTTTCGTGATTCGCGCCCCAACGCTCGGCTCGCTGAATGCCGGCTCGCCCGTTTATTTTCGCGGTGTGCAGGTCGGGGAGGTGCTCGGCTATTCGCTGGTGCCCAGTGGCGACAACGTCCGTATCGGCGTTTTCGTCAGGAGACCGTTCGATCGTCTGGTCACGTCCGATACGCGCTGGTGGCAATCGAGCGGCGTCGAGCTCAAGCTCGATTCCAGCGGCATGCGGCTGGAAACGCCGCCGGCCGCGGCGCTGCTCGCGGGCGGCCTCGCATTCGATACGCCGCGTGGGAGCGTGCGCCCAGTGTCCGCGACGAGCGTCGAGGATTTCCGGCTCGCGGAAAGCCGCACTGACGCGATGCGCGCGAACGAAGGTCCGCCTGCCGTGGTGCGCATGCGCTTCGCGCAGTCGGTGCGAGGGCTGTCCGTTGGCGCGCCAGTCGAATTCCGCGGCGTCGGGTTGGGCACGGTCACGGCGGTCGCTATCGACCTCCAACCCGAAAGCGGACGTTTCGACATGCTGGTCACGCTGAGCCTGTATCCCTCGCGGCTCGGCCGCAACTACCGCGACGCGCTCGGCGACGGTGCGGGAACGGCAGGCAAGAGCCTGCTGCACCAGCTCGTCGCTCAGGGACTGCGCGGCCAGCTACGCACGGGAAGTCTATTGACGGGGCAGAAGTACGTCGCACTGGACATCTTCCCGCACGCACCCGCGGCGCGCGTCGACACGGAGCGCTCGCCGGTCGAATTGCCGACGGTGCCCAATTCACTCGAGGAGCTTCAGGACCAGGTGTCGAATATCGTGCGCCGGCTCGACCGCATGCCGCTTCAGGCGATCGGGCGCAACCTGGACGCCTCGTTGCAGCAGTCGAATGTCCTCTTTGCGCGGCTCGATACGGAGCTCGTACCGCGTGCGCGTTCGACGCTCGAATCGGCGCAACGGGCGTTTCGTTCCGCGCAAGCGATGCTCGACCAGGATTCGCCGTTGCAGAGCGACGCTCATCAGGCGTTGGCCGCGTTGCGGCGTACGCTGGCCAGCCTGAACGCCTTATCCGATTATCTCGAACGCCACCCCGAGGCTTTGATCTGGGGGAAGCGCGCAGACCCGTGAATCGGCAAGGCCGCCTACGGCGCCCGACTCACCAGCAACGGATCGACCACCCCGATCGCCTCTGCGTCCCGGCTCGCATAAGGCAGCTTGTGCAGCACGAATCGCATGGCATTGAGCCGCGCGCGCTTCTTGCAATCGGAGCGAACGACCGTCCACGGCGCATCGGCGGTGTCCGTCTGCGAGAACATGGCCTCTTTCGCCAGGGTGTACGCCTCCCACTTGTCGAGCGAAGCGAGATCGACGGGACTCAGCTTCCATTGCTTGAGCGGATGCACCTTGCGTTCCTTGAAGCGTCGCCGCTGCTCGGCACGGCTCACGGAAAACCAGAACTTGATCAGATGGATGCCGCTCCGGATCAACTGCCGTTCGAACTCCGGCACCTGCTGCATGAAATCGGCATATTCCTCCGGCGAGCAGAAGCCCATGACATGCTCGACGCCCGCGCGGTTGTACCAGGACCGATCGAACAGCACGATCTCTCCGGCCGAAGGCAGATGCTGCACATAGCGCTGGAAATACCATTGGCCGCGCTCGACTTCGGTGGGCTTTTCAAGCGCGACGACGCGCGCGCCGCGCGGGTTCATATGCTCCATGAAGCGCTTGATCGTCCCGCCCTTGCCGGCCGCGTCGCGGCCCTCGAACAGGATCACGACGCGCTGACCGGTTTCGCGCACCCACGCCTGAAGCTTGAGCAGTTCGACCTGCAGCCGGTACTTCTGGCGCTCGTAGGCGCGGCGCGACATCAGGTTGCGATACGGATAGCCGCCTTCGCGCCAGCCGGAGGCGAGTTCCTCGTCGGGGTGGCGCGAGCGCGAGTTGCGCCAGTCGGCAGGGTTGCCTTCGAGGATCAGACTGCGCAACTGGGCGGCTTCGTCGGGCGACATGCCTTGCATCAATGCTGCGATCGACTCGAGCAGCATGGCGGGCGGATTGTGCCCGGCGCGAGTGCGCGCGACGAGATCATGGACAGCGCCTGCGATCGTCTCGCTCGCGGATTCGACGGCACTGTCGACGGTGCGCAATTCGGCGCTGTGGGGCGTGACGAGCGGCAGTCGTGCGGCGGGGCTGGCGGCGTCGGAAGCGGGGTAGGGAATGGATTTGGGCATGGTGTCGGCGGATGCGGGGATGGGAGTGCATGCGGAGTGACTCGCATTCAACGCGGATGCATCGAAGGCGCGCGCGGCAATGGCACGCAGGGAAGTCGTCGGGGCTTGATTGGCAGGGCGGCGCCGAGGCAAAAGCCTGCGCGCCGCTGGCCAGCGCCGGCCCGCTTGTCCAGCTAACGGCCAGTGCTGGACGCCGGCCGGCTCAGGCGTTTGCCGCCTTTTTGAGGATGAGGTAGAGCGAGTCCTTCAGTTGAAGCTTTTCCTTTTTTAGCTGCTCGACTTCCATGCTGTGCGAAGCCACGACACCCGCTTCCATGTTCTTGATCTGCTGGTCGAGTTCGTTGTGACGATGAAAAATCCGGGCGAAATGGTCGTCCTGGATCTTGAGGCGCGAAATCAAATCTCTGTACTCAGGGAACACTCAACACTCCTTACAGACAGGCAAAATGGGAGAAATTGGCAGGTCGTTATTTTTCCACCGTCTGGTCGTGGCAGTCTTGACCATCATCAGACTCCGATTGCCCGAAGCGTCAGGGACGTTACCTGGGGCATCGGGGCGCGCTCGCGTGTACCATCGATCGCGTCGTCGCAGTTCCTGGTTCTCCATCCGCTTGCACTGTTCCAAGCCGTCGCCCGACAGAACCCTGGAGCGTTCATGGATCGCGTTCTGGAAATCGTGCTGGATGTCGTGATCCCGGCAGCGCCGGATAGAAAAAACGCAAAAGCCGTCGCCGCCACGGGAGCGGCGTCCAGGGCGCACGCCAGCCCGAAACCTTCGGAGCGGGCCGCCAGCCTGGGCGCGGCATTGCCGATGCTCGTGGCGCTGCCCGACGCGCGCGAGCGCGTGACGACGGTCGCCTTCGATCGCGGCGGGGTCCTTCGGGGGCTCGGCTGGCGCGTGGCGGTCGAATCGCGCGGCGACACGCAGCGCGTTGTCGTGTCGAGCCGACGCGTTCATACGCCTGGGGTTACCGTGGTCGCACCGATCTTCGAGGCGGCGCTCGATGCGAACGGCATCGCGCATGCGCTCTTCGACGCCGCGCCCGAGCCGTTTCGCGAGGCGCTGGGCGGCGCGGACGATCTCGCTCCATCGGCCACCCTCGTGGCGATGCGCAGCCGCTGGCAGTGGCCGCGCGATGGCATCGACGTATTGCTTACGCTCGACGAAGACTTGCACGAGCCGTCGGCAGCGCAGCAAGAAATGGTGGCTCGGGACACTCACGGCGCGGATGCGGCGCCCCCGCCCGACTTGTCCGCCTTGCACGAGTTGCGCGTGAGCGCGCCCTGGCCCGAAGGCGAGGACGAGCGGCCTATCGTCGATGCGCTGTTTGCCTGTGCCGGCGACCTGATCGGGGCGCTCCCCGCATTCGTGCGGCTGACCGACGCGCTTGAGCGCGCCAGCGCTGGCAGCGTGACCGGCGACGCCGAAGCCATCAAGGCCGAAGCCGTGGATCTGGCCGGCGCGGCCACCGCCGAGGCCGCGCTCGTGGCGATCGGGCGCAACATCAGCGTGCAGTGGTTCGGCAATGACGCGGGCGTGCGCGACAGCACGAACGGCGAGTTCATCCATCAGATGCGCGTCTCGCAGCGGCGGCTGCGCACCGCCATGCGCATTTTCTCGCGCTGGTGCGACGAGGCGTGGGAGACGCGCATCGAGCCGGAGCTCAAATGGCTCGGCGGCCTGCTCGGCGATGCGCGCGACCGCGATGTCTTCGTCGAATCGACGCTGCCTGCGCTCGCTGCCGCCGACGTCGAGCCGGGGCGCTGGGACGCGATTCGCGACGCGGCAAACGCGCAGCGGCTCGCCGCGCGCGCGCGGCTGCGCGAGGCGCTGGCCTCGCAGCGCTATGCGCTCGCGGCGCTGGCGTGGCTCCAGTGGCTCGACTTGCGCGCGCGACGCGCGCACGACGCCGGCAGCGCCGGGTTTTCGCTGCATCGCCACGCGAAGAAGCGCGTGCGGCGCTACTACGAGCAACTCGCGAGCACGCAAAAGCTCACGGCCATCGACGAGGCGAGCCGTCATCGCGCGCGCATCAACGCGAAGTATTTGCGCTACACGATCGAATTCTTCGCCACGCTCACGTCGCGCCGCACGCGCATGGAGGTGGCGCGCGCGCTAGCACGGCTGCAGAGCGTGCTCGGCGACGGCAACGACGCCGCGGTGGCCCTGCGCTATCTCGAGCGCATGGACGCCGAGCCGTATCAGCTTGGGTTCGCACGCGGCTGGTGCGAGGCCGTCAAGCGCTATACCGCGAAGGAGGGCGAACGCCTGTTACGCGAACTGGGTGCGCCGAAGGTGGCGCGCGGCGCCTGACGTGCGTCTCTATAATCGCTGGCGCGGATTGGCGGTTTGGCGAGCCGCGCCGAACCATCGTTCGTTCGTCTCGTTTTGGCTTGTGTTGCGCATGATGAATCCCACTGAACTGAACTCCCCATCCGCCGGAGCCGGCCAAGCCGACGCCGGCTCCACTGATACATCGACACCCGCCGAGGCGCCGGAACTGGGTCTGGGCGGCTCGGTCTGGTTTCAGTCCGGCCAGCAGATGCTTGGCGGCGCGGCGCGCATTGCGCTGCTGGAAGCCATCCATGCAACCGGTTCGATCACAGGCGCCGCGAAAGCGGTCGGCATGAGCTACAAGGGCGCCTGGGATGCCGTCGACGTCATGAACAATCTCGCGGGCGAGGCGCTCGTGGTGCGCGCGACGGGCGGCAAGGGCGGCGGCGGGACGACGCTCACGCCGCGGGCGCTGCGGCTCGTCGAGACGTTTCGCGCTATCGAGAGGGAGCACCAGCGCTTTATCGAGCGTGCGGCGCACGCGCTTGGGGCCGTTTCGGGCGAAGGCGGCGATGCGCACGCTGGCGGGTTCGCGCGCGACCTCGCCGTGCTCGGCCGCTTCGCCATGCGCACGAGCGCGCGCAATCAGCTCTTTGGCACCGTCTCGGGGATCGTGCGTGGTGCGGTGAACGACGAGGTGTCGATCGCGCTGCCCGGCGGCGAGGGCATCGTCGCCACGATCACCCACGAGAGCGCCGAAGCGCTCGGCCTTGCCGCAGGCGCGCCCGTGGTGGCGCTCGTGAAGGCGACGTCGGTCATACTGGTCGCGAGCGCGGCAGACGCGGAGCGGCTTTCGGCGCGCAACCGGCTCAGCGGGACGATCGAGGTTGTGCAACGTGGCGCCGTGAACGCCGAAGTGACGCTCGCCCTGCCGGGCGGCACCGTGATCGCCGCGATCGTGACCGAAGCGAGCGTGGACGCGCTGGGATTCGTCGCAGGGCAAGCGGCGACGGCCGTGTTCAAGGCTTCGAGCGTGCTGCTAGGCGTGGCCGGTTGAGCGGCGTCGAACGGGGCGCCGCCAATCAGGCGGGTTCAGGCGTGGCGCTGGGCGGGCGGCGTGAGCCCGTTGCGGGTTTGCGAGACGGGCGCGACCGGCGCGCGGTTGGCGCGGTTGGCCTTCCATTTGGCACGCACGTAGGGCCGGTCGTGACCCGAAACCGTGAGCGCGATGTGCGTGACCCAGCGATGCGTGGGCACATGCACGTTGTGTAAGGCGACAGTCAGCGCCGCGAGGCTCAGCGCGACGGCCGCCGCTGAAATTCGCCGGGCTTGCGCCTGCCACCAGTAGCGCGCGAACACGAGCGCGGTGAGCGCCCCGACCACGCAGCCCGTGACAGCCTCGGAAGGCGAGTGAGCGTCGAGCACGACGCGCGAGAGCGCGACTGCGAGTCCCACCGCGAGGCCTATGGTCACGCCCGTGGCGCGCACGAAGGACGGCGCGCCTTGCAGCATCAGGAAAAACGCGACGGGATAGACGGCCGTGGACAACATGGCATGGCCGCTGATCCCCGTGAAATCCAGTTCTCTTACCCCCACGCCCCAGCCGAGAAACGCGATCTTGGTGAGCGTCACCAGGCCGATTGCCAGACCGAGCACAAACACCCAGCTCGCCGCCATGCGCCACGAGTAGCCGACTATCAGCCACAGCGCGATAGCCAACGCCAGCGGCAGGGTGAGGCCGGCGCCGCCGAGGTTGGTAATCGAGTACCAAAGGTGAAGGGGCAAATCTGGCATGGTCCGCGCTGCCGGCTGTCTGAAGAGGATCCTGGGGTTGCAGGTGCTTAACCGCTACTTCATAGCGACTTAACGCGCGAGCCGCCTGGCTGGCCGACACGCGCGTGAGACACGCATCCAGTATAGCTGCCTCGCATAGACGAAGGCGTGCCTCGACGAACGAACGCGCGGACAGAACCCAGCCTGTTCGATCTGCAGCGTCATCCAAATGGTGTTATTGTGCGTTGCACAACGACGGATCGCGGCAAAACGCCACGATGTGTCGGACCCTTTTACGAGGCCATAGATGACGAAAAATCTGACGAAGCTATGGGCAGGTGGCATGCGACGTCTGCTCGCCATCCAGACCCGGGCGACCCGCGACGCCCTGAAAGGCGCGGGGATCGATGCACCCAAGCCGCAGGCAATCTGGCGCGCCGCTCAGGCCGCAGCCGAGCAGGCGGCCAGGCGCGTCACGCCGGGGCAGGCGCGCAGCGCGCCGGTGCGCGAGTCGCGCGTGGGTCCGCGTGCGGCCGCCTGGGCCGCGGGCGAATGGCGCCGCGCGGAGCACCTTGTACCGGCGAACGACCTGCATGCCGGACGTTCCCTGCCTTACGGGCTGTACCTGCCGACGGCGCGCAAGACGCGGGGCATGCCGCTCGTCGTGATGCTGCACGGCTGCAAGCAGTCGATGGATTCCTTCGCCGAAGGCACCCGCATGAATCTGCTCGCCGACCGTCATGGCTTCGCGGTGGTGTATCCCGAGCAGTCGGAACGCGCGCATCCGCATCAATGCTGGCATTGGTACGACTCGCGCGACGCGGCGGGCGGCGGCGAGGCGGCATCCGTCGTTTCGCTGGTCGATGCGCTCGTCGAGGAGCATGGCTTCGACCGCTCGCGCGTCTATCTGGCCGGTTTGTCAGCGGGAGCAGGGCTCGCGATGCTGCTCGCGGTGCGCTCACCCAGCCGTTTCGCCGCCATCGCGCTGCATTCCGGCCCCGCTTTCGGTGAGGCGCGCTCGGGCGTGACGGCGCTCGATGTGATGCGGCGCGGCGTGCACCACGATCCAGTGGCGCTCGTCGATACCCAATTGGGCGAGCGCATCCATCCGGGCATGCCCGCGATCGTCGTGCAGGGCGAGGCGGACGCCGTCGTCGCGCCCGTCAACGCGGAACAGCTCGCGCTGCAACTGTTGCGTTTGAACGGTCTTGCGGATACGCGCGGCGTGCGTCAGGGCGTCGTGTCGCGCGAGACCTTCAAGGACGGTTATCGCGAGCAGGATTACGAGCTAGACGGCGCGAGTGTCGTGCGACTGTGCCGCGTGGCGGGCCTCGACCACGCCTGGAGCGGCGGCGACGACACCGTACCGTTCCACTCCTCGACGGGACCGGACGCGAGCACGTTGATCTGGGATTTTTTCGAGGCTCATCGCCGCGAGGCCTCCGACGAGGCCTACGACGCCGAATTGACACAGGACGTTGGTTAAAAGCGACTACGGGCAACTTAGGTGTTTACCCTTAACAGGGTTTACCCTATAATGGCTTCATTCGATTCGCGGGCACGTGCCCGTCAAAGAAGGGCCAAATCATGTACCTGCTCAGCCGTCTTTTCCTTTTCCTCTCCGAAACTGCAGAAGCTCGCCGCCAGCAGCGCGAGGAAGCGTACCTCGCGCAGTCCGTCGATATCTACGATCTCGAGTTCCGCATGCGCGAGATGGATCGCGAGAAGGCCACGCGCCACCCGTCGTGGATGAACCATTACGGCTAAGCAGGAATGCAGCCCCCGCTAACGGGGCAAAATGAAAACGGCGCCAAAAGGCGCCGTTTTTGCGTTTTGACTTTGAAGGACTACCGCGCCGCCGGTCAGCGTCCCGAGTCCGGCATTTCCGCGGCCTGCTTTTCCTGCACGCCAAAGCAGCCGCGATAGGTCGCGTAGAACGAGCAATAGAGCATCGTCGTCACGATGATGAGCGCGGGCATCAGGATCGCCACCGTGAAGTCGCCGGCGCCGAGCGCGCGCAGCAGCGTCGACAGGCCGATCGATACGACCGTCGAGACGGCGAACCACAGCGCCCCATACACCATGAACGCGCCCTTGTTGCGCCAGCAGCTCACGATGCTGAAGAACAGGGCCTTCACGGGCGGCACGTCGTGCCACGCCGTGAGCACGGGCGCAAACCAGAACAGCATCGACACCGGCACGTAGCAGAGCAGCGAAGCAAGCACCGCGAGCGGCACGTCGCTGTTGGCGAGCGCTTGCGCGTCGAGGTCGCCGCCGATCGTCATCAGCCGCAATAGCGCGCCGCCGTCCACGAACGCAGACGCGGCCAGCACCAGCAACATCGCCCCCACGTAAATCGCCCCGAGCACCAGCAGTTGCTTCGCCACGTTGCTGCCGTACGAACGAAAGCCGTCGATCAGAATGGTAGGGAACACCGGTTTGCCCGCGATCGTGTTGCGGCACGCCGCCATGAAGCCGACGGCCACGCCGGGCACGAACAGCAGTGGCAGCACGCCGCCGATCACGGGAATGGCGGAAATCAGCGTCATCGCCAGCAAATAGGCGAAAAACAGCGTGAGAAACGCGAGCGGATTGCGGCGGAACAGCCAGATACCCTGGCGGAACCAGACATAGCCCGTCTTCGCGGGGACTTCAATTAGTTGCATGGGCGATGGGGCAAGGCGTGATGGGAACCCGCCTCGCTGCCGGCGAGGCGCTCGTGCAGGATGCGCTCGAAGTGGCCGGGATCGTGCGGCTTGAGCAGTTCGGCCGAGCGCGGCAGGTGGAAATCATACAGGCGCGAGACCCAAAAGCGGTACGCGCCTGCGCGCAGCATGTCCATCCAGTGCCGCGTTTCCTCGGGCGTGAATGGGCGCACGGTCTGGTAGGCGCGCAGGAGCGCGTCGGCGCGCGCCGTGTCGAGCTTGCCGGTGGCGAGGTCGACGCACCAGTCGTTCACGGTCACGGCCACGTCGAAGAGCCACTTGTCGCAGCCGGCGAAATAGAAGTCGAAGAAGCCGCCCAGCCGAACTTCGTGGCCCGGCGCCGGGTGCGAGTGCGCGAACATCGCGTTGTCGCGGAACAGGTCGCAATGGCACGGACCGCCGGGTAGCGCCGCGTAGTCGCTCGAACCGAAGAATGCGCGCTGATGGTCGAGTTCGCTCGTGAGCAGCGTGCGCTGGGCGTCGTCCAGAAACGGCAGCACCGTCGGCACCGTTTCTTCCCACCATGAAAGGCTGCGCAGATTCGGCTGGTCGCCGCGGTAGTCGCGGCCCGCCAGGTGCATACGCGCGAGCATCTGGCCCACTTCCGCGCAGTGCTCCACGCCGGGCGCGAGTTCGGGCTTGCCTTCGAGCTTCGAGACGATGGCCGCGGGCTTGCCGTGCAGCAGGCCGAAGAGCGCGCCGTCCTTGCGCGGCATGGGGTCGGGTACCGGCACCCGATGCGAGGCGAGGTGCCGCATCAAGTCGAGGTAGAACGGCAGTTGTTCGGCCGTCAGCTTTTCGAAGATCGTCAGGACGTATTCGCCGCGCGTCGTCGTCAGGAAGAAGTTGCTGTTCTCAATGCCGGACTGGATGCCGCGAAATTCGACGACATCGCCGAGATCGTAGTCGCGCAGCCATTGGGCAAGCTCTTGGTCGGTGACAGCGGTGAAGACGGCCATGCAAGAAGGTCGGTTGATTGGTAATGGCGGGTCGGCGAACGCTGCGAGGTGCTGCCCGAGGGGCTTGCAGGCGTGTCCGGCTCAGGCGCGATGGCCGCGGCCCGGCTCAAGGGGCGGCGCACATGGCGTTGGCGCGGGCATGCCCAACAAAGGCATGCGCGCGCCCGGATGGCTCAGTAATGCAGGTTGATCGACGGCAGGCGCGTGCTGGCCTGGCCGTTGTTGCGCACTTGCGGCGAGGTGTCGGGGTTCGCGCTCATCGTGTAGCGCGTGCCGAAGTTCGAATGCACGTTGATCTCGACGGGCTTGCCCTTGTCGCGGAACTCGGTGATTTCGGTGCCGTTCGGGCTCACTTCGTGATAGCTGGGCACGCGCGGCACGTCGTTGATGTCGACCTTCGAGGTGACGCGTGCGGCCGGCTTGTTGTTGATCGCAGCCAGATCGGGCAGGCCCGCGCGTTCGTTCTCCGATTGCGCGGATTGTGCCTCGACGGCGGTCTTTGCGTCGTCGGCCGGCGCGGCCATGGCGACCCCGCTGAAAGCGAGCGTCACCGCGACGGCGGCAAGAAGGTGCGACTTCATGGTCATTCTCCGATGGGATGCCCCAATTCTAGCAAATCCGGGCGCTTTGCCCCATGTCGCTCAAGCGCTGCGGCCCGCGCCCGGCGGGCGGTGCGCGGCGCTCGCAGCGCTCTCGCGGCGGGTGCTCCAAAAGCCCTCGGCGCGGCCAGGTCCGTCGCCAGAAAGTCGCACCTTCCGTGGTAATGTGGACCCATCAAACGGAGAGGCGAACGAAGATGAACAACGATAGCTACCTGCGGCCCCTCATGACGCCGGCGCACGACTTCCCGGATGAGTTTTTCGAAGACGCCGCCGACGCCGTGGCGCGCCTTTCGAGCATCTACGAAGCGAATACGTCGTTCCTGCGCGATGCGTTTGCGCGCTATCGCCGCGGCGAGGCATTCGAGCGCCGTGTGCGCGCGTGCTACCCGTTCGTGCGCATCCGCACCAACGTCAACACGCATATCGACTCGCGCCGCTCGTACGGTTTCGTGGCGGGCCCCGGCGTGTTCGAGACCACGGTGACGCGGCCCGATCTTTTCGGCAACTACTATCGCGAGCAGTTGCGTCTGCTGGCGAAGAACCATCATGTGGGCATCGAAGTGGGCGTGTCGGATCAGCCGATTCCCGTGCACTTCGCGTTCGCCGAAGGCATCCACCTCGAAGGCGATCTCGACCGCGAGCGCCTCTTCGCCATGCGCGACGTGTTCGATACGCCCGATCTCGCGCAGCTCGACGACCGCATCGTGAACGGCACCTTCGAGCCGGAGCCCGGCGAGCCGCATCCGCTTGCGCTCTTCACCGCGCCGCGCGTGGACTTTTCGCTGCATCGGCTCAGGCACTACACGGCCACGTCGCCCACGCACGTGCAGAACTACGTGCTCTACACGAACTACCAGTTCTATATCGACGAGTTCGTGAAGCTCGGCCGCGCGATGATGGCGCATACCGACGACGCGGACCTGCGCAACTATCGCAGCGAATACACCTCGTTCGTCGAGCCCGGCGACGTGGTCACCTACAACGCGAACCTGGGCGAACAGGACGACGAAGGCACGGCGCCCGCGCGCCTGCCGCAAATGCCGGCCTACCACCTCAAGCGTGCGGACGGCAGCGGTATCACGATGATCAACATCGGTGTGGGACCTTCGAACGCGAAGACGATCACCGACCACATTGCCGTGCTGCGTCCGCATGCGTGGATCATGCTCGGCCACTGCGCGGGCTTGCGCAACACGCAGCGTCTGGGCGACTACGTGCTCGCGCACGGCTATGTGCGCGAGGATCACGTGCTCGACGCCGACTTGCCGCTGTGGGTGCCGATTCCGGCGCTCGCCGAAGTGCAACTCGCGCTCGAGCGCGCGGTCGCGGAGGTCACGAAGCTCGACGGTGTGGAACTCAAGCGCGTGATGCGCACGGGGACGGTGGCGAGCGTCGACAACCGCAACTGGGAGCTGCGCGATCATCGCGAGCCGGTGCAACGCCTCTCGCAAAGCCGCGCGATCGCGCTCGACATGGAAAGCGCAACCATCGCCGCGAACGGATTCCGCTTCCGCGTGCCGTATGGCACCTTGCTGTGCGTGTCCGACAAGCCGCTGCACGGCGAACTCAAGCTGCCGGGCATGGCCGATTCGTTCTATCGCGCGCAAGTCGATCAGCATCTGCAGATCGGCGTGAAGGCGATGGAGATCCTGCGCACGAACGGCTTGCACAAGCTGCATAGCCGGAAATTGCGCAGCTTCGCCGAGGTGGCGTTCCAGTAGCCGCTTGATGGCTGGCCGGCGCGCGGTGAGCGCCGGCCAGTCTGTCGAATTGCGCTGTTGCCTTTTATCAATTCGGATGCCGAATCATTCGGCGTCGCTTACTGCCCGAACCCCGTCAGCCCAATCAAACTTCCCGCGCCAAGCAGCCACAGCGGATGAATCTTCGTGCGAAACGCGAGCACGGCGCACACGCCGGTAATCGCCCAGGCGATCCACGATGGATCGGAGGCCCGCGCGATCAGCACGGCGCTCGCGGCCACGAGACCCGCCGTCACCGGCACGAGGCCCTTTTGCGCGATGCGCCGCCACGGGCGGTCCTTGAAGCGATCCCATGCATGCAGCGCGGCGATCGTGACGAGCGACGACGGCCCGAACTTCGCAATCGACGTGACCAGCATGCCTGCCCAGCCGGCCACGTGCCAGCCCACCAGCGTCACGACCATCATGTTCGGGCCCGGGGCGGCCTGGGCAAGCGCGAATAGCGCGCTGAACTCGCTCGCCGGCATCCAGTGGTGGACCTCGACGACCTGACGCTGCATCTCGGGCAGGATCGTGTTGCCGCCGCCGAAAGCGAGCAGCGAGAGCTGGCCGAAGATCGCGGCGAGCGCAACGAGTGTGGCGCTCATCGCGAGCCTCCTTCCTTGCGCGCCGCGCGTGCCGCGAGCGCGATGCCGACTGGCGTGAGCACGAGCATGGTGGGCAAGAGCGGCGTGCGCAGCACGGCAATGGCTACGAAGCCGAACGTAGCGACGACGGCCGCGGCCGGATCGCGCCGCAGCGGCAGCACGATTTTCAGGGCCATCGAAACGAGCAGCCCGGCGGCGGCCGCGGCGAGCCCCACGAACAGATGCCGCACGTGCGGGTCGTCTTGCGTGCGCTCGTAGAGCACGCCGAGCCCGATCACGACGAGCGACGGACCCGCGATCAGGCCGAGGATGCCGGCGAGCGCGCCGCGCCATCCCTGAAAACGCATGCCGAGCGCGACCGAGAGATTGATGACGTTGCCGCCCGGCAAAAACTGGCAGAGGCCGAGCAGATCGGTGAACTCGCCGGCGGTGAGCCAGCGGCGCTGCTCGACGATGGTGCGGCGCGCCAACGGCAGCGCACCGCCAAACGACGTGAAGCCGAGACCGAGAAAGCCGAGGAACAGATCGCGTACCGAGGGCGTGTGCAGGCCGTCGTCCGCGCCATGTCCGGCTGCGGCGGGCGATGAGATGGGTTGTTTCATGAATGGAAGGGACCTCTGAGGCAAGTTCGGAGATTAAGCCCAATCGCGCGCGCGGCAAAACGATTTCTATGCCGCGCTCTTGTGATCTACACTCACAAGCATGGCACGCTCCCTTCCTCCCTTTCCCGCGCTGCGCGCGTTCGAAGCCGCTGCACGGCACAACAGCTTCTCCGCTGCGGCGGGCGAGCTCAATGTGACTCACGGTGCCATTAGCCGGCAGGTGTCCGCGCTCGAAGCGTGGGTCGGCGTGCAGGTGTTTCACCGGCACGGCAAGCGGGTCGCGCTGACCGAGGACGGGCGGCGCTACCTCGCCGCCGTGCAGTCGGCATTCGACGACATCGCGCGCGCAACCACTCAGCTGCGCGACACGGGCGTGGTGCACGTGCTGCGCGTGAGCGCGCTGCCTACCTTCGCGATGAAATGGCTGCTGCCGCGGCTCTCGCAGTTTCAGCGCCTCGCGCCGAACGTCGAGTTGCGCCTGTCGACTTCGAACGCGCCGGTCGAGACGCTCGAAGGCTTCGACGTGGCCGTGCGGCGCGGCCCGGCCCACTGGCCCGACTGCGAGGCCGGTCATTTTCTCGACGAGATGGAATTGCCGGTATGCAGTCCAGCGCTGCTCAAGCGCGCGCCGATTCATCAGGCGAGCGATCTTGCGCGTCACGTGCTGCTACATTCGGACACGCGGCCCGATGCGTGGCGCACCTGGCTTGCGGCCGCAGGCGTGAAAGCCAAATGCCGCAAGAAGCAGTCGTTCGATCACTTCTATCTGGCTTTGCAGGCTGCCGTGGATGGTCTGGGCGTTGCACTCGGCCCGCTGCCGCTGCTCGACGACGAACTCGCGTCGGGACGTCTCGTCACGCCGCTCGCGGGGCCGCATCTCGACGCGCGCGGCTACTGGTGGGTGGCGCGCCGCGAGGTGGCGCAAGCGCCGCTCGTCGTGCAGTTTTGCCGCTGGCTGGAGCAGCAGGCGAGCGCGCGGGCGCCGCTCGGTGCGTCCGGCGTGCCCGCAAGCGCGGAGAAAGCATGAGGGGAGTGATGCGCTGAGGCGCGAGCGGTGCGAAGGCCTGCGAAAACATTAACCGCAGGCCATCCGCAAGCGGTGCATCAGAGATAGAACATCCGGTCTTCGTCGGAGTCGCGGTCGCTGCGCGCCGGATGCTCCTTGCCGGTATCTTCGGCGGTGTCCGCATCTTCGTAGAACTTGAGAACGGCTTCGAGCACCTGGTCCGGGTCGTCGATCACCTGCATCAGGTCCATGTCTTCGGGATTGATGAGACCCATGGGCACGAGCGCCGAGCGGAACCAGTCGAGCAGGCCCTTCCAGAAGTCGGCGCCCACCAGAATGATGGGCACGTGGCGCGACTTTTTCGTCTGGATGAGCGTGAGCACTTCGGCCAGTTCGTCGAGCGTGCCGAAGCCGCCGGGCATGACGATCACGGCGTCCGAGTTCTTCACGAACGTGACCTTGCGCGTGAAGAAATGGCGGAAGCGCAGCGAGACGTCCTGCCACTGGTTGCCCGACTGCTCGTGCGGCAATTCGATGTTCAGGCCGACGGAAGGCGACTTGCCCGCATGCGCGCCCTGGTTCGCGGCTTCCATGATGCCGGGGCCGCCGCCGGAGATCACGGCGAAGCCCGCATCGGACACCTTGCGCGCGATGGTGGTGGCGAGCTGAAAGTACTCCGACTCCGGTTTCAGGCGGGCGGAACCGTAGATGCTGACCGCCGGCCGGATCTCGGACAGGTACTCGGTCGCCTCGATAAACTCTGCCATAATCGTGAACATCTGCCACGATGCGCGCGCCTTCTTGGCCGTCGCGCGCTCTTGATCTGCGAGTGAACGCAGACTCGGAATCACTTTTCTCTTGTCCATAATGCCTGAAGAACTACGCGTGGATACAAAGCTGAAGCTACAAAACGGGCTGGAAGGTAAGACCCTGCTGCTGGTCGACGGTTCTAGCTACCTCTATCGGGCCTTCCATGCGATGCCGGATCTGCGCGGTCCTGACGGCGAACCCACGGGCGCGCTATACGGCATCATCAACATGCTGCGTCGCATGCGCAAGGACGTTACGGCAGAGTATAGCGCGTGCGTGTTCGATGCAAAGGGCAAGACGTTCCGCGACGACTGGTACCCCGAGTACAAGGCCAACCGGCCTTCCATGCCCGAGCCGCTCGCTGCACAAATCGAGCCCATTCACACGGCCGTGCGCGCGCTCGGCTGGCCGCTCCTGATGATCGAAGGCGTGGAGGCCGACGACGTGATCGGCACGCTCGCGCATCAGGCCGAGAAGCTCGGCATGAAGGTCATCGTTTCCACCGGCGACAAGGACCTCGCGCAGCTCGTGACAGACCACGTCACGCTCATCAACACGATGACGAATGAAACGCTCGATCGCGAAGGCGTGATCGCCAAGTTCGGCGTGCCGCCGGAGCGCATCATCGATTATCTCTCGCTCATCGGCGACACCGTCGACAACGTGCCGGGCGTGAACAAGTGCGGCCCGAAAACGGCGGTAAAGTGGCTCACGCAATACGACTCGCTCGACGGCGTGATCGCGCATGCGGATGAAATCAAGGGTGCAGTGGGCGGCTATCTGCGCGACGCGCTCGACTTCCTGCCGATGGCGAGAAAGCTCGTCACGGTGGAAACGGCTTGCGATCTCACGCCGCATCTCGAGTCGATCGAAGCGTCGCTCGCCACGCGAGCCGAAGCGCGCGAAGAGCTGCGCGATATTTTCGCGCGCCACGGCTTCAAGACCTGGCTGCGCGAAGTCACCGAAGCGAGTCAGCAGAGCGAGACGGTGCCCGCCGCGACCCAGGGCGACGTGCCCGAAAAAGATGCGATCGTGCAGCCCGCGCTGTTCGTCGATGCCCCGCGTCATTACGAAACGATCCAGACGTGGCCGCAGTTCGACACGTGGCTCAGGCGCATCGAAGCCGCCGAACTCACCGCGTTCGACACCGAGACCACGGCGCTCGACCCGATGGTCGCGAAGCTCGTCGGCATCTCGTTCTCGACGGAACCCGGTGTGGCCGCCTATTTGCCGCTCGCACATCGCGGCCCGGACGCGCCCGATCAACTGCCGCAGGGCGAAGTGCTTGCGCGCCTGAAGCCCTGGCTCGAAAGCGGGAAGCACAAGAAAGTCGGCCAGCACATGAAGTACGACGAGCAGGTGCTCGCGAACTACGGTATCGAGCTCAATGGCGTGGAGCATGACACGCTGCTCGAATCGTATGTGCTCGAATCGCATCGCAGCCACGACATGGACAGCCTCGCGCTGCGCCATCTGGGCATCAAGACGATCAAGTACGAAGAGGTAGCGGGCAAGGGCGCGCAGCAGATCGGCTTCGACGACGTCTCGCTCGAAAAGGCCGCCGAATACGCTGCCGAAGACGCCGATGTCACGCTGCAACTGCATCGCGCGCTCTATCCGCAGATCGCGCCCGAGAAGGGCCTCGATCACGTGTATCGCAACATCGAATTGCCTACGTCGCGCGTGCTGCGCAAGATCGAGCGCAACGGTGTGCTGATCGACAGCGAAAGGCTCGAAAAGCAGAGCGCGGAAATTGCCGTGCGGCTCATCGCGCTCGAAGAGGAAGCGTATGCGCTCGCGGGCGGCGAATTCAATCTGGGCTCGCCCAAGCAGATCGGCCAGATCTTCTTCGAGAAGCTGCAGCTGCCGGTCGTGAAGAAAACGCCGAGCGGCGCGCCTTCCACCGACGAAGAAGTGCTGCAAAAGCTCGCCGAAGACTACCCGCTGCCCAAGATCCTGCTCGAGCATCGCGGGCTTGCGAAGCTCAAGTCCACGTACACCGACAAGCTGCCGCGCATGGTGAATGCGCAAACGGGCCGCGTGCACACGAACTACGCGCAGGCCGTGGCGGTCACGGGCCGTCTTGCGTCGAACGATCCGAATCTGCAGAACATTCCCGTGCGCACGGGCGAAGGCCGGCGCATTCGCGAGGCGTTCATCGCGCCGCCGGGGCACAAGATCGTTTCCGCCGACTATTCGCAGATCGAACTGCGCATCATGGCGCATATCTCGGGCGACGAGTCGCTGCTCGCGGCGTTCGCACGCGGCGACGACATTCACCGCGCCACGGCTTCCGAGGTGTTCAGCGTCACGCCGCTCGAAGTGAGCGCGGACCAGCGGCGCATCGCCAAGGTCATCAATTTCGGCCTGATTTACGGCATGAGCGCGTTCGGCCTCGCATCGAATCTCGGCATTACGCGCGACGCGGCGAAGCTTTATATCGACCGTTATTTCGCGCGCTATCCGGGCGTGGCGCGCTATATGGACGAAACGCGCATGGACGCGAAGTCGCGCGGCTATGTCGAGACCGTCTTCGGGCGCCGCCTGTGGCTGCCCGAGATCAACGGCGGCAACGGCCCGCGCCGCCAGGCCGCCGAGCGCGCCGCCATCAACGCGCCCATGCAAGGCACGGCCGCCGACCTCATCAAGCTTTCCATGGTCGCGGTGCAGAAGTGGCTCGACGAACGCAAGATCGGCACGAAGATGATCATGCAGGTGCACGATGAACTCGTGCTCGAAGTGCCGGGCGACGAACTCGCCGAAGTGCGCAAGCGCTTGCCCGAGCTGATGTGCTCGGTGGCGCAGCTCAAGGTGCCGCTCGTCGCCGAAGTGGGCGTGGGCGAGAACTGGGAAGAGGCGCACTGAAGGCGTTGTAGTGCTTAGTGAAGCTCTACTAAGTACATACTGAATGCGAAGTGCCGCCGCAAAAGCCGTAACCGGGACGTAACTGCCCGCGCGCGATAAGGCAAGCCTCGCGTGCGTGATGTCGCGAATGCGCGCCGCAAGGGTTGCCGCCGCGCGCTCCGTCGGCCGACAATGATTTGATTGAAGGCCGGTGCCTCGCACGTCACGTTGTCGACGCATCGGCCTTTCTATCGCCTTTCGACATGCACGGAGAGTCTATGCATCGCTTTATCGTTGTGGGAGGAGGCGCAGGCGGGCTGGAGCTGGCAACACGGCTCGGCGATCGTTATGGCGAGGCGCGCGCGAAGCGGGGCAAGCCGCAAGCGGCATCGATCACGCTGGTCGACCGCAATCCAACGCATATCTGGAAACCGCTCCTGCACGAAGTCGCGGCGGGCAGCATGGACCCATTCACGCATCAGCTCGAATATCCGGCGCAGGCGCGCTGGCATGGCTTCGAGTTCCAGCAGGGCGAGCTGACCGGGCTCGACCGCGCGGCAAAGCGCATCACGCTCGGGCGCGTGCTCGACGAAGACGGCGCGGAAATGCTGCCCGAGCGCGTGCTCGAATACGACACGCTCGTGCTCGCAATCGGCAGCACGACGCATTTTTTCGGCGTGCCGGGCGCGGCCGAGAATTCCATCGCGCTCGACACCGTCGAGCAGGCCGAGCGGTTTCGCAAGCGTTTGATCGCCGCGTGCATGCGCGCCGAACATCAAGCGCCCGAAAAAGTCGCGGTGGAGGTGACGGCGGACGACCTCGCGCCGGCCATGGACGCCGGCGCCGAGCCGCGCGTGCAGGTGGCGATCATCGGCGCGGGCGCGACGGGCGTCGAGCTTTCCGCCGAGCTGCGCAACACCGCGCAGGTGCTGTCGGCCTATGGACTGCACAAGCTCGATCCGCGCAACGACGTGGGCATCGTGCTGATCGAGGCCGGCCCGCGCATCCTGCCCGCGCTGCCGGAGCGCGTTTCTTCGGCGACAGGCGAGCTGCTGAACAAGCTCGGCGTGAAGCTGCTGACGAGCGAACGCGTGATCGAAGTGGCGCCTGGCGTCGTGCGCACCGCGAGCGGCAAGAACCTGCGCGCGGACCTCACGGTCTGGGCCGCTGGCATTACCGCGCCGGCTGTGCTCTCGCGGCTCGACGGTCTCACCGTCAACAAGCTCGGCCAACTGATCGTGCGCCGTACGCTGCAAACGGAACTCGACGACAACATCTTCGCGCTCGGCGACTGCGCGGCCTGCGAATGGCCGGGCCACGAACGCGGTGTGCCGCCGCGCGCGCAAGCCGCACACCAGCAGGCCACTTTCCTGTTCAAGTCGCTGGGCAATCTGCTCGCCGGCAAGCCGCTGGAAGAGTTCACCTATCGCGACTTCGGCTCGCTGGTGTCGCTCGGGCACTTCAGCGCGGTCGGCAATCTGATGGGCGGGCTGATCGGCGGGAATATGTTGATCGAAGGGTTGTTTGCCCGTTTCATGTACATGTCGCTGTACCGGCTGCACATCGCGGCGCTGCACGGCTACGCGCGCATGGTGCTCGACACCTTCGCGCACTGGCTGCGCCGCACGACGTTGCCGCGCGTGAAGCTGCACTGAGCGGCTGCGCCGGGCGGCGCTTGTGTCCGGGGCGCGGCGCTATTCTGCCTGTTTCCGCTGTTTGATCTATCTTCAAGGAGCGCTGCATGCTGAAACCCGAAGTCGATAGCCTCGTCCCGCACGTGCCGTTCGATCGGCGCACCTTCATCAAGGCGGCGCTCGGCAGCGGATTCGCCGCTGCCGTGCTGCCCGTCTCGGCGCAAACCATTCACACCGACAGCGAAGGCCTCGAAGCCGGCGAGATCGGCTTCCAGTCCGGCGGCACGCTCATCCCGGCGTATCGCGCGCAGCCGCGCGGCAAGACGCACTTGCCGGTGATCATCGTGATCCACGAGATCTTCGGCGTGCACGAGCATATCGCCGATGTGTGCCGCCGCTTTGCGAAGCTCGGCTATCTGGCCATCGCGCCGGACTTCTTCGTGCGTCAGGGGGATGCCTCGGCGTACCCGACAGTGCAGCAAATCAGCGAGAACATCGCGAGCAAGGTGCCCGATGCACAGGTGCTCGGCGACATCGATGCGGCGCTTGTCTGGGCTGGCGAGAACGGTGGCGATCTGAAGCGCGTGGGCGTCAATGGCTTCTGTTGGGGCGGGGTCTACACGTGGCTCTATGCCGAGCACAATCCGCGCATCAAGGCGGCGGTTTCCTGGTATGGCCGCGTAGCGGGCGCACACACGGAAAATTCGCCGCAAAATCCGCTCGATCTCGCGGGCAATCTGCAGGTGCCGGTACTCGGCATGTATGGCTTGCAGGACAACAGCATTCCGCAGAACACGCTCGAGCAGATGAAGGCCGCCATCGCGCAGGGTCCGCAGGATGGGCGCGGCTCGCAAATCGTCGTGTACAACGATGCGGGCCACGCGTTCTTCGCGGACTACCGGCCGAGCTATCGCAAGGCCGATGCGGAGGATGGCTGGAAGCGCGCGATTGCCTGGTTCAAGGAGCACGGCGTGGTGTGACGCCGTGCCCGGCTCCGGATACCCGGCTTAGGGGTTGGGGCCAGTCGCGACCGGCCGCGACGCGTCGGCGCTCCATTCGCTCCACGAACCGGGATAGAGCGCCGCGCCGTGCAGGCCGGCAATCTCCATCGCGAGCGCATTGTGGCAGGCGGTCACTCCCGAGCCGCATTGCAGGACCACGTGTTCGGGCGTGATGCCAGGCAGCACCGCCGTAAAATCTTCGCGCAGCGCATGCGCCGACTTGAAGCGGCCGTCCGGCGTGAGATTGTCCTGATAAAACCGATTGCGCGCGCCAGGAATATGGCCGCCCACCGGGTCGATCGTTTCGTTCTCGCCGCGATAGCGGTCGGCGGCGCGCGCGTCGACGACCGTGAGTTCGTGCGTGGCGAGATTGCGGACGATGGCCTGCGCGTCCACCGTCACCTGCAGCGGCGCGCCGGCCTTGAAGGTGCCGCGCGCGGGTGTCGGCACGTCGCGCACGAGCGGGAAGCCCGCGGCTTCCCACGCCTTGAGGCCGCCGTCGAGCACGGCCACCGAGTCGTGGCCGAGCCAGCGCAGGAGCCACCACAGGCGGGCGGCGTAGGCGCCGCCTTGCGCGTCGTAGGCCACGACCTGCTGGCCTTCGTTGAGCCCGCGCAGCAGGAGTGTGGCAACGAGCGCCGAGCGGTCGGGCAGCGGATGGCGGCCGTTCTTGCCGGTTTTCGGGCCCGAGAGGTCGCGGTCCAGATGCAGGTATTGGGCGCCGGGCAGATGGCCGAGCGCATAGGCGTTCTCACCCGCGGCGGGATTGGCGAGATCGAAGCGGCAGTCGAAAACCAGCACGCTGCCCGGCGCGGCGGTCAGGCGTTCGTGCAGATTGGCGGCCGAGATTAGCGTGGTGTAGTGCGTGTGGGGCATGACGGCTCCTTGAATCGTGCAAGGCCGCCCTCTCTCGCGATGCGACGGCCCGGTGCCGTCAGTCTAAACAAAAAGACGGGGCGAAGCCCGTCTTTCCGTGATGCGTTCGAGTTGCCCGACGCCCGCGCCAGGCCGTGCGTCAGATCGGTCCCAACTCGCGGCGCAGAAACTCGTGGAAGTGCTGCATGCCGTCTTCCATCGGGCTCTGGTACGGGCCGACCTCGGAAACGCCACGCTCGAACAGCGCCCTGCGGCCGGCGTCCATGCGCTCGGCAATCTCGTCGTCTTCGACGGCGGTTTCCATATAGGCGGCGCGCTCGGCCTCGACGAACTCGCGCTCGAAGAGCGTGATTTCCTCGGGGTAATAGAACTCGACGATGTTCTTCGTCTTCTGCGTGCCTTCGGGGATCAGCCACGAGACCACGAGCACGTGCGGATACCACTCGATCATAAGATTCGGGTAGTACACCATCCAGATCGCGCCGAACTCCGGTGGCTCACCGTTACGGAAGCGCAGGACTTCGTCGTGCCACTTGCGGTACGTCGGGCTGCCCGGCTTGCCGAGGTGCTTGTGCACGCCGACCGTCTGCACGCTATACCACTCGCCGAACTCCCACTGGAGATCGTCGCACGAGACGAAGTTGCCGAGTCCCGGGTGGAACGGCACGACGTGATAGTCTTCCAGATAGACCTCGATGAAGGTCTTCCAGTTGTAGTTGCACTCGTGAACCTCGACGTGATCGAACATGTAGTCCGTAAAGTCGAGGTGTTTCGCCGGCCCAAGGCGTGCGAGATCGCGCGCGACGTCGCGGCCCGCGGATTCGAACAGCAGCCCGTTCCACTTCTGGAGCGGCGAGCTGTTCAGATTCAGACACGGCTTGTCCGCGAAGTGCGGCGCGCCGAGCAATTCGCCCTTGAGGTCATAGGTCCAGCGATGCAGCGGACATACAATGTTGTCTGCCGTGCCGCGACCGTTTAGCATGATGGCCTGGCGATGCCGGCACACGTTCGAGAGCAGCTCGATTTCGTTGCTCTTGTTGCGAACGAGCACGCGGCCTTCTTTTTCGCCGGGCAGCGCAAAATAGTTTCCCGCCTCGGGCACCATGAGTTCGTGCCCGACGTAGCGAGGACCCTTCTGGAAAAGCGTGTCGATTTCGCGCTTGAGTAGCGCTTCGTCAAAATAAGCGGTGACTGGCAGCTGGCTGTGGATAGACTTCAGCTGCAATGCATTGCTCAGATTGGACATTCCCACTCCCGATGAAGACGTGAAAGCAGTGAACAACCCAACCATCGAAGATTCGATTTAGGGAGCCGGCGATTATACCCGGTTACCCCCTCGTGGGGTAGCTAAGTGACTGATTTTTGCCAAAATTACACCGGAAAGACGGCAGGAATTCAGGAAGTATGAGACAAATGCACGGGTAATCGGGCCTTCTGGAACCGATTTGTACTGGCCCCGAACATGTGGTCGAGAGGGTACACAAGCCGGGGAGCGGGTCGAACGGGACCTTTTGCCGTAGAATGTCCGCCTTGTTTCATTCTGGCGACGACTCATGGCGAAATCCGCAACGAAAGACCGCGCTGGCGCGGGCGAAAGCGAAGCCGGGCTGGCCGAGGGCGAAGCCCTGCCCGAGAGCTACGAGGTGGCGCTTGCGGAGCTCGACGGGCTCGTTGCACGCATGGAAGGCGGCAGCCTGAGTCTGGAAGAATCGCTTGCAGCCTACCGCCGTGGCGCGGCGCTCGTGCGCTTCTGCCAGCAGCAGCTCGAAAAGGTTGAACAACAGGTGCGCGTGCTCGACGGCGAGACGCTGCGGCCCGTGCCCCTCAATACGACAGACTCCGCAGCGGGCGGAGACGACGATCTATGACATTTGACCAATGGACCCGGCACGTACTCGACCGGGTCGAAAGCGCGCTCGATCACTATTTGCCGGCTGCCGACGTATTGCCGGCGCCGCTGCATGACGCCATGCGTTATGCCGTAATGGGCGGCGGCAAGCGGGTGCGTCCGCTCCTGTGCCACGCGGCGGGCGAACTCACCAACGCCACGCCGCAAGCGCTCGACGCGGCGGCCTGCGCGCTCGAAATGATCCACGTCTACTCGCTCGTGCACGACGACATGCCGTGCATGGACGACGACGACATGCGTCGCGGCAAACCCACCGTACACGTCAAATATGACGAACCGACGGCGCTGCTGGTGGGCGATGCGCTGCAGTCGCAAGCCTTCGTCACGCTGACCTCCGATGTGCTCGGTGCCCAGCACCAGGCATCGCTCGTGCGCGAACTCGCGCTGGCCAGCGGCTCGATCGGCATGGCCGGCGGCCAGGCCATCGACCTCGCGAGCGTGGGCCATTCGCTCACCCGCGAGCAGCTCGAAACGATGCACCGCCTGAAGACCGGCGCGCTCTTGCGCGCCGCGGTCCGCATGGGCGCGCTGGCGGGCGAGACGCCTTCGGCGGAAAACCTCGCCGCACTCGACAAATACGCGGCGGCCGTGGGCCTCGCGTTCCAGGTGGTGGACGATATTCTCGACGTCACCGCCGACTCCGCAACGCTCGGCAAGACCGCTGGCAAGGACGCGAAGGACGGCAAGCCGACCTACGTGTCGATTATCGGTCTTGATGCCTCGCGTGCGCTCGCGCAGCAGTTGCGCGCCGACGCGCACGCGGCGCTCGAACCGTTCGGCGCGCGCGCTCAGCGCCTCGCCGAACTCGCTGACCTGGTGGTGAACCGGGTGAGCTGACCGCGCAACCCGCCCACGCGCATGAAATGGAAGTAATGCGCAGAAAAAGTGCGGGAGCGCCAGTTTTCCTACAATGGAACGACGATGTACGACTTGCTGAAAACCATTGACGACCCGGCGGATTTGCGCCGCCTTGATCGCCGCCAGTTGCAACCGCTTGCCGACGAACTGCGTGCCTTCGTTCTCGAGAGCGTCTCGCAGACGGGCGGCCACCTGTCGTCCAACCTCGGTACGGTCGAACTGACGATCGCGCTGCACTACGTGTTCGACACGCCGCGCGACCGCATCGTCTGGGACGTGGGCCATCAGACCTATCCGCACAAGATCCTGACGGGCCGCCGCGATCAGATGTCGACGCTGCGTCAACTCGGCGGCATTTCGGGTTTCCCGAAACGCGACGAGTCGCCGTACGACACGTTCGGCACCGCGCACTCGAGCACGTCGATTTCGGCGGCGCTCGGCATGGCCGTGGCGAGCAAGCTCAAGGGCGACAATGCCATGGGCATCGCCGTGATCGGCGATGGCGCGATGACGGCCGGCATGGCCTTCGAGGCACTGAACAACGGCGGCGTGGAAGACGACGTGCCGCTGCTCGTCATCCTCAACGACAACGACATGTCGATTTCGCCGCCGGTTGGCGCGCTCAATCGCCATCTCGCGCGCCTCATGTCGGGCCGCTTCTACGCCGCCGCACGCGCGGGCGTGGAGCGCGTGCTGCGCCATGCGCCGCCGGTGCTCGACCTCGCGCGCAAGCTCGAAGAGCACGCGAAGGGCATGATCGTGCCGGCTACGCTGTTCGAGGAATTCGGCTTCAACTACATCGGGCCGATCGACGGCCACGATCTGGATTCGCTGATCCCGACGCTGCAGAACATCAAGGAACTGCGCGGCCCGCAATTCCTGCACGTCGTGACGAAGAAAGGCCAGGGCTACAAGCTCGCCGAAGCCGACCCGGTCCTGTACCACGGTCCCGGCAAGTTCAACCCGGCCGAAGGCATCAAGCCGTCGACAACGCCCGCCAAGAAGACCTACACGCAAGTGTTCGGCGAATGGCTGTGCGACGCGGCTGAACTCGATTCGCGCGTGATCGGCATTACGCCTGCAATGCGCGAAGGCTCGGGCCTCGTCGAGTTCGAAAAGCGCTTCCCGGACCGCTACTACGACGTCGGCATCGCCGAGCAGCACGCAGTCACGTTCGCGGGCGGCATCGCGGCAGAAGGCCTGAAGCCCGTGGTCGCGATCTACTCGACCTTCCTGCAGCGCGCGTACGACCAGCTGATCCACGACGTGGCCCTGCAGAACCTGCCCGTCGTGTTCGCGATCGACCGCGCGGGCCTCGTCGGCGCGGACGGCGCAACGCACGCGGGCGCGTACGATCTCGCGTTCATGCGCTGCATTCCGAACATGATGATCATGGCGGCGTCGGACGAAAACGAATGCCGCCAGATGCTTTACACGGCGCTCCAGCAGGACTGCCCGACGGCCGTGCGCTACCCGCGCGGTGCGGGCACGGGCGTGGCGACCGTGAAGCAGATGGCCGCGCTGCCGGTGGGCAAGGGCGAAGTCCGCCGCGAGAGCAACGCGCCGGCAGGCAGCCGCATCGCGATCCTTGCGTTCGGTACGATGGTTGCGCCGTCGCTCAAGGCCGCCGAGGAACTGGACGCCACCGTGGCGAACATGCGCTTCGTGAAGCCGCTCGACGCGGACCTCGTGAAGCAGCTCGCCGAAACGCACGACTACCTCGTGACCGTCGAGGAAGGCTGCATCATGGGCGGCGCCGGTTCGGCCTGCGTGGAAGCCCTCCTTGAAAGTGGGGTTATCAAGCCCGTACTACAATTGGGCCTCCCCGACCGCTTCATCGACCACGGCGACCCGGCGAAGCTGCTGGCGGGCTGTGGGCTCGACGCAGCAGGGATCGCGAAGTCGATTCGCGAGCGCTTTCTCGACAAGGCAGTGTCCGGCAAGTCGGTGATGCGCGTTGCCTGAGGTCGATTGAGATCGCGATAGTTTGATTGGTGCGTCGCCCTCGCGGCAGCCCAATTCACATTTGAACTGGCGGGCGGGTTCCTACCCGGCTTTCCGCCAGCAAACGCCGGCTCATGCCGGCGTTTGTTATTTGCGCGCCGCGTATGGCGCGGCTTGAGGATAAGAACATGAATCAGATGAACCCGGCCTTCGTGATGCCGGACGTCCAAAGCTCCGTCGATACCCGTCAGATCGTGATCCAGCGCGTCGGCGTGAAGGCCGTGCGCCATCCGCTCACGGTGAAGACGGGCGCGGGCGACGTCCAGCCGAGCGTCGGCATGTGGAATCTCGACGTTCATCTGCCGGCCGACCAGAAGGGCACGCACATGTCGCGCTTCGTCGCGCTGCTCGAAGAGAACAAGGCGCCGCTCGAACCCGCCACGTTCCGCGCCATGCTGGCCGCGATGCTCGCGAAGCTCGAATCGCAGGCGGGACGTATCGAAGTGACGTTCCCGTACTTCGTGAAGAAAGTGGCGCCGGTGTCGGGCGTGGAAAGTCTGCTGGACTACGAAGTGACGCTCACGGGCGACGTGCGCAACGGGCAAACGCGCCTGTTCCTCAAGGTGCTCGTGCCCGTGACGAGCCTGTGCCCGTGCTCGAAGAAGATCTCGCAATACGGCGCGCACAACCAGCGCTCGCACGTGACGATGAATGTCGAGTTCGAAGGCGATCTGCCGGTGGAAGACCTCGTTCGCATCGCAGAAGAAGAGGCGTCGTGCGAGCTGTGGGGCCTGCTCAAGCGTCCGGATGAGAAGTTCGTGACCGAGCGCGCGTATGAGAACCCCAAGTTCGTCGAAGACCTCGTGCGCGACGTGGCCGTGCGACTGAATGCCGATGCGCGCGTGATCGCCTATACGCTCGAAGCCGAAAACTTCGAGTCGATCCACAATCACAGCGCCTACGCCGTGATCGAGCACGACAAGCGCGCGGCGTAACGCCGGCCGCCTGGTTGCACCGTCAATAAAAAAGCCGCCGAAGGGCGTGGCCCTTGGGCGGCTTCTGCAGTGGCGAACGGATTAGTGCTGCGCGAGCGACGTCAGATCCCAGCGCGGCTTTACCGTGAACGCATAATCGCGCGTGGCCTGCTCGGGCCAGCGCGCGAGGCGCAGCGCCCCCGCGAGCGCGATCATCGCGCCGTTGTCGGTGCACAGCGACAGGTCCGGGTAATGCACCTCGAAGCCGCGCTTTTGCGCCGCCGCCGAAAGCGTCTCGCGCAACTGCTTGTTGGCCCCCACGCCGCCAGCCACCACAAGGCGCTTCATCTTCGTGCGCTTGAGCGCGGCGAGCGATTTCGCGGCCAGCACCTCGACGGCTGCGTCGACGAAACCGCGTGCGATGTCGGCCTTGCCCTGCTCGCAGATATTCGTGCCGAGCTTCTTCACCTGCGTGAGCACGGCCGTCTTGAGGCCGCTGAAGCTGAAGTCGAGATCGCCCGAATGAAGCATCGGACGCGGCAGTTCGACCGCGCCTGGCGTGCCGAACTCCGCGAGGCGCGAGACTTCCGGGCCGCCCGGATAGCCGAGGCCGAGCAGCTTGGCCGTTTTGTCGAAGGCTTCGCCGGCGGCGTCGTCGAGCGTCTCGCCGAGGGTTTCGTAGACGCCCACGTCGGTCACGCGCATGAGTTGCGTATGGCCGCCCGACACGAGCAGAGCGACGAACGGAAACGGCGGCGGCGCATCGACCAGCAGCGGCGAAAGCAGGTGCCCTTCGAGGTGGTGAATCCCCACGGTCGGCCGATTCCAGGCCATGGCGAGCGCATTGGCGATGCTCGCGCCCACGAGCAGCGCGCCCGCGAGGCCGGGGCCCTGCGTGAAGGCGATGGCGTCGATGTCGCTTTTCGCGGCGCCGCTCTTCGCGAGCACTTCTTCGAGCAGCGGCAGCGCACGGCGGATATGGTCGCGCGAGGCAAGCTCCGGCACGACGCCGCCGTACTCGCGGTGCATGGCGATCTGCGAATGCAGCGCGTGCGCGAGCAGGCCGCGCTCGCTGTCGTAGAGCGCGAGGCCGGTTTCGTCGCAGGAGCTTTCGATGCCGAGAACGAGCATGGTGGGAGGCAGGGCGGCGGCATTGGGCGGCACGAGCCGCCAAAAACCGCCGCTAAATCAAGAATTAACAGAACATAAAAGTATAGCAGCGCGCGTCGAAGCCGGTTGAGCGCGGCAAGCGGTGTCCCTCCCGGACAAGCCCCGCCGCCGCGCAGGTAGAATGCGCGCCATGGAATCTTTCGACATCGCCGTGATCGGCGCAGGGGCGGCCGGCATGATGTGCGCGGCGGTGGCGGGCCAGCAGGGCCGCCGCGTGGCGCTGATCGACCACGCGCCGCGCCTCGCGGAAAAAATCCGCATCTCGGGCGGGGGGCGCTGCAACTTCACGAACCTGCACGCGAGCCCGGCCAACTATCTCTCGCACAACCCGCATTTCTGCCGTTCGGCGCTGGCGCGTTACACGCCGCGCGACTTCCTCGCGCTGCTGCGCCAGCATCGCGTGACCTGGCACGAAAAGCACAAGGGCCAGCTTTTTTGCGACCAGTCGAGCGACGCGATCATCGACGTCCTGCGCGCCGAGTGCGACGCGGGCCACGTGACGTGGCGCCGGCCGCTGCCCGTCGAAGCGGTGAGCCACGCCGACGGCGCCGGCTTCACGCTCGGCACGCCGCAGGGCGAGATTCGGGCGAAAGCGCTCGTGATCGCGACGGGCGGCCTGTCGATCCCGAAGATCGGCGCAACCGACTTCGCCTATCGCGTCGCGAAGCAGTTCGGCCACAAGCTCGTCGACACGCGCCCGGCGCTCGTGCCGCTCACGTTCGCGCAGGACGAGTGGGCGCCCTATGTGCCGCTCGCGGGCGTATCGCTCGAAGTCCACGTGGCGACCGGCGAGCGCAAGACCGGCGGCGCGTTCGACGAAGACCTGCTCTTCACGCATCGCGGCCTTTCCGGCCCCGGCGTCCTGCAGATTTCGAGCTTCTGGCAGCCCGGCCAGCCGATCCGCGTGAACCTGCTGCCCGAGCACGATCCGGCGGCGGCGCTGATCGACGCCAAGGGCGCGACGAAACGTCAGATCGGCAACCTGCTCGCCGAGTGGGTGCCGGCACGCCTCGCGCATGTATGGCTGGAGGCGCATCAGGTGAAGGCCGACGCGCGTATTGCCGATCTGCCCGATAAAACGCTGCGCAAGATCGGCGACGGGCTGGCCCAGTGGACGCTTACTCCCACGGGCACCGAAGGCTACAAGAAGGCCGAAGTCACGCGCGGCGGCGTGGACACACGCGAGCTTTCCTCGGCGACGATGATGAGCCAGCGCGTGCCTGGCCTCTATTTCATAGGCGAAGCCGTGGACGTGACGGGCTGGCTTGGCGGCTACAACTTCCAGTGGGCGTGGGCCTCGGGCGTCGCGGCCGGCGAGGCTGCCGCCGAATATTCACTGGGCGCGGGCTGATTTCCTGACCGATACGCACTGCCGAATCTCTCGCGGTTGACCCCTGTCATTGTTGGCTGGGCGCCCGAGGTTCACGCTTGAATGCCTGACCACGAGGAAAAGGTACGAAACGTGAATCGAGAGGAACAGCATCACAGCGGGCAAATGCGCGGGCCACTGCGGCGAATCATGATTGCCGTGGACGATTCGAAGGCATCGACGCAGGCACTGCGTTTCGCGTCGCGCGTGGTGCCGCGCGACGCCCAGGTGCGTATCGTCTGCGCAGCCGAACAGCCGGGCGCGTGGAACGCGGGCGGCGCGTACAGCGCGGGCGATGCGTGGATGACGGGCGCGCTCAACGCGGCGCGCGACGATTCTCTCCACGCCGCCGAGCGTACGCTCGAGCACGCGATGTCGGCGTTCAACGGCCAGGTCGCGCTGGTCGAAGGGCAGGTGGTCGGTCTTTCCGGCGAAGCAGGCACTGTCGTGCCTGCGCTCGCCGACGCGGCGCGTGACTGGGAGACCGACATGCTGGTGGTCGGCACGCGGCACCAGGGGCGCGTGAAGCGCTGGGTCGACGGTTCGGTTTCGGGCGCGCTCGCGGTTTGCGCGCCCTGTCCGCTGCTGGTCGTGCCCGTGGAGTACGAGGAAGCGAACGGTCACGCCCCACTCGCCCGCATCCTGCTGGCGACGGACGGCAGTCCGGCCTCGGCGCAGGCGATCGACGCGGCGCTGCGGCTGGCCGAACCGCAAACCACCTTGCGCGCGGTTTATGTCGTGGACCGCAGCAGCGTGGCCGGCGACCCGGTGCCGGGCTCGGTGCTGGAAGATGCGCTTGCCGACCTCGGGCGCAAGGCGCTGGCCAGCGCACACACGCAGCTCGACGTGTCAGGACGTGCTTATGAAACGGCGCTGGTCGCCACCGGGCGCATGCGCGATGACATCGCCCACACCGTTTTGCGCGACGCGCAGGATTGGCAGGCCGAACTCGTCGCGCTCGGCACGCAGGGCCGGCGTGGCGTCGCGCGCTGGCTGCTCGGCAGCGTCGCCCAGCGCGCCATCGAGATCACGCATGTGCCGTTGCTGCTGGTCGGGCCGGGCGCTGCCTGATGATGCTGCGCAGCCCCGCCGGGGAAGGCTCCGGGGGCGATCGGGGCGGCTGCCGGAATTGGGGTTTCCCCCCGAACCGGCACGCGATGCCCCAACCCGGAACTGCTATACTCAATTTTCTTTACCCCCGATCCGTTATTGGAAAATGACGACCATCCGCGTAAAAGAAAACGAACCCTTTGAAGTTGCCATGCGCCGCTTCAAGCGCACGATCGAGAAGAACGGTCTCTTGACCGAGCTTCGCGCGCGCGAGTTCTACGAGAAGCCTACGGCTGAACGCAAGCGCAAGAAGGCGGCGGCGGTGAAGCGCCACTTCAAGCGTCTGCGCAGCCAGATGTTGCCGAAGAAGCTGTACTGATTCCGGCGTAGCCGTGACGCGTGCCCGCGCAGTTCCAGCGTGGGCCTCGCATCAATGTCACGGCGACGTGGACAGCCGGTCCGCGGTCTCTGGTTTCATCGCGCAACGCGGCCGCCGCTGTCCTCTGGTGTGGTCGCAACCATGTCGAATTTGCGCCAACCCGCCTGGAAGCGTTTCCAGGCGGGTTTTTGCATTCCAGCAACCCCAACGTATTTCAGGTGAGTGATGAGTCTCAAAGACCAGATCAACGACGACATGAAAACCGCGATGCGCGCGCGCGAAAGCGAGCGCCTCGCCACGATTCGTCTGCTGCTCGCCGCTATCAAGCAACGTGAAGTCGACGATCGCGTGACGCTCGACGACGCGGGCATCACGGCCGTCATCGACAAGATGATCAAGCAGCGCAAGGACTCGATCAGCCAGTTCGAGGCCGCGGGCCGCACCGATCTCGTCGAGAAGGAAGCCGCCGAGCTGGTCGTCCTGACCGCCTACATGCCCGCGCAGCTCTCGGACGCCGAGATCGCCGCCGAAGTGCAGGCCGCCGTCGCCCAGGTGGGCGCAGCCGGCCCGCAGGACATGGGCAAGGTGATGGGTGTGCTCAAGCCGAAGCTGGCCGGGCGCGCCGACATGACGGCCGTTTCCGGGCTCGTCAAAGCCGCGCTCTCGAAGTAAGCGCAACCGGCTCGCACGCGGCGCCGGCCCGGCCCAAGGGCGGACGCCGCGAGGCCCGTACGTCACGCGTATGCCGCGCGTATGTCACGTATAGGGCCGCGCGAGCCCCGGCTGCCCAAGCGCGCTCGCTTCGATGATTCCGCATTCGTTCCTGCAAGACCTGCTGAACCGCGTCGATATCGTCGACGTGGTGGGTCGCTACGTGCAGCTCAAGAAGGGCGGCGCGAACTTCATGGGCTTGTGTCCGTTCCACAACGAGAAGAGCCCTTCGTTCACGGTTAGTCCAACCAAGCAGTTTTATCACTGCTTCGGCTGTGGCGCGCACGGCACCGCCATCGGCTTCCTCATGGAGCACGCGGGACTGACGTTCCCTGAAGCCGTCGAGCAACTCGCCCAGTCGGTCGGCCTGACCGTGCCGCAAGAGCCTTCGCCCATGCGTGGCGGCGGCGGTGGGGCTGGCGCGGCGGGCGGCTATGCTCCGGCAGCCTCGAAGGCCGTCACCACCGCGCTTTCCGACGTCATGCAGACTGCCTGTGACTACTACCGCAAGCAGCTGCGCAGCGCGACCAACGCCATCCAGTACCTCAAGAAGCGCGGCCTCACCGGCGAAATCGCCGCGCGCTTCGGCCTCGGCTACGCGCCCGATGGATGGCAGAACCTCGAATCTGCGTTTACCAACTATCGCGACGATGCGCTGGTCGAGGCGGGTCTCGTCATCGTCAGCGAAAAGCAGGACGCGCAAGGCCAGTCGCGCCGCTACGACCGTTTCCGCGACCGCGTGATGTTCCCGATCCGCAACGTGAAGGGTCAGGTCATCGGCTTTGGTGGCCGTGTGCTGGATGGCGGCGAGCCCAAATATTTGAATTCCCCGGAAACGCCGCTATTTAACAAGGGCAGCGAACTGTACGGGTTGTTCGAGGGCCGCCTCGCGATCCGGGAACAGCGCTACGTTCTGGTGGTCGAGGGGTATATGGATGTCGTCGCGCTCGCTCAGCTGGGTTTCCAGAATGCCGTGGCGACGCTTGGCACCGCGTGCACGCCGATCCACGTGCAGAAGCTCATGCGTCAGACCGACACGGTGATTTTCAGCTTCGACGGCGACTCGGCGGGCCGCCGCGCGGCGCGCCGTGCGCTCGACGCTTGCCTGCCGCACGCGGCCGACAATCGCACGATCCGCTTCTTGTTCCTGCCCCAGGAGCACGACCCGGACAGCTACGTACGCGAATTCGGCACCGAGGCGTTCTCGGAGCAGGTCGAGCGGGCCATGCCGCTGTCCCAGTTCATGCTCAACGAGGTGCTGGCGGACAAGGAACTGGACCAGCCGGAAGGGCGCGCCCGGGCGCTGTTCGACGCGAAGCCGCTGCTGCAGCAGCTGCCGGCGAACGCCCTGCGGGCGCAGATCATGCACATGTTCGCGGACCGCCTCGACGTGCCGTTCGAAGAAGTGGCGGCGCTGTGCGAAGTCGACGCGCGCATTGCCCAGGCGGCGCGCCAGGCGCCCGCACGCAAGGACCGGCACCTCGTGACCGGGATCGAGCGCAAGGCGCTGCGCAACCTCGTGATGCACCCGCGCATCGTGCTGCAACTGGAGGAAGAGGCCGAAAAGGCGTTGATCGGACTGACGCGCCACGGCGAGCTGTTCGAGGAAGTAACCACTCACGCGCGGGCGCTGGGCGAGTCGGCGGAATTTCAGCTCCTTTCGGACCTGCTGAGAAATGGGGCCAATGCTCCAACCTTCGAGGAGATTTTTCGCGAAATTCTGGACTATGATGAAAACGTTCGGGATTTGCTG
Source organism: Paraburkholderia sp. BR10141 (assembly GCF_056155635.1). NCBI lineage: Bacteria > Pseudomonadati > Pseudomonadota > Betaproteobacteria > Burkholderiales > Burkholderiaceae > Paraburkholderia > Paraburkholderia sp. BR10141. Next base: position 98,998 of record NZ_JBMIQH010000017.1, on the reverse strand, counting down.
ATGAAAAATCCGGAAGATGGCGCTGCAGTGGAGGAGCGCCGCGAGCAGGAGCGGCTCGTGAGCGAAGAATTGACGGCGGCAATCCTGAAAATGCGGTACGACGCCTGTTGCGATCGCCTGGACGCGCTTTCGCGGCAGTCGCGACATACGCCTGAGGAACTTGCCGAATTGATGTCACTGAATCAGACGCGGGCTGACATGAAACGTCAGCTCGGTTTGTAGGGGAAGGACCGCGCAGGGGGATTATTGCCCTGCGTGCTAAAATAACAGGTTTTCAGCGGTTTGTTTTTGTTTTTTCCGGGTGGGCATAATGGGTTGGGGTAATCCGTGAATGTCCAGTTTTCCAGCAAGGGGCGGAATGGCAATGGCAAAGACTACAGGCGGAAAAAAGGCAACAGGCAAGGGCTCGACGGAGCCGACCAGCAAGGTCACAACGGCCACAGTTGCCAGTTCTTCCGCCCGGTCGTCGGGCAGTGGGTCCACCAACCGTTCTGAACCGGCTACCCGGAAGAGGTCGATGACTGTTTCGGCTGCGCGAGCAGCGCCTGTCCGTGCGGCGAAAGCCGCTACGCAGCCGGCAACGAAGCGGTCCGGTTCGAGAAGTGCAAGGGAAGTGCCTGCCGTCGAGGACGATGCGGCAGAGCGCGAGGCTCAAGCATCCACGGTTCAAGAGGCTGTTGTCCAGCAGCCGCGAGTCGAGACACTAGCCGGTACGGCGAACTCCATGACGAAAAAGCTGAATGAAGTACCCGTCGATGACGACGCAAACCAGAGCGAAGACAGCACCCCCGCCGCGGGCAAGGTCGAAAAGACCACCCGTGCGCGCGACCGGCGAGCGAAGGAGAAGGCGCTGCTGAAAGACGCGTTCGCGTCGTCGCAGCCCGGCACCGTCGAGGAGCTCGAGGAGCGCCGCACGAAGCTGCGTGCGCTCATCAAGCTCGGCAAGGAACGCGGCTTCCTCACCTATGCGGAAATCAACGATCACCTCCCGGACAACTTCACGGAAACCGAGGCGATCGAAGGCATCATCAGCACGTTCAACGACATGGGCGTGGCCGTCTACGAGCAGGCCCCCGACGCCGAAACGCTGCTGCTCAACGACAACGCGCCCAACGCTTCTTCGGACGACGAAGTGGAAGAGGAAGCGGAAGTCGCGCTTTCCACCGTCGACTCCGAATTTGGCCGCACGACCGATCCGGTGCGTATGTACATGCGCGAAATGGGCACGGTCGAACTCCTCACGCGCGAGGGCGAAATCGAGATCGCCAAGCGCATTGAAGACGGCCTCAAGCACATGGTCATGGCGATCTCCGCCTGCCCGACCACCATTGCCGACATCCTCGCCATGGCCGAGCGCGTGGCGAACGACGAGATTCGCGTGGACGAGCTCGTCGACGGCCTGATCGATCCGAACGCCGAAGACACCGACGGCTTCAACGCGAAGGAAGCGGAAGAGATCGAAAACGAGGACGAAGAGGAAGAAGCCGAAGAGGAAGAAGAAGAGGAGGAGGAAGAGGACGACGGCGCGGCGCAGGCGACGGCCAACGCGGCGCAGCTCGAAGCCCTCAAGCGTGCCTCGCTCGAAAAGTTCGCGCTCATCAGCGAATGGTTCGACAAGATGCGTCGCGCGTTCGAGAAGGAAGGCTACAAGTCGAAGTCCTACCTCAAGGCGCAGGAAACCATCCAGAACGAGCTGATGTCGATCCGCTTCACGGCGCGTACCGTCGAGCGTCTGTGCGACACGCTGCGTGCGCAGGTGGACGAAGTGCGCCAGGTCGAACGCCAGATTCTTCACACGGTCGTGGACAAGTGCGGCATGCCGCGCTCGGAGTTCATCGCGCGTTTCCCGGGCAATGAAACCGACCTCGAGTGGTCGGAGAAGATCGTCGGCGAGAGCCATGCGTATAGCGGCATCCTTTCGCGCAACATTCCGGCCATCCGCGAACAGCAGCAGCGCCTGCTCGATCTGCAGGCGCGCGTGGTGCTGCCGCTCAAGGACCTGAAGGAAACCAACCGCCAGATGGCGGCCGGCGAACTCAAGGCGCGCCAGGCGAAGCGCGAGATGACCGAGGCGAACCTGCGTCTCGTGATCTCGATTGCGAAGAAGTACACGAACCGTGGCCTGCAGTTCCTCGACCTGATCCAGGAAGGCAACATCGGCCTGATGAAGGCGGTGGACAAGTTCGAATATCGGCGCGGCTACAAGTTCTCGACCTACGCGACGTGGTGGATCCGTCAGGCCATCACGCGCTCAATCGCGGACCAGGCGCGCACGATCCGCATTCCGGTTCACATGATCGAAACGATCAACAAGATGAACCGCATTTCGCGGCAGATCCTGCAGGAAACCGGTCTCGAGCCGGATCCGGCAACGCTCGCCGAGAAGATGGAAATGCCGGAGGACAAGATCCGCAAGATCATGAAGATCGCGAAGGAGCCGATCTCCATGGAAACGCCGATCGGCGACGACGACGATTCGCATCTGGGCGACTTCATCGAGGACAACAACACGGTGGCGCCTGCCGACGCCGCGCTGCATGCCTCGATGCGCGATGTGGTGAAGGACGTGCTCGACTCGCTTACGCCGCGCGAGGCGAAGGTGCTGCGCATGCGCTTCGGCATCGAAATGAGCACCGATCACACGCTCGAAGAAGTGGGCAAGCAGTTCGACGTGACGCGCGAGCGCATTCGCCAGATCGAAGCGAAGGCGCTGCGCAAGCTGCGCCACCCGAGCCGTTCGGACAAGCTCAAGTCGTTCCTTGAAGGGAATTGAGATTGGTTGGTTTTAATGCACAGAAGTCATGTGCAAGATGGCCAGGCCGACCCGCTTTCGTGTAGTATGTCGGCCTGTCGTCGAAAAGCCCGGCCTTTGGGTAGACCGGGCTTTTTTGTTGACACGTCATCGTTGTTTCGTTTGTCGCTACGCTTCGTAGCTTCGTGGGCCGGACGCCGTGTTGGTTGCAGGCAGCGGACTCATAATCCGCCTCCGAAAGGACATCGTGGGTTCGAATCCCACCCGGCCCACCATTCGCTATTCCATAGAACTCCAACATATTCCGATGGAGTAGCCGAAACCCTTACTGGGTGGGCTTCTCAGGCCGTCGGCTGTTCCGCTGTTTGCTGGCTTGGTCCGTTGACTTCCGCTGGTTGGTGGGGGTCACACGGTGAACGCGACGAGGTTCGGAGCGCTTACAACTTTGCTGAATACCTGCCCGCACGTCGGAAAATGATGCAGGCTTGGGCCGATCATCTCGATAAATTGGAACGTGGCGCAAGGACGACCCCAAAAGAGCACACACGGTTTTAATAGGAATACTTACCACATAGATCGATTCCGCTTCGATTTCTTCGAGAAAACTTCAACCGCTCACGCAGCGCGGAGAGAGAAGCGGTGCCGTGGATTCATTTGGCCGATGACCTACCGAAGCACGCTGGGCGACGCCCGGCTGCCTGAGCAAGTTGGAATTCAGCCGAGGGCTACTGGCGTGCGAATACTTCGGCCCCCGTGTCGCGGGCCATCTGAACGAACGCAGCCCTCGAAACAACGTCCTGAGAAGGAATCGCATGCTCGGCGAACTCCGCGATTACGCGCTCATGTTCGCCGGAACGAATTCTCTGGCTTGTTGCACGAGCCACATCCGGATTCGGGTGAACGCCTGGTTGGCAGTTCATTAGCCAGATTCCGTGGACACGATCTGGACACCGTGCCAGCACCTCCATTGCAAGGCACCCACCATAGGCTGTGCCAGCTAGGATGAATGGGCCTTTTGTGGAAGCCAAAAGGCTCTCCGCACTTTCGGCAAAAGTCGATTGCGTGAGTACGCAAACAGACGCTGATACAAGATCCTTTAGTCCGTGGACCTGTTCGGCGTACATACGCCCGTCGCACGGCATCGCGGGGAGAAAAATCAGCGGTAGCGGCATAGAGGGAAGACAGGTGTTTTCAGGCCCAGCGGGCGGCGCGCGTGCCGACTAGGCAGCAAAGCGATTGTCCGCGTTTTTGATCAACCTTCCAATTAGAGCAGACGCTCGCGACGGGCTGTTGCAATGACGATCTCATTGACCGTCAACGATCTATAGGTTGATGGCGAACTGCCGTTCTCGGCTGCGGCAGTTCGCCGACCGACTGTCGGCAAGCAAATGGGCGACCCGCGACCGCGGTGCGCAAAGGGCCCAGGCGGTAGCCATTCCCCAACCTAATCGCTGATGTGACCTGGCTCGACCACTTCCTTGATGAAGGCAAGGAGGAGCTCGCTGAGCCGAACCGGCTGCTCCTGTTGGATCCAGTGACCGGCGCCGTCGATCAACTCGATGCCCCCCATTCTCGTCGCCGCCTTCGTCCTCATGAGATCGAGCGCGCCAGGCGCTGAATAGGTGCCCCAATCGCTCTTCCCGCCAATGAAAACCGACGGGACATCGATCGTCTTGCCCGAGAACAGGCGCAACTCAGCGTTCAGGTCAGGGTCGGAGAAGACGCGATAGGCCTGCAGGGCGCCTTGAAATCCCGTGCGGCCATACTCCTCCGTGTACACCCCAAGTTCCGGCTCGGTGAGCCATTTGCAGGCCATGACATCGGCGGAGGAAGGTTGGAATGGAGCGACGGTCTCGGGCATCGTCTTGCCGAGATCCATGACGTAATAGGTGGGCAACTGTGCAAGTTCTGTGGCGGTTAGCGCCTTCAACGGATGCGGCTTGTTTCCCGGCCAGTCGGCGCTTTTGACGTAGAAAAATGCTCGAAGAAACGCGTGTAAGCCCTGAGGGGGGTGCCACATGTCATGGTTCGCCTCTCGTGAACTCAGGTATTGCTGGTAATGCTCTCTCGGCGGGTCGAGTGCCGCCAGCGCGGCTGCTAACTTTTGATTGGCCGTGTTCGGTTGAACCGGCGATACCTCGCTTTCCGCAATGTCGAACGGAAGAGCCGGCGGGCCGGGGAACGGTGCGCTCATCAGCGCCACCGAGGGAAAAACATCAGGTCTGGCTAGCGCACAATAGGCCGCCACGGGCGAGCCGAGGTCGTGCCCGACAAGCATTGCCGTACGCCGATATCCCAATGCCAAAACCAGTCCGAGGGCGTCGCGCGTCATATTCAGAAGGCTGAAGGGCGCTAGCTGGGCGTCGTACTCGTTCACCCAACCGGTGGTGCGGCCAAAGCCCCGCTGGTCAGGCGCTACGACGTGGTAGCCGGCGTCAGCCAGAATTGGAATCAGGTGTCGCCAGCCGTAAGCCAGATCAGGAAAACCGTGCAGAAGCAGTGCGAGCGGCCGGCCGGGTTTGTCGTAACCGGCCTCGAGAATATGGACATCGAGGCCATTTACCCCGTGGATCATGCGCGAGCGGACCGTCTTCGGGAGCGTTCCCTCGGCATATGTCGATGTGGACAAGTCAATTCCTCCAATGGGGTTTGCGCGGGCGGGTCGAATTAAAGAGGCCGCCAGGCTGACCGCGCCCATTGCCAGGACAGCTCGTCGGGAAGGCATAAAGCCACGTGGATGACTCATGACGGAACGCCCCGTCCGCATGCAAGCGCTGGGTTCAGTTCCAGCGAGCGCGCCGCCGCAATCTGGGCAGGCGGCGCATGATTGAACGAGCCTTCTTGATTTGCGATTGGGTCGGGAGGCATCGGCAACTCCTGGTATGGTGATCGCCATAGTATGGCAATCACCATAGAATCAGCAAGCGAAACGTGCTATGTTCTCGGCATGCCACGTAAGACTGACGCCCGCGCCCGTGCGATTGCCACGGCCCAACGACTGTTTCGCATCCAGGGCTACACTGCGACGGGATTGACCCAGCTCCTTGAAGAAAGCGGTGCGCCTAAAGGATCGTTCTACTTTCACTTTCCACGCGGCAAGGCACAACTCGCGGAAGAAGCAATCGATGAGTACGTTGCGAATCGAATTGCTGTATTACGGGACATCTCGGCGAATACGACGGGTGATGCCCTGAATTTTGTTCATCAGATTTTCAGGACCTTTGCGGCCGAAATGGTCGCCTCTGATTTCCAGTACGGATGTCTAATGCAAAATCTGGCGAATGAGCTGCCCGCGCTCGACGCTGAGCTAACCAAACGGGTAGCGCGCGGATTTGCTGAGTCGACTGGGCTTATTGCGGAGCATTTCAGGGGATGCGGCTTCGCTCCCGAGAGCGCGTCCGCTACGGCAGCCGCATTGGTTGCAGCCCTCGAAGGCGCGCGGACGATCGCCCGCCTTGAACGCACGCCGGCTATATTCGAGGCGCTGGCAGAGGTCAGTGCCCAAAGGTGGGCTGGGCCGGAGGGGTGATCCGGTCCAGTGTTCTCGGTCGGACGAAATCGGCACCGAGCATCCTGTGAAGACCGTCGGTCTTTCGCCAATGTCCGTTCGCAGACGAGCAGCCACCGCAGGAACGTCTTGGCATTGTCCATTGCCGGACCGCACAACCGGTTTGGCTTCGGCTTAAGCAGGCATATGCCGTGCCAATTCTCTCGACTGTGTTCGCTTGGGACGTGCAGCGGCAACTGGGGCAGTTTGAACGCCTGGAGAATGGCCATGCAGACGAATTCGAAGAAGGCCGAACAGGTCGGCCTCCCGGCGACCTCACGGCTGAGCCGGTCGTACGGCAAGGCTGATTTTGCCGACGCATTTTCGGTGGACTTGCCAGGGACTGCCTGCAACGACGCAGAGTCTCTCGCTCGACACATCTTTGCCAAGCAACCCGAGTGGATCGCGACGCTGCAGGGAGTTCGCGACATTGCCGTATGGCCATTCGGACTTAAAAGAACGGTCGATCTGAAAATCGCGAAGGGAGACCGGCTTAGTATTTTCCGCGTGTTCGAACGGCACAAAGACGAGATCATTCTGGGCGAGAACGACATGCATCTTGATTTCCGTGTGTCGGTGCTCGTGCAGCCTGCATCTGAGGGCCGGCCCCAGCGGCTGATAGTCACTACGCTTGTCTTCTACAATCGTTTGCTGGGTCGGGCCTATCTCGGCCTTATCGCTCCTTTCCACCGCCTCGTCGTGCGAGCCTCGCTCGACCGGGCACAGCGGATCGGATGGCCCGGCCGCTAGCGGCGATTCACCAACGCCCTTCCAGCGGGCCGTAGATGACCAGATCTCAAAGTGGCGGGCTCCTGAGAGCGGTCAGGACCAGGCGTAGCTATCCATTTTGACCTGTTCAGTCACGCTATCGCACCTTCACTTGCAGCCACTCATGCCCGACAGGGCCGCCGAGGCTGTTCCAGACGCAGTACCAGATAAATACGCCATTGATCCGTTCTGCCGTCGCCATGTGCATCGTGGAGTATTCGCTCATGCTGCAGCCGACGCCGTCATCCTCAACGAGCGGTGACGCAAATAAACGTTGTTCATGATTAGCGCGACGGCAGTCAATGTTGCGCCCCCGATCTGGGCCGACATCGGCACTACTCCGGTCAGCGCGGACACGACGAATGCGGTAATCGGTACGACGTCCATGAACAGCACGCCGTTCATCGGACCCAGGATCCGGTTTCCGGAGACCCAGAACAAGATCGCGCCGAACCCAGCGACAGGCCCCATGTAGAGCAGATGCGGCGCAATGGAACGCAGCATCGACAACGTCGGCGCGGGCACCGCGTGCAGTGCAATCAAGATCGCGTTGACGGTAACGATCGTGGTAAGACCTAGCCAGGTCGTCATCGTTGTGTACTTCAGTGCTGACCAGCGTGCGAACCGCGCCGAGCCGAACGTGTATACCACCCAACAAAACGCTCCGATCACGATCAGCCCGCTGGCAGCGTAGTGCTGGGGTCCGTGAATGGCGGCCAGCAAATCGCCGTTCGTAATCACCAGCGACACGCCTGAGAACGATGCCGCGACGAACAGAAGCGAGAGCACTGGTGGTGCGCTGCGTCGTAGCCACGAGCTAAGAAGCAAGCCCATCATCGGTTGCGTTGCCATCATGATCGACGCATCGAGCGCGCCGTCCGGCCCGGCAAGTTGCTGCCCGAGAAAAACGAACGAGCCGAAGCCGCAAAAGCCGACAGAGCCGAGCAACCACGCAGTCCCGAGCGAGTGGCCGTGGGCGGCAAACGCGCCAGCACCTTCGCGATACCGTAGCAGCATAGCGAAAGCGACCCCGGCTATCAGATAGCGCAGGGACGTAAACGTGAATGGATCGACGTGTGTCAACGCGTCAGTCATTATGGGAAACATCGCGCCCATCAGCACCGTACCCACCAGGCACAGTGCAACGCCCTTCCAGTAACGTATCGAAGATGCAGATGAAGCTGAGATTGATTTCATGACTGATCGTTCTCAAAATGGGTTAAAAAAATGCCAGCGGCCACCGACATCCCAACAATCACCGACTCGTGCCGATGGAAACGTTCATCTCAGACCAGCGCTCGCATCGTCATGTCCACAATCGACGTGAGCGCGGATTTGTCCAAGTCGGTCTTGCCGAGCACTCGCATCCCCTGAACGATGCAGAGCAGAAACCGACCAACCTCCTCTGCGTCCAAGCGTTTATCGAATTGGCCAGCCTGCTGGCCGCGCGCGATCGCAAGACTGAACTGCGTCGCGATGCGGTGCAGCGTCGATTCGATGTGGGAACGCATGTCCTGGTCGTCCGGTAGCAACTCGATCGCCGCATTGGTGATCAAGCAGCCGTGCCGATCGAGCAGATTCGCGCTGACCAACGTGTAATGCAGCAGCGCCGCGCGCAACGCGTCAGCCGGCGGCATGTCGGCGGCCAGCCGCTCCTTCAGCCGCGCGACTGCACCTTCCGCATAGCGATCGAACGCCGCGACAAGCAAACCGTGCTTGTCGCCGAAGGTCCGGTAAAGACTGCCGCGGAACACGCCTGTAGCGTCGCACAGCGCCTCGACAGGCGTCGCGTGATAACCATGCGCCCAAAATATTCGGGCAGCGGCGTCGATCGCCTGGTCGACATCGAATTCCCGCGGTCGGCCGCGTTCCGCAGAACGTCCGGGACGGGAGCGAGCGCGAGTTCGGGAACTGTCGAAGGTAGTCATGGAGTAGATATTAGAACCAATCGTTCTCAAAATCAACCTGCAGACTCTATTCCAAAACGCTCGCTGGGCGATTGAGGATATTCAGTTTTCTGGATGAAACCTTGATCGCCGCAATCGGAAATAAGAGAGGGATACTGATGCCGGAATTGAACGACCGAGTGCACCAGTCGTCTGGGACGCGCCTGATGCAACAGGCATAGTCGACCCGGAGCGGTCCTATAGAAACGTAGAGAGGATTGTCGCGTCCTCGCGCGAGAGCCATTCAGCTGCGGCGAAATGGGTGCTTTTGCTTACCACCCCTCCCAAAACGACTAGTTCGATTTGGAAGTCAATGCAACGTTCGCTGGACCTGTTGCAGGCGGCGCTTCCGGCTCGTCGAGATGGCATTCGAAATAGAGGAGGTGATGCCACTCGCCATGGATGGGCGAGTTACGCTGACAAGATTGACTCTACCGACGATCGTATCGTCGAGCCAAACGAGGTACTGATAGGCTCGATCTCCGTCTCTATCGCTAGTTGCTGCTCTTATCGCTTCGCGAACCGCGGAAGCGCTGTAGTAGTCGCAAGGGCGAGCGTTAATCCATTGCTCGAAGTAGGCCCGGTTTTCGACCTCGAATGCAAGTAGCGCGTCGGCATCGCTCAACGTCGGTGGAGCCATCGTTGTCGTCCAACGGCTCGGGTGTGCACAAGCAGGAAATCACTCTCGGGACTAAAGCGCGGATCTGATCTTGTGCAGCGAGCTGTTGCAGGGCCCTCGGAAGTCGACGGCCTTCCGCCAGGGATAAGCCGAAATCCGCAATCGTCGCGCCTTCAACCGGTCGTCGCACAGCGCCAACAGTGACCCTTTCTCCCGTTCCTTGCCGCTCCAGATAGATTTTCCAATGCAGTTCCATGACCGTCTCTCCCCAGCGGCTCAAGAACTCCAGTGTAGTCGTTGCGGTCGACTCCCCACGATCTCGTGCGCTCCCGTGGACGCCGCTAACGGAAATTGCGAGCGACAACATCGGCACACTCTCACGAAACGCTCGCATGTGCCGCGATCAGAGCCGCCTGAATTAACGCTGTAAACGTGAAATGATTAAATAATGATTTTGTAATTAATGGATATTTGCACCATTGCGATGATCGACAGAAAGCGCTTGAACCACGTTGGTGCCGGAATTCGCAATTAGAGAGCAAATACTTAAACATGATATTGCTCCATCAAAAAAAGTTTTCTCACTGGCATTTTTTTTTGCTATCTTCGATTCGCTTCAACAAAACTGACACATAGATCTGGCGGTCCGAGACCCCTGATGGCGTCCAGGCGGAGGGCAAATGACGGATAGTCGGCCGCGTTGGTGCCGAAGCGAAATGTATTGGGTTAGTACAACTATCGATTGTCGATAAGCACAAGAAGCATTGCGGGTTCATGAGCGGCCAGGAAATTGCCGCGTGGGCTGCATTGGCTAATTCGTAGTGCGAATGTAATTTCGCATCAAGTCGGTTTCTGTCACGCGCGACTTGTGGTCATGGCGTGACGAGGGTTTTCTGCGGCAGGATTGGGGCGTACTGCGCCGAGGGAGCGAAGGTGGTGATGAAAGTGCAAATGGGAGCGCCAGCCGAAGGCGTGCGCTCGGGCGGACCAGGCCGCCCACGCGAATTCGGGCGTAGGCAGCAGAACCCTGTGCGCCGCTACGGCGGAATTGGCGCGGTAGTCGTATTGCACATTGTGCTCATCTACGCGTTGGTCAATGGTCTTGCAAACAAGGTCGTGCAGGTGATTCAGCATCCGATTGAAACGAAGATCATCCAGCCCGTAGCACCGCCGCCGCCGCCCCCGCTGCCTACCGTGCAGCTGCCGCCGCCGAAGTTCGCGCCGCCGCCGCCGCCTTTCGTGCCGCCTCCCGAAGTGCCGGTGCAGGCGCCACCGCAGCAGTCGATCGTGCATCAGGCTGCGCCCGTGGTCAGCGCGCCTGTCACCGCACCGCCTGCACCACCCGCGCCGCCTGCACCGGTGCAGAAGCCGGTGAGCCACGAAGTGGGCGTCGTGTGCCCAAACTCGGATGAGATCCGTTCGTCGATCCGCTATCCGAAAGAGGCACAGGACAACGGTGTGACCGGCGACGTGCTCATCGAATTCGTGGTGGATCCGCAAGGTCATGTTACGAATGAGCGAGTGGCGCAGTCGGCCAATGACGACAGTCTGGATGCCGCTGCATTCAACGCAGTCAAGAAGTTCAACTGCATTTCGCAAGGCCAGCCGGTACGCGTGCAGGTTCCGTTCTCGTTCAGTCTCAACTGACGCTCGGGCTGCATGTATCGGGTGGCGACTCATTACCCGGATTTTTAGATGTTCAACGGATGAATTGGAGCAGGCATGAAAAAGCGTTCCTACGCCGCACTCGCGGCAAGCATGTTGATCGCGGTAGCCACGGTCGATACCTTTGTCGCGCCGCAGCTTGCCAACGCGCAGGCTAGCGTCCCTGCGGCAGTCGCGTCGGCGCCCGCCACCGCAGCCGTCGCCGCACCGTCACCCGCCGCGAGCGCGGACCAGCCGGCGCCGCCCCCCGCACCGGCCACCTCGGAGACGGTCACGAACCCATACGGTCTCGGCGCGCTCTGGAAGAACGGCGATTTCGTCGCGCGCTTCGTCCTGTTGCTGCTCGTGGTGATGTCGATGGGCAGCTGGTACATCATGATCACCAAGTTCTTCGAGCAGTTCCGCGCAAACCGTCGTGCGAAGAGCGCTGACGAGCAGCTCTGGAGCGCGCCGTCGCTAGCAGAAGGCGCAAAGCAGCTCGAGGAGTCGTCGCCGTTCCGGTTCATCGCGGAAACCGCGATCGAGGCCGGCGAGCATCACGACGAAGCGCTGCTCGAGGCCGTCGATCGAAACACGTGGATCGACGTTTCGGTCGAGCGCGCCATCACCAGCGTGTCGAATCGCCTGCAGGACGGCCTGGCATTCCTCGGCACAGTGGGCTCGACCGCGCCGTTCGTCGGCCTGTTCGGTACGGTGTGGGGCATCTATCACGCGCTGACGGCCATCGGTATTGCAGGTCAAGCTTCGATCGACAAGGTCGCGGGTCCGGTCGGTGAGGCGCTCATCATGACCGCTATCGGTCTGGGCGTGGCCGTGCCGGCGGTGCTCGGCTACAACTTCCTCGTGCGACGCAACAAGGCTGTGATGGAGCGTGTCCGCGGCTTCGGCGCGCAACTGCATACGGTTCTGCTGGCTGGCGGCAAGCGCGTCGCGCGCTCCGCGCCGCGCGCCGCCGTCATGGCCGACTGAGCGAGGAGTACGCCATGGCCATGAGCGTTGGAGGCGAGGGCGATGACGACGAGGTCATCTCGTCCATTAACACGACGCCGCTCGTCGATGTGATGCTGGTATTGCTGATCATCTTTCTGATCACGATTCCCGTGGTGACGCATACAGTGCAGCTCCAGCTACCGAAGCAGACGGTGACGCCGCTGCAGACGCAGCCGAAGAGCGTCGAGATCGCGGTCAATCGCGATGGCGACTTCTTCTGGTACGAGCAGCACGTCGATGCGCCGACGCTGCTGGCACGGCTGAAGACAGTGTCCGTGCAGACGCCGCAGCCGGAAGTGCATATCCGCGGCGACCAGGCGACGCGCTATGAGGCCATCGGGCGCGTGATCACGTCGTGCGAGCGGGCGGGAATCGCCAAGGTGTCATTCATTACGGAGCCGCCGGCGCGCGGCGGTTAAGGAGCGGTTATGGGCATGAACGTATCGTCGGGCGGTGGAGCAAGCGAACCCGAAGTGATGGTGGACATCAACACGACACCGCTGATCGACGTGATGCTGGTGTTGCTGATCATGCTGATTATCACCATTCCGATCCAGATGCACGCGGTGAAGATGAACTTGCCGGTCGGCAATCCGCCGCCGCCGGCCGTGCAGCCGGAGGTGGTGCAAATCGACATCGACTTCGACGGCGCCATGACCTGGAACGGCACACCGGTGCCCGATCAGGAGACGCTGGAGCGCAGGTTCGCGCAGGTCGCGGCCGAACCGGAACAGGCAGAAATTCATTTGCGTCCGAACCGGCTCGCGCCATACAAGGACGTGGCCGAAGTGATGGCCGCGGCCCAGCGCGAAGGCGCAACGAAGATCGGCTTGATCGGCAACGAACAGTACATGCAGTGAGGCATTCGAAAGCGATGAGCATTTCTTATCGATTCAAGAGGACGGCGCTTGCGCTCGCGGTGAGCGCATTGTCGACGCTGGCCATGGTGCCGACAGCGGCGCGGGCGGCGGACACGCTACGTCCCGACGTGGCGAAGCCGCTGAACGATGCGCAGAACCTGTACCGCGCGCACCACTACGAGGACGCTCTCAACAAGATCGCGCAGGCCGCGGCCGTATCGAACAAGACGCCGTACGAAACGTACATGGTCGAGGAGATGCGCGGCGCCGCCGCCATGGCGGCGGGCCAGAACGGCGTTGCCGCGCAGGCGTATGAATCGCTGCTCGCGAGCGGGCAGCTCAAGGGCGAGGACGCCCAGCGCACGACGGCGGCGCTTGCGGGCATCTACTTCCAGCAGAAGAACTATGCCCAGGCGATCAAGGTCGCGCAGCGCTACCAGAAGGCTGGCGGCGGCGATCCCCAGATGGCCACGCTGCTGGTCGAGTCGTACTACCTCTCCGGCGACTACGCCAGCGCGACGCGTCTGCTGAATGCGAGCGTCGAAGCCCAGGTGCGCGGCGGTCATACGCCGGAGGAGGCGCAACTGCAGTTGCTCGGTACCTGCGCTCAGCATGCGAACGACCAGGAAGCTTATCGCAGTGCGCTCGAAAAGCTCGTGGCTTATCACCCAAAGCAGTCATATTGGGACGACCTGCTGCACGCGATTCGCAGCAAGCCCGGCTATCTCGGCGCACTGGATCTGGACACGTATCGCCTGCGCCGCGCGACGGGCTCGCTTTCCAGCGCCGATGACTACATGGAGATGACGCAACTGGCGATCGTTGCCGGGTCTGCGGCCGAAGGCAAGCAGATCATCGATCAGGGCTTCGCGTCTGGCGTGCTGGGTCACGATGCTGGAGCCGATCGCGAACGTCGCCTGCAGGCACTAGCGGCAAAGCGCGCCAATGCTGCGCCCGACCCGGCCAATCCCGTCGCACCGTTCGATGCGGCATTCAATCAGGTGTATGCGGGGCAGGCGAAGCAGGGTCTCGCGACCATGGAATCGCTCATTGTGAAGGGCGGCCTTGATCACCAGGATCTAGCGCGACTGCGCCTCGGCGAGGCTTATTTTGCCTCGGGGCAGAAAGCGCGAGCCATCCAGGCTTTCAATGCAGTACGGGGAAACGATGGCAGCGCCGATCTGGCGCAGCTCTGGGTGCTGGTGGCATCGAAGCCGTGAGTGGTTGAGCGAACCGCAACAACGCATCAAAGTTCGGTAGTTAATTAGGTATACGTAAGAAAGAAGGGGTGGCGTGGCCCGGTTTGGCTCGGCAGGGGTGGATGTGACAGAAGTGAAGCAGCACGAGGTTTTGGGGGCAAGTGGTCGGCTGTAAATGGAAGAGCCCTGGGGAGGGCGAATCCAGGTAAAAAGTGGCGCGATGCGACAGCGTCGTCAAATCTAATGCGGGGGTTCACGAGACCTTGCTTCGCATAACGAAGTAGACGTGACCGACGAGAGAGAAGGGGGAAACTGTGAAACAAAGAGCATTGGCTGTTGCCATTCGAAGAATAATCTGGGCGGAATTGGCGTTTTCAGCGGCGTTTGCGATACCGGCGTTCGCGCAGAGCCAGCCCGTGACCAACGGCGGCGCGGCGATCGCGGCGGATAATGCAACCGCGCCAGCGTCCGCGCAGCAGTCGGGCGCGAGCGCGCAGACGGGTGCCGACAGCACGGGCGGCGCAGCCGCCACGACTGGTGACAAAGCCACCGTCAAGCAGCTGAAGAAGTTCGAAGTGACCGGTTCGCTGATCCGGCAATCGGACAAGACGGGCTTCCAGCAGGTGCAAACGATCACCACGAAGGACATTCAGAATAGCGGCGCGACGACCGTGGCCGACTATCTGCGCTCGGTTTCGGCCAACTCGGCCAATAGCTGGAGCGAAGGCCAGGCGGGCAACTTCGCGGCCGGCGCGGCGGGTATCGCGCTGCGCGGCTTGAGCGAGAAGTACACCCTCGTGCTCGTCGACGGCCAGCGCGTTGCGCCGTTCGCCTTCTATTCGAACAGCACCGACAATTTCTTCGACCTCAATACCATCCCGCTCAACGCCATCGATCGCATCGAGATCGTGAAAACCGGCGCTGTGTCGCAGTACGGCTCGGACGCCATTGCGGGCGTGGTCAACATCATCACGAAGCACGATTTCCGCGGCCTTCAACTCGACGGCAGCTAC
The DNA here is from genome assembly GCF_056155635.1 of Paraburkholderia sp. BR10141. Lineage (NCBI taxonomy): Bacteria > Pseudomonadati > Pseudomonadota > Betaproteobacteria > Burkholderiales > Burkholderiaceae > Paraburkholderia > Paraburkholderia sp. BR10141. The sequence continues at coordinate 83,639 of NZ_JBMIQH010000017.1, read as the reverse complement.
GGCAGTTCGGTGAGCGACGGTGGCGGCAACGGCACGACGAAGTTCGGCGTTCTGGCGGGCTTCGGCGACCTCAATGCGGACCGCTTCAACGTCACCGCATCGGCGAGCGTCTATCACTCGGCGGGCTCGACGCTGGCCGACCGCGATTCCACGTCGGCGCAGGACTTCACGAACAAGCCGGGCGGCCTCTCGCTGCTCGCGCCGTCCTATTGGCAAACGGGGCCCAACACCGCACAGGCGTTAAGCGGGTGCCCATACGGCGGCTCCGTCCATCCTGCCGGCAGCAATTTCCTGGGCGCGGCTGCTGGGCTTGGCGGCACGGTGTGCGCGTTCAACACCGCCAACGGCATGTCGATCGCGCCGGAGACGACGCGCGCGAGCGCAAAGGTCCACGCCGACTTCAAGGTCGACGACACGACCACCGCCTTTGCCGATCTGTGGGAAAGCTACACCCAGACGACCACGAACGACGGTCTCTGGAACAACATCGTCGGCAGCCCCCAAACCCCGACACTCACCTATACTCCGGGCGTCGGTCTGACGCCGTTCAACAACGTCGTTCCCGCAAGCAACCCGTACAACCCGTATGGCGTGGACACGCCGCTCACCTATTCGTTCCCGCGTACCGTGGCAGAAGAGACGTACGCGAACTTCTGGCGTGCGTCCACGGGCATTCGCGGTTCGTTCTCGGTGCCGAAGTATGGGGACTGGGACTGGTCGACTGCTTATAGCCACTCGCAGAGCAACGTTTCGAACACCTACACGAATCAGCTCAACGCTGCGACGCTCAATAACATCTACCAGAACGGCACATTCAACTTTGCCAATCCGTCGTCGACGCCGAACGGCCTGAACGGCCTGTACATGGATGCGAACAACCAGGGCATATCGAAGCTCGATACGGTTGACGCAACGCTCGCCACGCCGAATCTGTACCATCTGCCAACGGGCGATATCGGTGTCGGCTTCGGCGCCCAGTTCCTGCACCAGAGCGAAGTCATCAACCCGGGCGCGGAGTTTTCCCAGGGCCTCGTGGCGAACCCGATGCTGCAGACCGTCAACGGCCAGCGCAATGTCGCGGCGGTGTACTACCAGGTCGACGTGCCCATCGTCCACAACCTGACGTTCAGTCAGTCGGGCCGCTACGACCACTACAGCGACTTCGGGGGCGCGTTCTCGCCGCGCTTCGCCCTGCGCTATCAGCCCGTCAAGGAGCTGACGATGTACGGCTCCTATAACCGCGGCTTCCGCGCGCCGACATTCGTCGAAAACAGCACTTCGCAGACGCTCGGTATCCAGCAGTCGGCCACCGGCACGGTCACCACGATCACCGAGGGCAATCCGAACCTGCAGCCTGAACGCACGCGCAACATCAACCTCGGCTTCCAGACTTCGCCCACGCGCACGACCGATTTCGGCTTCGACTGGTACAAGATCCGCGTCGATCACGTCATCGGCGAGGCGGCTTCGCCGTCGCAGGTCGTGACGAATGCGCAAGGCCAGGTGGTTTATGAAGTGTTCCCGTACGAGAACCTCGGCTACCTCGACACGAACGGCTTCGAAGGCACCTTCCGCCAGGCGTTGCCGACGAAGGCGGGCACGTTCACGCTGACGGCCGACTGGGCGTACGTGAAGGACTTCACGCTCGGGCAGTCCACGGGTCCCATCAACGGTGCGGGCAACAACTTCACGATCACGCAGCCGTTCGGCGGCAGCTTCCCGCGCTGGAAGGGCAATACGACGCTCGACTGGGCCTATCACGGCTGGAATGCGGCGCTCACGTGGATGTACACGGGACCGTACGCGCAGACGCTTTCGGTGGCTGCGCCCACGCCGGTTGCCGACAAGGTAGGTTCGTATAGCCAGTTCAACCTGATGGTCACCTACACGGGCATCAAGCACTGGACGATTTACGGCGGCATCAACAACATCTTCAACCGCACGCCTCCGTTCGATCCGATCTTTGCCAGCAGCGCGCTCGACCAGACGGGCTACGACACGTCGCTGTACAACTATATCGGCCGTTTCGCGCAGATCGGAGCGACGTACAAGTTCTGAGCGATCGGTGCAACGGAGTGAGTAGTCGATGAGGCCGGCGGCCAAGGCCGCCGGCCTCGAATGTTTCCTGTAGTGGCGAGCGACGGCGGCAAACCCCTGCCACGTCGGACAGACGAACCGTGCATCGGCCAGACGCCGGTGTGCGTCCTCATGCAGACAGACGATGAGATTGAAGAAGTTGAGCTTGTCACGATTGTCGCCGCATTGGTCAGGTGCGGTTTGCGCACTGGTCATGGCAGTGGGAGTGGGTGCGCTTGCCGGGGTGCCGGCACGAGCGGCTACGGCGCTCGCGCAGTACGATCAGCCGAAGTATCCCGCCGGCTTCACCCATTTTGACTACGCGGACCCCGATGCGCCGTCGAACGGCGTCCTGAGTTTCGAAAACTACAACGAGTACCAAAGTTACGATTCGCTGAATCCTTTCCTCGTGCGAGGCGCACCCGCGCCGGACATCCAGAATCTGATGTTCGACACGCTGATGCAGCGCAGTTGGGACGAACTGGCGTCCGAATATCCGCTGATCGCCGATCGCGTTGACGTCGCGGCCGACCTGGCTTCGGCGACGTTCCATATCAACCCGGCTGCGCGCTTCTCGAACGGCGATCCAATAACGGCCACCGATGTCAAATACTCGTTCGATACGCTCACGAGCCGTCAAGCTTCGCCGCTCTCCAATGCGCAGTTTTCGGTGATCAAGAAGGCGGTCGTGGTGAACGCCTCGACAATCCGTTTCGAGTTCCGTCGAGCGGAGCGTGACGCGCCGCTCATTGCAGGCGACTTGCCTATCTTCTCGCCCAAGTGGGGGATGAAACCGGACGGCACGCGCGTTCCGTTCGACCAGTTGTCGAACGAACCGCCCATTGCGAGCGGCGCGTATCTGATCGCCGAACGCAAGAACGACAAGCAGATTGCGTATCGCCGCAATCCCGCGTATTGGGCGGTCAATCTGCCCACGCGCCGCGGCATGCACCACTTCGAGCGCATCACGTTCAAACTCTACCTCGACCTGTACACGCAACTCGAGGCGTTCAAGGCCGGCGATGCCGATGTGCACGTGGAAGACAGCGCGACCCAATGGGCGCGCAAGTACGTGGGCAAGAACTTCCGTAACGGCACGCTCAAGCAGACCAATTTCCCGGACGGTCCCGCACAGATGCAGGGCATGCTATTCAATCTGCGCAAGCCGATGTTCCAGGACGTACGCGTGCGCCATGCGCTTTCTCTCGCGTTCGACTACGACTGGATGAACCGCATGATGTTCTACGGTCAGTACCTGCGCCTGCACAGCTATTTCGAGGCGAGCCCGTTCGGCGCGACCGGCACGCCGGGCGAGAAGGAGTTGAAGCTGCTCGAACCGTGGCGCGCGAGCCTGCCGCCGGAAGTGTTCGGGCCGATGATCAAGCAGCCAACGACGCTGCCGCCCGATTCGCTGCGCGGCAATCTGCGTGAGGCGCGCGATCTCCTTGCGCAGGCGGGTTGGCATTATCGTGACGGCGCGCTGCGCAATGCCGCGGGCGAGCCCATGAACATCGAAATCCTGGACGACCAGCCGGGCATGGACCGCGTGATCCTCCCCTACACGCAGGCCCTCGCGACGCTCGGCATCAGTGCGCATCTGCGCGAAATCGACAGTGCGCTGTACCAGAAGCGCCTGGACAATTTCGACTACGACATGACAACCTGGCTCTACAGCCCGGTGACGATTCCCGGCGCGGAGCTTGAACGCCGCTTTGGCAGCGCGGCTGCCTCGCAGGTGGGCTCGGAAAACTATCCGGGCGTGCGCTCGCCGGCCGTCGACGCGCTCGTGAAGGCGGTGCAAGCCGCGAACACGCTCGACGATCTCGAAGCGGCAACGCGTGCCCTCGATCGTGTGTTGCTGAACGAGTACTACCTCGTGACGGAGTACTACCCACCTAACGCGCGCATCGCATACAAGACGTCGCTCGGTTATCCGTCAGTCGTGCCCGTATCGTTCGGGTCCCAGGACTGGATCATCGACTACTGGTATCGCAAGCCGCAAAACGCGCAGGTCGCCCGGACCGCGCAAGCGGCCGCCCACTGAGGACCACCATGTTCGCCTACATTTTTCGACGTCTATTGCTGATGGTGCCGACGCTGATCGGCGTCGTCACGCTCACGTTCGTCGTCACGCAGTTCGTGCCCGGCGGCCCGGTCGAGCAGATCATGGCGCAACTGCGCCATGGCAATGCGACGCGCGGCGGCGAGACCGGCGCTGGAGGAGGCGGCTATCACGGCAGCCAGGGCGTGGATCCGCAACAGATCGAGCAGATCAAGAAGGAGTTCGGCTTCGACAAGCCTCCGCTCACGCGCTATTTCCTCATGCTCAAGGACTACGCCACGTTGGATCTTGGCCAGTCGTACTACCAGCACGACAGCGTCTGGAACGTGATCCGCTCGAAGTTGCCCGTTTCGATCACGCTTGGCCTGTGGACAGTACTGCTAACTTACGTGATATCCGTGCCACTCGGCATCGCAAAGGCGGTGCGCAACGGGTCGCGATTCGACACCGTAACCAGCGTACTCGTGCTCTCCGGCTATGCGGTGCCGGGTTTCGTGCTCGGCGTGCTGCTGCTGATGCTGTTCGGTGGCGGCTCGTTCTGGCAGGTGTTCCCCATGCGGGGTCTCACGTCCGATGACTTCGCTGACCTGAGCCTCGCGGGCAAGGTGCTCGACTACCTGTGGCACATCGTCCTGCCGGTAACGGCCTCCGTGGTCGGCAACTTCGCGATCGTCACGATTCTCACGAAGAACACGTTCCTCGAAGAGATCGGCCGCCAGTATGTGCTGACCGCGCGGGCAAAAGGCGCGCCCGAGCGCGATGTGCTGTGGAAGCACGTATTGCGCAACGCGGCCATTCCGCTCGTCACGGGCTTGCCCGCCGCGTTCATTGGCGCTTTTCTCAACGGCAATCTGCTGATCGAAACGCTGTTCTCACTGGACGGCATGGGCCAGCTCTCTTACGACTCGGTTATCCGCCGCGATTACCCCGTCGTGCTTGGCTCGCTGTTTCTATTCACGCTGATTGGCCTCGTAACCAAACTCATTGCTGACGTCTGCTATGTCCTCGTCGACCCCCGCATCCAGTTCCAACGCCTGGACGGCTGAAACCGCCGCCGTTGCCCACGCGCCGTCGGTCTCGCCCTGGCGCCGCACGTGGCAGCGCTTTCGCGCGCAGCCGCTCGGCTATTGGAGCCTTGTCATCTTCGTCACGCTGTTTGCGATCAGCATGCTCGGCGAGGTGCTCGCAAATGACCGGCCGCTCGTCGTGCGTTACGACGGTCAGTACCATTTCCCGATCGTGAAGGATTATCCGGAGACGATCTTCGGTGGCGACTTTCCGGCGAGGACCAACTACCTCGACCCGTATATCCGGCAGCGCCTCGAATCGAACGGCAATTTCGCGATCTATCCGCCCAATCATTTTCATTACGATACGATCGACTACTTCGCGGCGCGACCGTATCCGTCCGCGCCCTCGGCCACGAATTGGCTCGGCACCGATCAGTTCGGTCGCGACGTGCTTTCGCGGTTGCTCTACGGCTTCCGGCTTTCCGTGCTGATGGCCCTGGCGCTAACGGTATCCGGCGTCGCATTGGGCGTGTTGACGGGTGCGGTGCAGGGCTTCTATGGAGGACGCACCGATCTCATCGGGCAGCGGCTCATCGAAATCTGGAGTTCGATGCCGGACCTCTACCTGCTCATCATCTTCGCCTCGATCTTCGAGCCTACGCTTTGGCTGCTGTTTATCCTGCTCTCCATGTTTGGATGGCTGGTGCTTTCCGATTACGTGCGCGCTGAGTTCCTGCGCAACCGCTCGCTCGACTACGTGAAGGCGGCGCGCACGATGGGTCTATCGAACTGGCAGATCATGTGGCGCCACGTGCTGCCCAACAGCCTGACGCCGGTCATCACGTTCCTGCCTTTTCGCATGAGTGCGGCCATTCTCTCGCTCACCAGTCTGGACTTCCTCGGGCTCGGTGTGCCGCCGCCCACGCCAAGCCTTGGCGAGCTACTCCAGGAGGGCAAGAACAATCTCGAGGCATGGTGGATCTCGCTCTCGGCTTTTGCGGCGCTCGTCATTACGCTGCTGCTGCTCACGTTCATGGGCGATGCACTGCGTAACGCACTCGATACGCGCAGGCGTGGCTCGGCGTTCGGCGGAGGTAAATAATGAATCGTCCTTTGCTGGAAATCGAGCGCTTCAGCGTGCGCTTCGGCGAGAAACAGGCGGTGCGCGAACTGAGTCTCTCGATCGAGCGCGGCGAACGCGTGGCGCTCGTCGGCGAATCGGGCTCGGGCAAGAGCGTGACGGCGCTGTCGATCCTCGGCCTCGTCGAGCATGCAAGATTCACTGGGCGCATGCAGTTCGACGGCGAGGATCTGCTGCAGAAAACCGAGCAGGAGATGCGCGGCATTCGCGGAGCCGATATCGCCATGATCTTTCAGGAGCCGATGACCGCCCTGAATCCGCTGTACACGATCGGCAAGCAAATTGCCGAAAGCCTGCGTCTGCACGAGGGGCTCAGCGCCGGCGCGGCGCGCGAGCGCGGTGTCGAGTTGCTGCGGCGGACCGGCATTCCCGAACCGGAGCGCCGCATCGACAGCTTTCCGCATCAGCTGTCCGGCGGACAGCGCCAGCGTGCGATGATCGCGATGGCGCTCGCGTGCCGCCCGCGCCTCTTGCTCGCCGACGAGCCCACCACGGCGCTGGACGTGACCGTCCGCCAGCAGATCGTCGATCTGCTGATCGACCTGCAGGAGCAGGAGGCGGCAGCGCGTGGCATGGCCATATTGCTCATCACGCATGACCTGAACCTCGTGCGGCGCTTTGCGCAGCGCGTGGCGGTAATGGAAAAGGGCGTCCTCGTCGAAACGAACACGACCGCGGCGCTTTTCTCGAACCCGCAGCATCCCTACACGCAGCGCCTTCTCGATAGCGAGCCGCGTCGCGAGGTGGCGCCGGTCGCGGTGGATGCGCCGCCCATCCTCGACGTGAAAGGCCTCGCCGTGGATTACCGCACGGCGGTCAAAGGCTGGCGCTCGGTGTTCGGCAGTTCGACTTTCCGTGCCTTGCACGAAGCGAACCTGACGCTGCGGCGCGGCGAAACGCTCGGTATCGTCGGCGAGTCTGGCTCGGGCAAATCGACGCTCGCGGCCACCGTGCTCGGCCTGAAAAGCGCGGCAGCGGGCGAGATCCGCATCGACGGGGTCGCGCTCTCGGCGCAACGCAAGGCGAGGGCCCGCCGCGCACTGTACTCGCGCATGCAGGTGGTGTTTCAGGATCCATTCGGCTCGCTTTCTCCGCGCATGACGATCGAGCAGATAGTCGGAGAGGGGCTGGCCGTGCACAGACCGGAGGTTGACGGACCGGCGCGACGTATGCGTATCGCATCGCTGCTCGAGGAAGTGGGCCTGCCCGCCGATTCGATGCAGCGGTACCCCCACGAATTTTCTGGCGGACAGCGCCAGCGCATCGCCATTGCGCGTGCACTGGCGGTGGAACCGGAACTGATCGTTCTCGATGAGCCAACCAGCGCGCTCGACGTCTCGATTCAAAAACAGGTGCTCGCGCTGCTGACGAACTTGCAGAAGAAGTACAAGCTGAGTTATTTGTTCATCACGCATGATCTGGCCGTCATGCGCGCGATGGCGCATCGTGTGATCGTGATGAAAGCGGGCCGCATCGTCGAGCAGGGTGACACGCTCGACGTGCTGCACGCGCCGTCTCATCCTTACACGCAATCGCTGCTGGCGTCGTCGATGCTGGACGAGCCGGCGGTGCTACAGGAGAAGTTCGCATGATCGAAGAGCGTTGGCTGCAGGGCGCGCGCACGCTGAAGAGCGGCGCCGATTTCTGGTCGCTGCGCATGACGGGCGAAGTTGTCGAGGACCACGTGGTGCGCAACGACGTCGCGCAGCCGCTGCGTGTGGTGCGCGAGCGGGGCGCAATGCTGACGGCCTGGACCGGCGCCGGTGCCGGCTATGCGGCGACGGCCGACCTCAGTGCAGAGGGGCTCCAGCGTGCGCTCGACATCGCCACGGCGCGGGCGTTCGCATGTGCGCAAGTCTCGTTGATCGATTACCGCCGCATTGCCCGGCCCGTTGCGAGCGGCAGCTATGCTTCGCCGAACATCGACACGCCGCTCCCCACCCGCCGTGAGTGGCTCAGCCAACTCGCGCACGAATGCGCGTCGGCGAACCTCGACTCGCGCATCGTCGAGCGGGTGGCGAGCATGCACGTCGCGCACACGGATCAACTCTATCTCACGAGCGACGGTGTGAGCATCGAGCAGCGCTTTCGCTACCTCATGCCAGGGCTGAGCGTGGCCGCGCATGCGAACGGCGACACGCAGGTGCGAACACTTGCCGGCGACCACGGCGCGCTCGGGCAGGGAGGTCTGGAGATACTCGCACGGCACGGCTTCAATGGCGCTGGCGCCCGTGTGGCGAACGAGGCGCTGCAACTGCTCGCGGCGCCGAATTGCCCGTCGGGCACGCGCGACCTGCTGCTGATGCCGGACCAGATGATGTTGCAGATTCACGAATCGATCGGTCATCCACTCGAACTGGACCGGATTCTCGGCGACGAGCGCAACTTCGCTGGCTGGAGCTTCGTGAAGCCGGAGATGTTCGGCAGCTATCAGTACGGCTCCCCGTTGCTGAATGTGACGTTCGATCCGGAGCTGCGCGAAGAAGCCGCTACCTACGCGTTCGACGACGAAGGCAGTTCGGCGAGCAAGCAATACCTGATCCGCAACGGGGTGCTGGAGCGGCCGCTCGGTGGGGCACTCTCGCAGCAGCGCGCCGGGCTGCCGGGGGTCGCGAACTCGCGCGCGGCCAACTGGAATCGCCCGCCTATCGACCGCATGGCGAACCTGAACATCGAGCCCGGTACCGAAACACTCGCCGCGATGATCGCAAGCATCGACAACGGCATTCTGATGACTTCGAATACGTCCTGGTCGATTGACGACCATCGCAACAAGTTCCAGTTCGGTTGCGAATATGGCCGGCTCATCGAGAACGGCAAGCTCACGCAGGTCGTCAAGCGGCCTAATTATCGCGGCATTTCGGCGAGCTTCTGGCGCAGTCTCGTCGCCGTAGGCGACGCGAGCACCCGAGAGGTCTACGGCACGCCTTATTGCGGCAAGGGAGAGCCCGCGCAGGTCATTCGTGTGGGGCACGCGTCACCGGCGTGCGTCTTCAGCAACGTAGACGTTTTTGGAGGCGCCTGATGAGCGACGTACTCTTTGCAAGCGAGCGTGTGGCGGTAGATTGGCACTCGCATTTCATGATGCTCGCCGATGCGATCGACGGGTTGTTGCTGGCTGGTGAAACGGCGCTCACTTCCTTTGCCGGAGAGCAATCGGATTTCATTCGTTTCAACGGCGGCAAAGTCCGGCAAATGGGACTCGTCTCCCAAGGCAAGCTCACGCTGCGGATGATCGATGGCGCGCGCCAGGCGTATTCCACGCTCGACATCTGCGGCAACGCTGATCAGGATCTGCGCGATGTGGGCGCGACGTTGCAAACGCTTCGCTCGGACCTGCGTGATGCACCTGATGATCCCCATCTGCTCTACGACACGACAGCGTGGCACCGTTCGACGCGGCGCACGGGACGGCTGCGGGATCCGCATGCCCTCATCCATGTGGTGGCCGAATGCGCGCGCGGGCTCGACTTCGTTGGCTTCTACGCGGGCGGCATGCTCGCGCGCGGGTTCGCCTCCAGTTGCGGCAGCCGTGGCTGGCACGAAGTCGAAAACTTCTGCTTCAGCTGGTCGCTCTATCATCCGGGCGGCCGCGCCATCAAGACGACCTATGCGGGCGAGAACTGGGACGACGCGAAGTTTGCCAGCAAGGTACAGGAGGCGGCGGCACGCCTGCCCGTGCTGGCGCTCGCGCCGCGAGCGCTCGGGCCGGGCCGGTACCGTGCATGGCTCGCGCCAGCGGCGCTCGAAGAGCTGCTGGGCGTTGCTGCGTGGGGCGGCTTTTCGGCGCGCGCGCAGGCGACGTCGCAGAGCCCGCTTTACCGGCTGCATGGCGGCGAGCTTTCGCTCGACGCGCGCGTCTCGATCACTGAAGAGCTCGGACTTGGTATTACACCTGCCTTCAACGACGACGGCTATTTGCGCGAAAGCGTGCCGCTCGTGCGTGAGGGGAGGAGCGTCGCGCAATTGACAAACGCCCGGACGGCGCGCGAGTACGGCCTGCTCCCTAACGGTGCACTGGCGAGCGAGGCGCCGTCGTCGCTTTCGATGCCGGGCGGCGACCTCGCGGACGCGGATGTGCTCGCGGCGCTGGGCACGGGTCTGTACGTCGGCAACCTCTGGTACGTGAACTTCTCGGATCGCATGGGCTGCCGCCTGACCGGCATGACGCGTTTTGCGACGTTCTGGGTGGAGGAGGGGCGTGTCGTTGCGCCGGTAGACGCGATGCGCTTCGACGACAGTCTCTACGGCCTGCTGGGCGAGCGCCTCGAGCGTCTCGGTGCGCAGCCCGAACTGCGCCTGTCCGAAGACACGTGGGGTCAACGCGCGACAGGCGGCATGCAGCTTCCCGGGGTGCTGGTGAAGTCGTTTGAACTGACGCTGTAGCCTGCCTGACCGTCCCTGACGTCTCAAACAAGAAGGAAACAACAATGCAGTCGCGCTTACCCGAGGGGCTCGTCGTGCGCGCATTGCGCCCCGGTGATGCCGAAGCGTTGCATGCGCTGGGGCACAGCCCTTCAATAGTGCGGGGCAATGCAGAGCCACCGTATAGTTCGGTCGCACAGACCCGTGAGTGGATCGCGAACGTGGTATCGCCGGCCGTCATCATCGGCGCGTTGGTGGGCGAGACTATCGTGGGCGAAGCTGAACTGCATCCGCAGAAGTTGCGCCGCGCGCACGTCGGCGAGATCGGCATAAACGTACACGACGATTGGCAGCGTCGGGGCGTCGGAACGTTCCTCATGGAGCAAATCCTCGACTTCGCCGACAACTGGCTGGGCCTACGGCGGCTCCAACTTCACGTCTACACCGACAATGCTGCCGCGATCGCGCTCTACCGAAAGTGCGGTTTCGAAGTCGAGGCGCGTTTGCGCGGCGCAGTATTGCGCGAAGGAATACTCGCCGACTTCTTCTTGATGGCGCGCCTGCACGATCCGCTGCCCCTCACCCCGGAGTGATCCCCATGCACGTCCCGACACCATCGCCCGCGTTCGCGTCACCCGGTACTATCCGCGTGCGCACCTGCGAGCCCGCCGATTTCGATGCGATCGCCGACTTGATGAATCAGCCAGGTGTGCGCCACGGCACGCTATTGAGCGGGTGGCGCACCCCCGAATCCTTGCGTGCGTGGTATGAGAGCCGGGCGCCCGGCTGCATCACGATTTGCGCCGATATCGACGGACGCGTGGTGGGACAATCGCAGCTCGATGTCGCGAAGGCGCGCCGCGCACACTGCGCTTGCGTGGGCTTCGGCGTGCACGACGCCTGGCAGCGTCGTGGCGTGGGCAGCGCGCTGATGGCGGCGATCGTCGCCTGTGCCGACCATTCGCTGGGCCTGCGCAGGCTCGAACTCGAAGTGTTCGCCGACAATGAAGCCGCGATCGCGCTCTATCGCAAGTTCGGCTTCGTCGTAGAGGGCCGCTCGCGCGGTGCCGCAATGCGCGCCGGCGTACTTGCCGATACGCTTCATATGGCGCGCTACGCGGAAGCACCACCGTTCGCTTCCCCCTTGTTCCCCTAACCGTACCGGCGAGCGCGTGCCCTTCTTTTTTATCGACAGGCCGGTCTTCGCATGGGTCATCGCGCTCGCGATAATGGTCGCGGGCGTGCTCGCGATTCCCATGTTGCCGGTCGCACAGTATCCGCAGCTCTCGCCGCCGCGCATCGTCATCAGCGCGGAATATCCGGGTGCGTCGGCGGAGGAGGTGGGCAACAACGTCGCGAGCGTGATCGAGGAGAGCCTCGATGGCGCCGAAGGCCTGCAGTATTACGAAACGACGAGCGATGCGCTGGGGGACCTGGAAATCGACGTGACCTTCACGTCGGATACCAATCCCGACATCGCGCTCGTGGACGTGCAGAACCGTCTGAAGCAGGTCGAGGCGCGGTTGCCGCAGCAAGTGGTGCAGCAGGGCATCGACGTGGAGAAGGCGTCGAATACGTTCCTGATGCTCGTCGCGCTCACGTCCACCGACGGCACGCGCGATTCCGCGCAACTCAGTGACTACCTGAACCGCTTCATCCTTCGCGATCTCAAGCGTGCACCGGGCGTTGGCGCGGCGGAGCTCTGGGACGCCGACGAGGCCATGCGCATCTGGCTCGATCCGGTGAAGCTGCGCGAATACGGCCTCACGGCGGCCGAGGTCAACGCGGCCATTGCCGCGCAGAACTCGCCGGTGACAGCGGGCACGCTCGGGAACGCGCCGTTCGTGAACGGGCAGCAAATCACCGAGTCGGTGAGCGTGAAGGGGCAACTCGAAACGCCCGACGAGTTCGGACAAATCGTGCTGAAGGCGAAGCCGGATGGCTCGCTCGTGCGCTTGCGCGACATCGCGCGCGTGGAACTGGGCCGCGCCGACTACTCGTTCTACTCGCGCCTGAACGGCAGATCGGCGGCGACCGTGGGCATCCATCTCGGCCCACGCGGCAACGCGCTGGAAACTTCGAACAGGATTCGTGCGCGTCTCGCGGAGCTGTCCAGACGTCTTCCTCCGGGCGTAGCGATCGAAATTCCATTCGATACCGCATACTTCGTGCGCGTGGCGATTCACGAAGTGGTGATCACGCTCATCGAAGCCGTAGTGCTGGTATTTGCGGTGATGTGGCTGTTCCTGCGGGACCTGCGCTCCACGCTCGTGCCCACGGTGGTGATCCCCGTTACGCTAATGGGCGCATTCGTGGCGCTGTATTGGGCCGGGATGTCGATCAACGTGTTCACCATGTTCGGCCTCGTGCTCGCTATCGGCATACTCGTGGACGATGCGATCGTTGTCGTGGAGAGCGTGCAACGCATGATGCACGAGCGCGGGCTTGCACCGCGCGAAGCCACGCGCGCCGCGATGAAGCGCATTGGCGGTGCGATCGTCGGTGTGACGGCGGTGCTCACCGCCGTATTCGTGCCGATGCTGTTCTTCAACGGCAACGTAGGCGGCATCTACCGGCAGTTCGCAGTGACGATGATCGCGTCGATGCTGTGTTCGTCGTTCATGGCGCTCACGCTAACGCCGGCCCTTTGTGCAAGTCTGCTAACGGTGCCGAAGCGAACGCCGAAGCCCGAGCGCGGTTTGACGGCGCAAGCGGCGCGGGCCTCGCGCGGCTACCGGGCGGTCGTGGCTGCGCTACTGCGGCGCGGCCCGCGTCTGCTAGCGATCTACGTGGTGCTGTGCGCGGTTGGGGCGCTGTTGTACTGGAAGCTGCCGCAGGGCTTCCTGCCGAGTGAGGACGAGGGGCAGTTGCAGGTGATGATTCAGTTGCCCGCGGGCGCCACGCAGGCCCGCACGCTCGATGTGGTAAAGCGCGTGGAATCGATCCTCGGCAAGCAGCAGGCCGTCGGCAACGTAACGAGCGTGGTGGGCTGGAGCTTCGCAGGCAGCGGGCAGAACGTGGCGATGGCGTTCGTCGAACTCAAGCCGTGGGGTCGGCGCGGCAAGGACGAGATAGACGCGCAGGCTGTGCGCGACACGCTAAACGAGCAATTCGGCACCATCCTCGACGGCGACGTACAGGCTATGCTGCCTTCCGCGGTGCCGGGCATCGGCCACTCCGAGGGCTTTACGTACCGGCTGGAGGATCGCGGGGGCGTCGGCATGGACGGATTGAAGGCCGCGCGTGACCAACTGATCGACGCGGCCGGCAAGAGCCGCATGGTGGCGCAGGTCCACTCGGAGGACCTGCCTGACGGGCCGCGCGTGGAGCTCGAAGTCGACCGCGAGAAGGCCTACGCATATGGCGTATCGTTCGACCGCATCGCGGACGTGCTGGGCAGCACGTTCGGCTCCAGTTATGTCGACGACTTTCCAGCAGGGGGGCGCATGCGCCGCGTCATCGTCGCCGCCGACGCACCCACGCGCATGAACGCCAGCCAGCTGCTCGACCTGCCTGTGCAAAATACATTCGGCGGGTCCGTGGCGATGTCGTCGATCGCGGCCACGCACTGGACGCTCGGCCCCGTGATGCTGAGCCGCTACAACGGTTATCCGTCGCTCGACGTGACGGGGCGCGCGGCGCCGGGCCATAGCTCGGGTGAAGCGATGGCCGAAATGGCGCGGCTCGCGCTCGCTCTGCCCGAAGGCGTGTATGGCGAATGGACCGACGCCGCGTTCGAAGAAGTCCAGGCGGCTCGCCAGACTCCGCTCCTCATCGGCCTCTCGCTGCTAGCGGTGTTCATGGTGCTGGCGGCGCTCTACGAGAGTTGGATCACGCCGCTTTCCGTGCTGCTGGTCGTTCCGCTCGGTGCGCTCGGCGCAGTGAGCGCGATGCTCCTGCGCGGGCTGCCCAACGACATTTACTTCAAGGTCGGAATGGTGACCGTAATCGGCCTTGCGGCGAAGAACGCCATCCTGATCGTGCAGGCCGCGAGCGTGCGCCGCACGGGCGGGTTGCCGCTGCGCGCCGCGGTTGTGGGCGCGAGCGTCGAACGGCTGCGGCCTATCGTGATGACTTCTGCGGCGTTCGTGCTCGGCGTGCTGCCGCTCGCGTTCTCGCGGGGCGGCGGCGCGCAAGGCCGGCACGCCATCGGTACGGGAGTCCTGGGCGGCGTGATTGCGGCGACGCTGCTTGGAATCGTGTTCACACCATTGCTCTACTACGCGGTGGTATCGCGGGTGGCGGCGAAACCTGTGCATCGGGTACCGCGGCGCCGAAGCGAGCACACAGCGCAGGCTAAAGAGGCCGAAACGGAGGCGCCCTGACCTCCCCATGCCCCTATGGCTGATTGGCCGCCGCGCAGCAGGCGGATGGTCCAATGCGCGGGCGGGCGGAAATCAGAACAGACGCGGCGTGCCCACCCAGAGCAGTACGGTTTCCTGATCAGACGTATTGCTCCAGGCGTGCGGCACTGTCGATTCGTAGTGCGCGCTGTCGCCCGCGCGGACCACGAATGTCTGTCCTTCCAGCGTGAGGGTCATTTCACCGGAGAGCACATGCAGGAATTCTTCACCCGCGTGCGTGGTGACTTCGCTGGAGCGCTCGCCGGGCGGCATGCGCACGAGAATGGCTTCGAGCTGGCGACCGCCGGACGGATTGGTCAGGCGTGCGTAAAGGTCGGCAGAATTGGCAAAGCCGAAAAATTTCAGATCCTGCCCACGGCACACGCAGCCCGCTTCGGTGGGCGCGTCGACGAAATAGCTTACCGGCACGCCCAGCGCCTTCGCGATGCTCACGAGCGAGGTGATCGAGGGGGTGGCGCGATCGCGTTCAACCTGAGAGAGAAACGGCTTTGAGAGCTGCGCAGCGCTGGCGATGTCATCGAGCGTACGGCCCTGTCTCTGGCGCAGTCCGCGAATCTTGCTGCCTACGGAAACTACGCTCAGTGATTCAATTGGTTTCGAAACCATGACGGAATATTGTTGTCTGTTGAATATGTTTTAATCCGAAAACCGGACTGGGCGAAAGCCCGATCTTGTCGTGCACTTTGGGTCTCCATTCATTTCCATTGCTCCGGCACGGTCTATATCCCGCGATTTCAGAGACAAACCGGCCGACAAGTAATGGAATATGCCGATTACCGCCGGGATTGCAATTCGAATTCCCCCTGCGTACGTCGGCGATCATGCCTTGACGCCAGTTGACGGAAGCGCCGTTGCCGTGGCGCGCCGTCTGCGGCTCATAAACGATAGCATGAAAGCCGCAGCGTACCACTGTTCTGCAACGTGCTAAAAAGAATCCGTCATTTCAAGCACCCTTTCGATTCTCGTTTCCGATTATGGAGGAATGCTGAAAGAGTGGCGCCATGGAAAAGCGCTTTGTTCGCTTGCGGTTAATCGCAAGCCATGAGATGGTGGATCACGGGCACCGGGTCGGCGATGCGTGGGATCAGTCGCGGTGAAGGCATGTGCGGGCTCAGCGTCCGTCGAGCGACGCGGCGATGCGGTCGGAGAGGCCTATCTGACTCGCGGGGCAGGTGAGCCGATGAGGGCTACCGACCGTGCATCGAACCGGTGCGTCGCGCTCGACGTAACCGTCCTTCAATCCGGGGGATTCGCTATTAGGGACAATCGCAGAAGTCGTTTCCCAACGACCCTATGCGATTCATGCGAGGACTACGACAGGTCGCTGCGCTGCGTCCGGGGCGGCGAGCTGTCGGTCATGTCTGAACGGGCTCGCGAATCAGCTTGACGACTGTGCAGATAACGTCCAATGAGCAACGCGAGAATATTTATTCCGCTTCTTACGTTCTGAGCGATTCTTGGTTCCGTATCGCGGTTGTGTTTCCTATGCTGGCAGACTCGACGAGTCTGATGTGTCCTGCACACGCGCTCGCCGCCGCGAGGACCCCGCCGGACTCGCCTGCGCCGTGTGCTGCTTGATCGCCAGATAAGTGCCGTTAGCTGGCCGCGGGAATCCGGCGAACGCAGTTGCTTTTGGAGGTGGATTTCACCATGCCGGAGGAATATCGCTTCGATGTCTTTGGCCGGGCTATAGCCGTCGCACGCAAAGCCGAGGTATGGACGGTCTTCGATATTGGCGAGGAAGGCAAACGTCGCCGAGCCGACATCCAGATCCCAGCCTTCATCGCTGCGGATGAATTGCTGCAATATCTCGACGACATCTTTCACGAAAGCGCGACCCCAGCGCGACCGTGTGTAAGGGTGCTTCCTGACGGGAGACGGGATCTGCCGCCCTCCGCGGAGTGAAGTCGTCTCCGCCATAACGTCCATTCGCCCACGCGCCACGGAGCATTACGCATGGTCAATCCAATTCGCAGCGAAATCGATCTCGAGGCGCAAGGCCTTCATGTTGGCTATCTGCGACTGCCACATTCTGTTCATCGCTCGGCGTACGGCTGGATTCCGATACCAATCGGTTCCGTGCGCAACGGCGAAGGGCCCGTCGTGCTGCTCATGGCCGGCAATCACGGGGACGAGTACGAGGGACAGGTGCTCGTTTCGCAATTGCTGCGCGAAATCGACCCACAATGGATACATGGACAACTCATTTTCCTGCCGATGGCCAACTTTCCAGCAGCCGAGGCTGGAACACGCACGTCGCCGCTAGACGGCGGCAACCTGAACCGCACGTTCCCGGGCAATCCACTAGGTACGCCGACCGAGATGATCGCCGACTACATCGAGAACACCTTGCTCGCGCGTGCGCAATATCTCGTGGATCTGCATTCAGGCGGTAGTTCGTTGCTCTATCACGGTGCGAATATGCTCGCGATCGAGCCGCGCGACGAAGAAGAAGGCCGGCAGTTGCGGGCACTCCTTGGCGCATTTGGCTTGCCGCGCGCCTTTCTTCACGCGCCCAATCCGGTCCATTCGGCGACGGCTGCACGCCGTCAGGGTGCCATGTCGATCGTCACCGAGCTTGGCGGTGCCGGCGTCGTTCAGCGGGGCCTCCTGCACGAAGCGCGGCAAGGGCTGCTGCACCTGCTTGGCGCGATTGGCGTGCTGGCCGGGCCGCTCGTGCCGCCGCAACCGCCAGGCCAAACGCGGTTTTATCGCGTGTCTGCCCAGCACTACGTCTACGCGTATGAACGCGGCGTGTACGAGCCGCTCGCGGACCTCGGCGAACACGTGCACGCGGGGCAGCCTGCGGCGCGTATTCACTTTCCCGAAACGCCTCTGCGCGAGCCGCTGACGGTGGCGTTCGCGGCCTCGGGCGAGGTGGTGTGTCAACGGGCGGTTGCCTCGGTGCAGCGCGGCGATTGCCTCTTTCATCTGGCCGAGCCCGACGAGCCGTGAAGCGGAGAAGCGAGACGCACGGGTCTGTGCTGGATGCACGAAAATGCCTCAGAGACGCAATTCATCTGGATAACGATATTCGAATTGCTTGGTTATATGGCGCATGCGGGTGGGGGTAATCTGGCAGCCGGATCTGCCGTCCCACGAGAACGCCGCAACGATGACCTACCGCATTATCGATACCTCGCCGCTCGAAGCCGTTGCAAAGCCGCTGATCGACGGCCTGCAATGGGAATATGCAACACGCTACCGCGATCACCGCGCCGACAGCGAGGCTTCGGCCGCGCAGGAGTTGGCGCGTTATCCGGCCGCGTTGTTCGCGCCGCCCGAGGGTGCCTTCATCGTGCTCGTGCGCGACGGCGAGACCGTTGGCGGCGGGGCCTTCAAGCGCTACGACGCTCGGACAGCGGAGTTCAAGCGTGTCTGGACACGCGCCGACCAGCGCCGCCAGGGTCTTGCACGCCGCATCGTCGAAGAACTCGAGGCGCGCGCGTTGAGCCAGGGGTATCGCCGTGTTTATCTCACCACCGGCTTCAAGCAGCCGGAAGCCTGGGGCTTGTACATTGATTCAG
This sequence comes from Paraburkholderia sp. BR10141, assembly GCF_056155635.1. Taxonomy (NCBI): domain Bacteria; kingdom Pseudomonadati; phylum Pseudomonadota; class Betaproteobacteria; order Burkholderiales; family Burkholderiaceae; genus Paraburkholderia; species Paraburkholderia sp. BR10141. The sequence goes on along the minus strand of NZ_JBMIQH010000017.1, from coordinate 65,094 downwards.
GCTACGTCCCCTTGTTCGATCGCTCGATTGCGCCAGAAGTCCACGTGCGTCTGCCCTTCGCCAAGGACCTGCGGAAGCCGTTTTCCACGGATGCGCTCGACGACCTGCGCCCGCGTGAACCGCCAGGCGAGCATCGTTGATTGCGCGGCGGGTGGCGGCCACGCTTCGTTCGACGCCGCGTGTGCTGACTGCTTCATGCCACTCTGATGATCGGACACGACTATGACCCAGCGTAATCTCACCTTCGGCATCATGCTGCATGGCCCCGGCGGCCACATGAACGCATGGAAGCACCCAAGTAATCCGGTGGATGCCAGTGTCAACCTCGACTTCATTACCGGAATTGCCCAGAAGGCCGAGGCCAACGGCCTGGCGTTCGCCTTCGTGGCAGATGGCCTCTACATCAACGAAAAGTCGATCCCCCATTTTCTGAACCGCTTCGAGCCGATCTCCGTGCTTTCGGCGCTGGCGACTGCGACCTCGAAGATCGGGCTCGCAGGCACGATCTCGACTTCATACAGCCATCCGTTCACGGTGGCGCGGCAACTCGCCTCGCTCGACCTCATCAGCGGCGGCCGCGCGGGCTGGAATGTGGTGACGTCCCCGCTGGAGGGCTCGGCGAAGAACTACGGCGGCGATCACCCCAATCACGCGCTGCGCTACGAGATTGCCGACGAATACCTGGAAGTCGTGCAGGGGCTCTGGGATAGTTGGGACGACGACGCATTCGTGCGCGAGCGCGAAACCGGGCGCTTTTTCGATCGCGAGAAACTTCATACGCTCGACCACAAGGGCCGCTTCTTCGAAGTGGCCGGGCCGCTCAACATTCAGCGCTCGCCCCAGGGCCAGCCCGTGATTTTTCAGGCCGGCTCGTCGGACGCCGGCATCGATCTCGCCGGCAAATACGCCGACGCCGTGTTCACACATTCGCCCTCGCTCGAAGAGACTCGCGAGTTCGCCGGGCGCGTGCGCCGCAGCGCCGTGGCCCACGGGCGCGCCCCGAGCGAGGTGAAGATCTTTCCCGGTATCGGCCCGATCGTCGCCACGACGCACGACGAAGCCGAAGAGAAGTACCGCCTGATCCGCGACTTGCTGAGCGTCGACGAGGCGCTCGCCTACCTTGGCCGCTACTTCGATCATCACGACTTCACGCAATACCCGCTCGATGCGCCGTTTCCGGAGCTTGGCGACCTCGGCAAGAACAGCTTTCGCTCGACCACGGACCGCATCAAGGCCGACGCGCGCCGCAACGGCTCGACGCTGCGCGAAGTCGCGCTGGCCGTCGCCACGCCAAAGACGCATTTCCTCGGCACAGGCGAGCAGGTTGCCGACGAACTGATCCGATGGATGGACGCCGGCGCCGCCGATGGCTTCATCCTCGGTTTTCCGGTGCAGGCGGAGGGCCTCGACGACTTTGTCAGACACGTGATTCCGGTGCTCGAAGCACGTGGCCGATACAGCCGGCGCCTGAGCGGGGAGACGCTGCGAGACCACCTTGGCTTGCCGCGACGGATTAGCCGTTACGCGCTCGCCTCGACGCGCTGACTCAACGGCGCGGCTGGCTCGATTCATGGATGGCAGCCGCGCGCGGACGAACACGACAACCCTTGGACATTTTCCCTTTCAAAAGCGGAGCGTAAGTACACCATGAGTCGAGACTTGCTGCTGTTGCTGCAACCTGGCTTTACCGACCCTGCCCGTCCCGGCGAGCGTTTCATCTGTCCGCACGGCGCGCCAATAGAAGGATTGCTTGCGAGCGACCCCGAGCGCGTCGCGCGCATCGACGTAAAGCGGCTGCCGTTCACGCGACCGCGTGCGGTGGTGATCGAGGTGCTCGACGAGGCACATCAGGGGCTGCCCGTGCTCGTGCTCGGCGACGAGCATGCGGTTCCCGAAGACGTGCAAACGGTGAACGGCCGTCACTTCGTGACCGACACGAACCGGATTCTCGCGCTGCTTGCCGAACGGCACGGCTTTCCCAGGGTGCATTGAGCAGCGTTCGTACAACACAACACCATGCCACTTCGTCTTTTTGCCGCCATCCCCTCGCGCACGCGGCGCCACGCGCTGGCTCTCGCCATATCGCTTTGCAACGCCGCGGCGCTGCTCCTTTTGCCTCATGCGGCGCAAGCCACGCCCAAAGGAACACTGGTTTTCTGCAGCGAAGGCAGCCCGGCGGGATTCGACCCGGGGCAGCACACCACCAGCACCGATTTCGATGCGAGCACGAATACGGTCTACAACGAGCTGGTGCAGTTCCGCAACGGCACACTCGATCTCGAGCCCGCGCTCGCAACAAGCTGGGAGAGTTCAGCGGATCAACGCACCTACACGTTTCATTTGCGCCACGGTGTGAAATTTCAGACGACCTCGTGGTTTCATCCCACGCGGGACTTCAACGCGGATGATGTGATTTTCACCTTCACGCGCATGCTCGATCCGCAGATGCCGTTTCGCAAGGCGTATCCGACGAGTTTTCCCTATTTCAGCGATCTCGGGTTCGACAAGAATATCGCGCGCATCGAAAAAGTCGATGATTACACAGTGCGCTTCGACCTCAAGACGCCCGACGTGATCTTCGTGCGCAACCTTGCCATGAGCTTCGCGTCGATCCTCTCAGCCGAGTACGCCGCGCAGCTGAGTACGCAGCACCGCGAGGCCGATATCAACCAGTTGCCCGTGGGGACCGGTCCGTTCGCGTTCCGTTCGTACCAGAAGGACGCACTGATCCGCTACGACGCCAATCCCGACTATTGGCGAACGCAGGACGTCAAGCTCGCACACCTCGTATTCGCAATCACGCCCGATCCGGCGGTCCGCATCCAGAAGCTCGCGAGCGGCGAGTGCCACGTATCGGTGTTTCCGCGTCCGGCTGATCTGGAGGTCGTCAAGCGCAATCCGACGCTCAAGGTCGTTTCCGGCGTCGGCTTCAACGTGGGCTTTGTGGCGTACAACACGCAGCATCCGCCACTGGATCGCGTGGAAGTGCGCAGGGCGCTCGACATGGCGATCGACAAGCCCGCCATTATTCAGGCCGTGTTCGCAGGCAACGCGAAGATTGCGACGAACCCGATGCCGCCTGCCCAATGGTCCTACAACAATGCGCTCAAGGACGCGCCGTATGATCCTGCGAAGGCACGCGCACTGCTTGCGCAGGCAGGGCTGGCGAATGGCTTCGAGATTACGCTTTGGGCCATGCCGGTGCAGCGCCCCTATAACCCGAACGCACAACTGATGGCGCAGCTCATCCAGCAGGACTGGGAGAAGATCGGCGTTCACGCGCGGATCGTGAGCTATGAGTGGGGCGAGTACAACCGCCGCGCCAAGCAGGACGGCGAACACGACGCGTTGCTCTACGGCTGGTCGGGCGACAACGGCGACCCGGACAATTGGCTAGGCGCGCTGCTCGGCTGCGATGCGGTGCATGGCAGCAACGTCTCGAAGTGGTGCGACCCGTCGTTCAACTCGCTCATCGAAAAGGCGCGTGCGGATGCGAATGTGAGCGAGCGTGCGGCGCTTTATGAGCGCGCCCAGGTCGTCTTCAAGGAACAGGTGCCATTTACGCCGATCGCGCACTCGATCGTCTCGCTGCCAGCTTCGAAGCGCGTTGACGGGCTCGTGTTCTCGCCGTTGGGCAGCCACCGTTTCGACGGCGTGTCGTTGCAATAGGTACTAGTGAGGGTGGCGAGTCGGCCGCGTGTCTTCGGTGGCCACAGACGAATGGCGCGACTCGCAGCGCCATTCGTCAATGCGTGTCTGAGCCCGCGGGCCAGAACAGAAGCGCGCGCAATTCGATACTGCGCCGCGCCGCCGCGTCCGCACGACTGGTGGGGTCCTCGAAAGCGGTGTGAGCGGTGAGCCGCGCCGTGCCGTCCTCCAGAGAATCGTAGATTTTCAGCAGTAGTACTTCGTCGGGGCGCAGACGGGGAAAGAAGTACCAGCGATGCTGCGGGTTCGCGAGAAACGAATAGGTCTCGCCGGTCTTGTCGCGGTAGAGAAGGTCGGTCGGCACGAGATCGCCGGCCGCGATCGAGCGCGCGTCGCACAGCGCGAGCGGCAGTTGTTCCACCACGCTGAGCGGCCGCCACAGGTTGACGATCGCAAAGCGATGCCCCAGCCGCCGTTGCGCTTCTTCGGCATCGAGATGATCGCGCACCCGGCGCGGTCCGGACACGAAAGTCTGATCGTTATGCACGCGCCGCACAGGCTCGCGAAGTGTGGCGTTGCCGCGTGAGCCGCTCGCGCTGTCACGCAGCGTGTGGTCGAAGATGACGACCTTTTCGGCTCCCGTGATGTCGCGCAGCAACGCCTCGGCCTCGGGGCGATACACGAGGCGGATCAGGCTTTCGTCGCTGTAGTCGCTCACTGCGCTCCGATGCGAAACGAGCTGAAAGCCATTGCGGTCGAGCGAGATTTCGCCGGCCTCTGCAAGCGGACGCGCGTTACGTATCGTCACGCGGCGTGGGTCGAGCGTGCCCGAACTCCATGCCGTTCCCTCCGGCGGCTCGAACGTGTAATTGACCGGCCGGGCGTTGCCCGGCGCGAGATAGTTGAGTTCCGCCTCGACGGCAGACGTTCGCGAAAGAGGCGAGGGGACCGATAGCACTGTGCTCATAAGTCATCCTGATCAAAACGGTTCGCGCCACGGGCGCAGATCCAGCTCTTGTGTCCAGGCGCTGCGGGCCTGGCGGTGCAACTGCCAATAGCTTTCGGCGATAGCTTCGGGTTGCAGCAGACCGTCCGGCCCTGCGTCTTGAGCGCGCTGGGGCGCGGCGCTTCGCAGCCGTTCGCCGTCGATCCCGCCGTCGATGACGACGTGCGCCACGTGCACGCCTCGCGGTCCGAATTCGCGCGCGAGACTTTGGGCCAGCGAGCGCAGGCCCGCTTTCGCCGCTGCGAACGCGGCGAACGGCGGCCGCCCGCGCAGCGACGCGGTCGCGCCGGTAAAGATGAGGCTGCCGGCGCCCGAGGGGTTCGTCGCGGCGTCCGGGGCGTCCAGCAGAAGGGGCAAGGCGGCGCGGGCAAACACGAAGCCACCTAGCACGTTTGTGCGCCACGCGGACTCGAACTGCGCGACTTCGAGTTCGAGCGTTGGCGCGCGTACGGCGTTGCCCGCGTTGAAAATCGCGCTGCGCAGAATTCCGTGACTCGTCAGAAGTTGCGCGATGCGCGCGAGATCCTGCTCGTTTGCCACGTCGCCGGGTGCTGCGTGGGCGCGGCCGCCTTGCGCGCGTATTTCCGCGGCGAGCGCTTCCACACGCGGCGCCGTGCGTCCGGTCAGCACGACCGTGTAACCTGCTCGGGCGAAGTGGCGCCCGAGCGCCGCGCCCAGGCCGGCGCTCGCGCCCACCCCGGCAATCCATGCGACCGAAGCAGGAAGAGAAGAGGAAACGTCGCTCATGATTCTTTCACGCTAGTCACCACGCGCGCTTTTGGAAAAGAATGAAACTTCATATGGTTATTCATGCGGTCAGCGCATAGCGGTTCACGGGATAGTCGAGCCCAAGATGCTCGCGCAGCGTCGTGCCTGCATAGTCGCGCCGGTAGGCACCACGCTCCTGCAGGATCGGCACCACCTTACGCGCGAATTCGGTGAACGCGAGCGGTGTACCGCCGCGCACGATGAAGCCATCGGTCGCGCGCGCTTCGACCCAGGCCTGCAAGCCATCGGCGACCTGTTCGGGCGTACCGAGAAAGCTGGGCCTGGGCGTTGCGGCTTCCAACGCGACCTCGCGCAGCGTCAACCGGCGCTCGGCCGCGTTGCGCTTGATCGCGTCGGTCGTGCTGCGGAACTGGTTGCTGCCCAGTTCGCCGATGTCGGGAAATGGAGCGTCGAGCGGGTACTGCGAGAAATCGTGGTGATCGAAGTAGCGGCCAAGGTAGTCGAGCGCATTCTCGATCGTCACGAGCCGTGCGGTTTCGCGATACTGGTCCTCGGCCTGCACGGCCGAATCCGCCACGATCACGCTGATGCCCTGGAAGATCTTCAGGCTGCCGGCTGCGCGGCCGTGGGCGGCGAGCCGCTTCTGGACGTCGCCATAGAAGGCCTGTGCAAGCCCGATCGTTTCCTGGCGCGTGTAGATCGCGTCCGCATGGCTCGCCGCAACCGCCTTTCCTTCGTCGGAAGCGCCCGCCTGGAACAGGATCGGGCGGCCCTGGCGCGAGCGGCCGATATTGAGCGGGCCGGCAACCGAAAAGAACTCGCCCGCGTGATCGAGCGCATGCAGCTTGTCCGGATCGAAGAACACGCCGCTCGCCTTGTCGCGAACGAAGGCGTCGTCCTCCCACGAATCCCACAACCCCTTCGTCACGTCCAGAAACTCGGAGGCGATCCGGTAGCGCAGTGCATGTTCTGGGTGTTTGTCACGCGAGAAATTCTTCGCGGAGCCTTCCAGCGGGGAGGTCACCACATTCCAGCCCGCGCGGCCGTCGCTCAGGTGATCGAGGCTCGAAAACTGGCGCGCGACGGTGAACGGATCGCTGTACGAAGTCGAGAGCGTGCCAACGAGGCCGATGCGCGTGGTCGCGAACGCGAGCGCCGAAAGTAGCGTGAGCGGCTCGAAGCGGTTCAGGAAGTGGGGGATCGACTTCGCGTTAATGTGCAGCCCGTCGGCGACGAACAGCAGATCGAATTTCGCGTTCTCGGCCTCGCGCGCCAGCTCGCGAACGAAGTTCACGTTGATGCTGGCATCGGCGATCGCATCGGGATGCCGCCATGCGGACATGTTGCCCGAAGCGCCCTGGATGATCGCGCCGAGGTGAATCTGACGTTGGGGATTTGTGGTCGATTGGCTCATGGTGTGCAAGATAGAGGGCGTGTGGGACGTCACGCGGAAGTGGGCGGTTCGCCCTGCTGAGCCGACTTGGGCAGCTTTGGCAGCGCATCGAGCAGCGAGGCGGTATAGGCATGCGTTGGCGCAGTGAATACCTGCCCGACAGGTCCGCTCTCGACCAGGCGGCCGCGCCGCATCACGAGCACGCGGTCGGCAACGTGATGAACCACGCCGAGGTCGTGCGAAATGAACAGCATGGCCGTGCCGTGCTCGGACTGCATGTCGGCAAGCAGGTCGAGCACCTGCGCCTGGATCGATACGTCGAGCGCGCTCACCGGTTCGTCGGCAACGAGCAGCGCCGGGTTCGGCGCGAATGCGCGCGCAATCGCCACGCGTTGGCGCTGGCCGCCGGAGAGTTCGCGCGGGTAGCGGTCGTAGCAGCCCGCCCCGAGCCGCACCTCGTCGAGCAGTTGCAGCACACGGCGTCGCCGCGCGTCGCCGCGAATGCCGACCGCGTCGAGGCTCTCGCCGATGAGCTGGCCGACCGTATAACGCGGGTCGAAGGAGCTATAGGGGTCCTGCGCAATGAGCTGCAGGCCGGCCCGCCGATGTCGCCGAGCGGATTCGGGCACGCCGCTCCAGGGCTGGCCGTCGAGCGTCACGCGGCCGCTGTCGGGAGTGGTCAGGCCCAGCACGATGCGCGCGACCGTCGACTTGCCCGAGCCGGATTCGCCGACGATGCCGAGCGTTTCGCCTTTGGCGAGCGAAAACGACACGTCGTCGACGGCGGGGGGCGCGCTGTCGTCGCCGCCGTAGCGCTTCGTGATCGCTTCGACTGAAAGCACACGGGCATCGTCGACAATCTGCTTCGCCGGCAGCGCAACCCGTGCCTCGGCCGTGGCGGCGCCAGGTCCCGCGTCGCCCGAGAGCCGGTAGCCGCGCGACGCGGGCACGGGAATCGCGGCGAGCAGCTGCCGCGTATAAGGATGCGCTGGGCGCCCCAGCACGTCGCGCGTCGGCCCTTCTTCGACGATGCGGCCCGCACGCATGACGAGCACGCGGTCTGCCAGTTCCGCGACCACGGCGAGGTCGTGGCTGATGAGGAGCAGCGCGTCGCCGGCGTCGCGGCGGGCGCGCAGCAGCGATAGGATTTGACGCTGGACGGTCATGTCGAGCGCTGTGGTGGGCTCGTCGGCGATCAGCAGCGAAGCGCCGCCCGCGATGGCCGTGCCGATCAGTACGCGCTGCCGCAAGCCGCCCGACAGTTGATGCGGGTATTGCGGCAGCCGGCGCTCGGGTTCGTCGATGCCCACCGCCCGCAGGATCTCGACGCTGCGGTGGTGGATGTCGCGCGAGCGCACACTATGCAGCGATTCGGCTACGAGGTTGCGCACGCGCCATAGCGGATCGAGCGAGACCAGTGCGTCCTGGAGCACGTAGCCGATGCGGCGGCCGCGTATGCCGCGCCAGTCGCGCTCGCGGTAGCGGCTTGCGTCCTCGCCCGCGATCTCGAAGCGCTCGGCCTGTGTTTGCGCCTTCGGGCCGTTCAGTCCGACGAGGCTGCGTGCGGTGACGGATTTGCCGGAGCCCGATTCGCCGACGAGCGCGACGCACTCGCCCGCATGCACGCTCAGGCTCAGTGATTCGACGGCGGCGCGCGCGGCGTGCCGCTCATGAAACGCGATGCTAAGGTTTTTGATACGCACGAGCGGTTCGCCCGGCGGCGCGGTGAACGGATGAATCACGGCGGGTAGCGGGACCGGCGCTGAGAGGCTGCCTTCCGTGGCAGACCCAACGCGCACGCGGGCGGCGAGATTGGCAGTGGCAGCGGCTGTCATGCGACCTCCCGGCGTTCGAAACGCGCCTGCCAGTAGCCGCCGAGCGCGTTCACAGCAATGACGGCGGCCGTGATCGCCACGCCGGGCCAGACCGCGATCCACCATGCGTTGTACAGATAGTTGCGGCCCTCGGCGAGCATCAGTCCCCACTCGGCCGTGGGCGGCTGCGGCCCCATGCCGAGAAAGCTCAGGCCCGATGTGCCGATGATCGCGGTGCCGAGGCCGATCGTGGCAAGTACGGGCACCTGGGCAATGGCGTGCGGCAACACGTGCCGCCAGACCAGCACGGCCGGCGCGAGACCGAACGTGCGCGCCTGCTCCACATACCCCGATTCGGCGACGACGAAGGTCTGCGCGCGCACAACGCGCGCAAAGCGCGGAATCGAGGCGACGCCAAGCGCGAAGACGAGATTGACGGCGCCGGGGCCCGTGAACGAGATCAGCATGAGCGCAAGCAGGAGGTCCGGAAAGGCGGACACCACGTCGAGAAAGCGCGTGATCAGCTCGTCGAGCCAGCCGCGCGCGAGGCCGGCGATCAGCCCAAGCACGGTGCCTGCGAGCGTCGCGATGGCGATCGCCGCCGCGCTGATCGAGAGCGAGTAGCGTGCGCCGTAGACGACGCGCGCAAAGATGTCGCGGCCCAGCTGGTCGGTGCCTAGCCAATGCTCGGCGCTGGCGCTGAGCTGCGCGGAGACTGGGTCCGCCACGAGCGGATCATAGCGGGTCAGCCATTCGGGCGCGGCGACGGCGATGACGTTGAGAAGGAGCCAGAGCGCCGCAAGCGCAAGGCCGGGATGACGCCATATCCAGCTGGCGGCACGCCAACCCGCGCGCGCCCGCAATGGCAGGTCGAGAGGAACTGACATCGTGAAGCCTCCGGTTCAGCGCCGCGCGCGCGGGTCGCGCAGGCGCGGATCGATCAAGAGATAGAGCAGGTCGACGGCGGTGCTCAGGACGACGTAGATCGCTGCGGAGAGGATCGCGATCGCGAGGATCACGGGCATGTCCTTCGCGAGCACGGCATCGACGGTCACCTTGCCGAGCCCTGGGCGCCCGAACACCTGCTCGGTGATGACCGCGCCGCTCAACAAGCCGCCCACGAGCCAGCCGGCGAGCGTGACTGCCGGCAACGCGGCGTGCCGCAGCGCATGGCGCAGGCGCAGCGCGAAGCCGCCAATGCCCCACGCGCGCACGGTCAGCGCGTACGGCTCGTCGAGCGCGCGCTCGATGCCCTTGCGCAATATGCGGCCAATCACCGCGCCTTGCGCGAGCCCCAGCGAGAGCGCCGGCAGCACGAGCGAGGAGAAGCCGCGGTCGCCGGCCACGGGGAAGAGCTTGAGCGTGAAACTGAACACGAAAAGCAGCATGATGCCGAGCCAGAATGAGGGCGTCGAAGCGAGCAGCAGCTCCACGCCTGAGGCGGCGCGGGCGCCGAAGCGGCGCCCCGCAGTCAGCACCGCGAGCCCCACGGCGAACACGACCGCGACGACCAGCGCGGCGCTGGTGAGCTTGAGCGTGGGCCAGAGCTGGCCGATCACGAGCGGGGCGACGTCCGTGTTCAGGACGTACGAGCGGCCGAAGTCGCCGTGCAACACACGCCACAGGTAGTGCAGGTATTGCAGGGATACGGGCTCGTCGAGGCCCCATTCCTTGCGGATCGCGGCTTCAATCTCGGGCGTGTTCAGTTGCTCGCCGATCAGGATGCTGACGATATCGCCGGGCGCGAGATGCACGGCGACGAACGACAGCGTGATCGCGGCCCACAACACCAGCACGCCGGTCACGAGCCGCGTCGCGACCGGCGAGCGCAACCACGTGCGGCGCACGCGCGTAAGCGGCGCCGTCGGGCGGGGTACGCTCTCGTCGGGCAGCGGTAAGGGAGTCGGGTGGGTCATGGTCGAAAGTTCTCCTGCTGGCGAAGCCGGTGCGCGCCGCACGTCTCGCGTCAGCGCGAATCGAGGCAGACGTCGTAAGGCGCTTCCGGCATCTGCTTGAAGCTGCGGAACGCCAGGCCGCGCACGCGCGTGCTGGCGGCGATCTCGTCCTCGGGTTGATAGAGCGGAATTGCGTAGGCCTCGTCGACGATCACCGTGTGTTGCAGTCGCGCGTAGATGCGCTCGCGCGCCGCGTCGTCGCGCGTCTGCGCGGCTTCGTTCAGCCACGCGAGCAGGCGCGGGTCCGCCGTGCGGCTGTAATTGATCACGCCGCCGCGGTCGATGGGCAGGTAGTGGTTTTCTGTATCGATTCCGTCGGTATCGGTGTTCGAGTTGGGTATGGCGCCGAACTTGCCGGTCTTGCGCACGTCGGCATAGGTGCCCGCGTCGACATAGCGGATTTTCAGCTCGACGCCGAGCCGCTGGCGCGCCTGCGCCTGGAGTCCCTGCAACAGCACATCGCGCTGGTCGCGCACGGTGGCGATCGCCTGCACGACGTCGATCGACAGCCGCCGTCCGTCCTTCGTGCGGTAGCCGCCGGTGTCGCGCCCGGTCCAGCCCGCTTCGTCGAGCAGCGCGTTGGCAAGCTTCGGATTGTTGCCGTAGCTGTGCTCGATGCTGCGGTCATACAGCGGATCGACCGGCGAGGTGATGCCCCAGGCGCGTGTGCGCTTGCCGCGATAGATCGCGGCGACGAGAGTGTCGAGATCGAACGCCTGCAACAGCGCACGGCGCACCCGCACGTCCTGGGTGGGGCCGTAGGCCACGTTCAGATAGAGCGAGTACGGCGAGCCCGTGTTCAGCGCATGGAGGTAGCGCAGGTCCGGCTGCTTTTCGAGCAATGTGGCGTCGTTGCCCGAAATGCCCTCGATCACGTCGGCCTGGCCGGACAGCAGCGCGCCGGTGCGCACCGACGACTCGGGCAGGAAGCGGTAGACCACTCGGTCGAGGTATGCCGTGCCCTGATGGGTCGTCGTAGCCGGCGGCCATTTATAATCTGGATTCCGAACGAAATCGGCTTCCTGTCCCTTGCGCCAGGCCGTGAGAATAAACGGTCCGGTGCCCGCGACTTCGCGTCCGCCCGATTTCAGTTGCGGCGAGGCATAGGCGGCGGGCGAGATGAGCTTGAGCCCAGCGGCGAATGAGAGGAACGGCACGTAGGGCTCGTTCAACGTGAGCTGAACGGTGCGCGCATCGACGGAACGCGCGCCGGCGAGGCGCGACGCGATTCCGCAATAGCTCGAACCGGCGCAGTAAGACGGGTCGCGCACCTCGAGAAAGTTCTTCGCGACCGCTGCGGCGTCGAGCGGCTGGCCGTCGGTGAACTTCACGCCGTCGCGCAGTGCAAACGTCAGCGTCTTGCCGTCCGGCGAGACCGTGTAGCCAGTCGCGAGCCATGGGACATAGGTGCCATCGGGCTTGCGCGCGAGCAGCGACTCGAAGCTCGCGCGCAGGATCAGTTCCGCTTTCGCCTGTCCGTTCAGTTGCGGATTGAGGGTCGTCGGCTCGGTCTCGATGCCCCACGTCAGCGTGCCGCACGAAGCGGGCGCGGCGCTGACGCCGCCAGTGGCCGTTGCCGCAAGCGCGATTCCCCCGGCGGCGACCCTGCGCCGCCAGCGCGCGGACCTGGCCATGGCGAGAGGCGTTGACATCGACATCGTCATGGTTAGCGTTTGATCCACACGTCATAGGGGTTTTCGGGCATCTGCGCATACGAGCGGAAGCCGAGGCCCTGGACCGTCTTCGCGGCGGCGATCTGGTCTTCCGGCTCGTAGAGCGGCACGGCGAACGCCTGCTGGTCGATCGCGAAGTGCTGCAACTGGCCGTACAGCGCCTTGCGCTCGCCGGCGTTCTGCGTCTGCGCAGCGGCCTGCAGCCAGCGGCTCAGTTCCGGTGCCGACGCGCGGCTGTAATTGAGCGCGCCGCCGTGATCGACGGGCAGGTAGTGGCCTTCGATATCGATCCCGTCCGGCGGTGTGTTCGAGTTCGCGATCGAGCCGAACTTGCCGCTCTTGCGCGCATCCGCATAGGTGCCGTCGTCGACGTACTGCACCTTCAGATCGACGCCGAGCCGCTGACGCGCCTGCGCCTGCAACGCCTGCAGCAGCACGTCGCGCTGGTCGCGCACGGTCGCCTGTGCCTGGATTACCGCGATGGTGAGACGCTCGCCGTTTTTCGCGCGGTAGCCGGCGCTGTCGCGCGCGGTCCAGCCCGCTGCGTCCAGCAGCGCATTGGCGAGCTTCGGATTGTTGCCGTAGCTCTTTTCGATGCTGTGGTCGTAGAGCGGATCGATCGGCGAGGTGATGCCCCATGCGCGCGTGCGTTCGCCGCGGTAGACCGACTGGACGATGCCGCTTACGTCGAGTCCTTCGAGCAACGCGCGGCGCACATTGGCGTCCTGCGCCGCGCCGTAGGTGACGTTCAGGAACAGCGAGTAGGGCGTCCCGGTGTTCAGCGCATGCTGATACGTGAGGTCGGGATTGCTGCGGATCAGCCCCGCGTCGTTGCCCGACACGCCTTCGATCACGTCGACCTGCCCGGACAGCAGCGCGCCCGTTCGAACCGACGATTCAGGCAGGAAGCGATAAACCACGCGGTCAAGATACGCCGGCCCCTGATGGCCGCTGGTTGTCGGCGCCCATCGATAATCTGGATTCCTGTCGAACTCGATCTCCTGCCCCTTCACGTAGCGGCGCAGGATGAATGGGCCCGTTCCTGCGATGTCGGTGCCGCCCGACTTGAGGCTCGACTTGTCGAACGCGTTCGGCGAGAGGAGCGGGAGGGAGCCGGCAAAGGTCAGGAACGGCGCGTACGGCGCGTCGAGCGTGATCTCGACCGTGTGCGCGTCGGGTGTCTTGACGTCGGCAACGTGCGAAATCAGGCGCGCGAGGTTGCTGCCGCCGGAGTAGGAGAGGTCGCGAGCATAGAGGAAGTTGCGGGCCACGGCCTTCGAGTCGAACGGTGCGCCGTCCGTGAACTTGACACCGTCGCGCAGCGTGAAGGTATAAGTCTTGCCGTCGGGCGAGACTTTGTAGCCGGCGGCGAGCCACGGCACGAAGCTGCCGTCGGGCTTTTGCGCCAGCAGGCTTTCGTAAGCGTTGCGCAGCAGCAGCACGACCTTGTCCTGGCCGTTCAGTTGCGGATTGAGCGTGCGCGGCTCGGTTTCCACGCCCCACGTCAGCGTGCCGCCGGTGACCGGCTGGCCTGCCGCGAGCGTCGGATGCGGCAGCGCGAGGGCGAGCAGGACCGCCGCCGCCGCGGTTCGGCGCGAGGTGCAAGAGGCTTGCGCCGGGAATGAAAACGTCATCGGTGAGTACCTTGAGCAGTGGGTCGGTCGATCAGGGGAAGGCGGTTGCGCGCGGGCTATCATGCGGCTTGGGGATCGCGTGCGCCGGCTGCAACCGGCTCGCTGTAAAGCTCGGGAATAAGGATCTTGCGCAGCCAGACCAGCGGCGTGCCGAGCGCGTTGGTCGAGCGATGAAAAGGTTCATAGCCGTGACGCTCGTAAAACGGGGCGAGCCAGGGGTGATTGACGGCGGTCGCGAGCCACGTTGCGGGCGCCTTGACCTGCGCGCGCAGAAACTGCGTTTCGACATGATCGAGCAGCACGTTGCCAAGGCCCTGGCGCTTGAACGCGGGCGCGACGGCAAACCAGTGCAGGAACGGCCAGGGTGCGAGCCGGTTGCCTTCGGGCGACCAGGGAAAGCGCACGGTCAGCGTCGCGGCAAGCGCTGTGCCGCCGCCGACCACTTCGCGCTCGAGCACGAACGTCGTCTGGCTTGCGACCGCCTGCGCCACGCGCCCGACCGGTGAGCGCGTGATCGTGAAGTGAACGCCTTCGCGCGCAAGCGGTGCGTAGGCCTGCTGTAGCAGGTCGTAGAGGGCCGGCACATCGTCCTGGCCCGCAATGCGGATCTTGTCGGTCATTGTTCTGTCACGGCGAGCGAAGGGTGAATGCCGGGGGCGGAGGATGGGCTCGCGTGTGGAAGAGGAATGTTGCCGTCTGCAAGCAGTCCGAGCGACGCTATGCGGCGTGTAGCGTCGATGATCGGCGTGTCCACGACGAATTCGTCAATGCCATGGCGGCGATGCAGTGCGTCGAGTTCGCGCAGCACGTCCTCGCGCGTGCCGTGCACGATGCGCGTTTCGCGTTGTTCAATGCGGTGCGCACCGCCGCCCGATTGGCGCACGAATGCGTGCGCCTGCTCGAGGCTCGCGACGTTGACCGCGGCACCCTCGCCAACCTGCACACGAAAGCGCTGGAAGCCGCTTGCGAGCTGCGCGGCGTCGGCCGCCGTTTCGGCCACGACGATCGAAATCGCGAGCAGCGGCGCACGGCCGCCCGATAGCGAGCGGTAAGCGTCGAATGCGCGCTCGAGATCGCTGGTCGCCGCGTTGATATGCGCAGCGTAGACAAAGTCCCAGCCAAGGCGAGCCGCGAGCGTCGCGCTTTCGGCGCTCGCGCCGAGCAAGAAGGGTTGCACGGGAGCGGGCGGCAATGGCGTCGCGCGCAGCGCTTTCTCGTCGCTCTCGCCATTCGCCTCATCGGCTTCGCCCGAAGCCGGTGCCTTGGCATCGAACAGATACCGCTTGAGTTCGAAAGCAAGTTCGGCGAAATCCGGGCGGCGGCCTGCATCGAAGGCGTGTTGCAGTGCGCGCGTCGACAAGGGCAGTCCACCGGGCGCCTTGCCAACGCCGAGGTCGACACGGCCTGGTGCAAGCGAAGCCAGCAGGTTGAAATTTTCCGCGATCTTGTACGGGCTGTAATGCTGCAGCATCACGCCGCCCGATCCAACGCGGATGCGGCGCGTCTGCGCAAGCACATAAGCCACGAGGATTTCGGGCGACGGGCACGCAAGTCCCGCGGAGTTGTGATGCTCGGCGAGCCAGTAACGGTGATAGCCCCACGCCTCGGCGGCTTGTGCCAGAAAGACGCTGCGCGCGAGCGCGTCGGCGGCGGTTTCGCCGGCCGCAATCGGGCTCTTGTCGAGAACGCTCAGGCGGAAAGCGGGTTCGCGCTGTGCAGGATCGGAGTGGCTCGTGGGTAGTGTCATGCTGAGGGAGAGCGGGCATCGATCGCAGCCGCCCAGTCAATTTCGGTGCACAAAATTATTTTTCTTCGCAAACCGAACGGTCAAACAATGAAGAGGAATATGGAAAGCCGAAAATATTTGTTCGATTGGAGGGGGGTGATTGCACACTATGTCCGATTGCCGCGTGACGGACATCGGTGTCGTCACGCCGGCGCAAAACATCAATTGATCGGATAGACAGGACGGCATCATGAGCGGCGCGCGTAGACGGCTGAAGACATTGGTGGGCGCGGCGAGCGTGCTGTATGCGAGCGGCGATACCGACGCGGCACAGGGCATACGCCGTGCGGCGGCGCTTGCACGCAAGGCGGAAGCGCACAAGGTCACAGGCCTCTTTACGGCTGATCTCTTGCAGGCGGATGCGGCCGGTCTTGCCGGCATCACCGGCAGCCAGGAACCGATCGTCGCGCTCGCGGCATTGAGCCAGGCCACCTCGCGGATCGGCCTCGTCGCAACGGTCTCGACGACCTACCATCATCCGTACAACCTCGCGCGGCTGATCGGTACACTCGATCACGTGAGCGGTGGCCGTGCGGCGTGGAATGCCGTGACGTCGTCGGTGGGCGAAGAAAATTTCGGCGACGGCGCCCTGCCCGACCCCGAGCGCCGCTATGCGCGCGCCACCGAATTCGTCGAAGTGGTTCAGGGTCTGTTCGGTGCGAACCATCCTGGGGCGACGCGGCGTTGGGCAAGTGGTGGCGTGGCTGTCGATCCTGCCAGGCTGGGTCCGATCCACTATCGCGGAGAATACTTCCAGGTGGAGGGGCCGCTCAACGTTCCGCCTCCGCCCCAGCGCATTCCGGTCCAGTTTCAGGCGGGTCAGTCGGCGAGCGGCGTCACGCTCGGCGCGCGCTATGCCGAGGTGGTCTACACGTCGCAACCGACGCTCGACGATGCGCGTGCTTTCGTCACCGAACTGCGCCGTCAGGCGATTGGTTTTGGGCGTGCGAACCGGCTGCCGTTCGTGATGAACTCATTTCATTCGGTGATCGGCGAATCGGATGCGGACGTCGCGCGACGGCTGCGCGACAAGCACGAGCGCATCGACTACGAGCAGGGACGGCTCAAGCTCGCCGACATGCTGGGCGGCGGCATCGATCTCCGCAATCTGCCGCTCGACGAGCCGCTGCCGGAGTCCTTGCTGCCGACGATCGACAGCGTGCATCGGCGGCGAGGGCGGGTTGCGATCTTCCTGGCTTACGCGCGGCAGCGGCTCAGCTTGCGCGAGCTGATCATCCGCGCGCAGGAAACCGGCCACTGGTTCGTTGCCGGGACGCCCGAACAGCTCGCCGACGCGATCGAAGAGCGCTATCGTGCCGGCTTCGTCGATGTGCTCTCGTTGCATGGTCTTGGCCAGCCGGATCAGGAGGACCTGTTGCTCAACGGGCTGCTGCCGGAGTTGCGCCGGCGCGAACTGATCGATGCCGACTATGTGGGCGAAGACTTCCGCTCGAATCTGGAATTGCCGCCGCTGCAGGCATGGTCCGGCGGAAACGCCCTGCGGGCAGCGAACGAAGGCTAACCAGCGCTTCGTCATTCCTCGTTGTGCTAAGCATCCCGGAATTTCTTCTATAGCCTGGCCTGTCCATTCTTTGTAATTCGGCGGGGGAAACACTACTACAGTGAAAGATGCCGTTTGCATTCTCCCACCCAAAGGAGCCAGGCCATGTCCATCCGCATAGGCGACGAAGCCCCCGATTTCACTGCACAAACGACTGAAGGACCGATCCGCTTCCACGAGTGGATCGGAGGCCAGTGGGCGATCCTGTTTTCGCACCCGAAAGATTTCACGCCGGTATGCACAACCGAGCTGGGCTATATGGCCAAGCTCAAGCCCGAGTTCGACAAGCGCGGGACCAAGGTGATCGGGCTCAGTATCGATCCGGTCGACGACCACCACAAATGGGCGAAGGATATCGAAGAGACGCAGGGCACCGCGGTCAACTATCCGATGATTGGCGACGCGGACCTCGCAGTTGCAAAGCTCTACGACATGATCCATCCCAACGCGAGCGGCGGCCCGCGCACCGCGGTCGACAATGCGACCATCCGCGCCGTGTTTATCGTTGGACCAGACAAGAAGATCAAGGCGACGTTCACCTACCCGATGAGCGCCGGGCGTAACTTCGACGAGGTTTTGCGGCTGCTCGACGCCCTCCAGCTCAACGCGAAGCATACGGTCGCCACCCCGGTGAACTGGAAGCCGGGCGATGATGTGATCATTCCCACCTCCGTCTCGGATGAGGATGCAAAGAAAAAATATCCAGAGGGCTTCAAGACGCTGAAGCCCTGGCTGCGGACGGTCGCGCAGCCCAAATAGGTACGCTTCGGCGCCACGGGCAGGTGATATTACGGCGCCGTGACTCGCGATGCGCGAACGTATGCGAACCTGCATCGTCGGCTCCACGCGGCGCAATGTTTTTGGACAGCGCTTGAGAATTCTCCAAGGTTCTCGAGGCGCTCGCCGATATCGTCGGCACGCTCAAGGGCGTGCTCTTCCCGATGCGCCTCGGGCCGCCCAATTTGCGCCAGGAAGCCGAGAACTTGTACATCGGGCATGCACTCGATGCCTCGCGCCACGCGCTGCGCCATCAAAGCGCGCGCCCGCAAGGCGAGCTAGCCGTTGGCGAACTCGAGGCACAACTCAACATCCGTCAGCCGGCGCTGCCCCAGCAGTTGGCGATGCTTCGTGAGAAAGGTCTCGTGAGCGCACGACGCGATGGCAAGAACATCTTTTACACGGTAGCGAGTGCGCAGGCGCTTGCTGTCATGGCCGTGCTTTATCAGCAATTCTGTACGGATACCCGTGACGATCCGGCTCGCTGATCGCTTCACGGCGCGGCCGTCGACGAGAGCGAGCGACTTACACGCTGTGAATTGTTATGGCGCATGAAATGACGCTGTAACACGCGAGCATATTCCGATGCATCACGATTGCGTAAGCTGCGATAAAGAAAGCAGCTTTCATTCGTTGCTAGCTCAACGATATGGACCGTATCCTCGTCAGGATTGTTCATCACCGAATATGCAATGACGCCTCCACCTTTGACCGACGAGCAACTCGACGAACGCTTCGAGCCGATCTATGACCGCATTGCACAAGGCGCGATCGAACGCGAACAGCAACGCGCGCTCGCCCATGAACCCGTGCGATGGTTGAAGGACGCAGGCTTCACGGCGCTACGCGTGCCGCGCCGCTATGGCGGAGGCGGTGTCACGCTGCCGCAATTCTTTCGCCAGTTGAGCAAGCTGGGCGCGGCCGATTCGAATCTGCCGCAAATCCTGCGCGCGCATTTCGGTTTCATCGAATACCGCCTGGAAGATCGCGATGAAACCCAGCGCGCGCGCTGGTTCGAACGCATCGCCGCCGGCGAGACGCTGGGCGCGGCGACTTCCGAGCGCACGGACAAGACGCATAACTCGGCGGTGCTGCGGCGCGACGCTTCGACCGGTGCGTTGCTTCTCGATGGCGAGAAGTATTACAGCACGGGGGCGCTTTATGCCGACTGGCTGAGCGTCGCGGCACACGACGACGAGTCGGATCTCACGCTCGTCATTGCGGCGAACAGCCCGGGCGTGAGCCGGCTGGACGACTGGGATGGCTTCGGCCAGCGCCTCACCGCGAGCGGCACCACGCGTTTCGAGAGCGTGCCGGTTACACCGGACGCGATCATTTCGCGCTATCGCGCTTCGGAGCCTCGCCGCAACTCGTCGCTCACCGCGTTCTATCAGACCGTTCATCTAGCCACGCTGGCAGGTATCGTGCAGGCGGTCTTGCGCGACAGCGTCGAGTTCGTGCATGGACGCACGCGGACCTTCGGCGTGGCCGGACAATCGAGCCCGCGCGACAACCCGCTGGTGCATCGTGTGGTCGGCAGGCTCGCCAGCCTCGGCTACTCGACGCGAGCCATCGTCGATGCGGTGGCGCACGGGCTCGAACGCCTGCACGAACGTCGCGCAGAAGGTGAGGCGACCACTGACGAGTACATCGCGCTCGACATCGAAGCGTATGAGGCGCAGCAGATCGTCATCGAGCAGACGCTCGAGGCGACCACGCTGATGTTCGAAGTCGGCGGTGCGTCGGCGACCAGCGAAGCCCGGCGCTTCGATCGCCATTGGCGCAATGCACGCACGATCGCCTCGCACAATCCGGCGGGGCAGCGCGAAGCCGCAATCGGCAACTTCCATCTGAACGCGGCGCCGCCCGAGGAACGTTTCAGCCTTCCGCACGCGCGGCAAGCCGTCCCGGACGAAGCGGCGCAGAGCGTCGCGCAGGCATAGTCCGCATCCCCGCGCGCCCGGACGCTTGCCGCCGACCGCGGCGCCTGCCAACGCGATTCATCAGCACTGGAAAGCATCACGGCAGAGCCGATCATCCTGAACGCGTTCACGATGAACACGGCGTCGCATCTGAATTACGGTCTGTGGCGACATCCCTACGACGACGAGACCGGGCGCTACACGCACGTCGACCACTGGACCGACCTCGCAAAGTTGCTCGACGAAGGCGGCTTAGACACATTGTTCATCGCGTATGCCCTGCGCCTGCTCGACGTCTACGGCGGCAGTGCCGAGACGTCGCTGCGTACGGGTGCGCAATTGCCCGTTAACGACCTCGGTTGTCGAAGGCACGTGCGGCGCTGGCGGAATGCGCGGCGGACGGTCCGAAAACAAAGAGGCTAGATTTGCTGAAGGCACTACACAACCCATGTGTCGTGCGATCAATATGAGCGGTTTCTATGAATGCTTAACACGTACGGGCCTCAGTCAGGCAGACGGACCGCACCCGCTTCGGTGGATCCGATAGCGCTTCTCCTTGCCCGGACACCGGATGAAAGGCCGCTCCGTCGCGCGGGGCTCAACGCGCAGCAGGCAGCGTTAAACCAATGGGCCATCACTGGAATGATTCACAACGCTACATATTCATCGAAATAATCGTGCCGCCGCCTTCGAACTGACAGGGCAGCGGCCCGTGTCGCTGCTTAGAACAGGTGCTTGATACCGGCCGAGACCGCGACCTGATTCGACGTCGTCGAGGGTGACAGATAGCCGATGTCCGCGACGGCGTGGCGGCCCCACGAGTCGACGCCGCTGGCGTGCTGGTACGCCGCCGTCGTATACAGTTCGGTGGCCTTCGACAGCGAGTAGCCAGCGCCCACGTTCCACTGCTCGTAGCGCGCGCCGCCCAGACCGTTCAGGTTGCCGCCGTTCGTGTAATCGAATGACGTGCCGACGCGCAGGAACGGCGTGACCTGATAGCGAACGCTCGCGCCGACCGTATTGAACGACGCCGTACCGCGGTAGTTTTGGGTGTTGAGCGAAGCGGTTGCCCCAAGATCGCGGTATTGCGTGTTGGACCAGGCGACACCCAGGATGGCCGAGCCGATCGTCCAGGTGGAGGCCACGGCGACCGTCTGCTGGGTGCGGGCAGAGGCGAAGCCCGAAATAGCCGGGTTCGATTCCGGGGTGGTGGCGGAACCGGCGGAGCCGAGATTGTTGCCGGTGGCGCTCGCATTCGCGTTCGTGCCGTAGAGCGAATTGTTCGGATTACGCGCGTTGATAATCGACGCGGCAACCGCAATGCTCGGTCCGGTATAGCTGAAGCCTGCGGACCAGTACTGGTTCTGCGTGAAGTTGCCTGCGATGCCGCCGAAGCTGTACTGCGCGCCGAACCGGAAGCCGCCGAAAGCGTCCGAACTGTATTTGACCGTGTTGTTGATACGGTGCGTGAAGTTCAGGTTGTCGTAGTCGGCCGGGTGGATCGCGAGATTGCCGAAGTACCAGGCGTAAAGCAGCGGCGACACATAGTCCACCGCGGCGTCGGACTGGCGACCGAGCGATGCGGTGCCGTAATTCGGTGCGCTGAGCCCGATCCAGGCCTGACGGCCGAACAGCGTCCCCCCCTGGCCGAGTGTGCCGTTGGCGACGCTGAAGCCGCTTTCGATCACGAACAGCGTCTTCAGGCCGCCACCCAGATCCTCGGTGCCTTTCAGGCCCCAGCGGCTCGAACTCGGGCCCGAGCTGCCGCTATCAAGCAAGGCGACCTGGCTGCCGCCGGTTGGCTTGCCACCGGCCGGCGTGGCGGCCGTCTGAACGTTGTTTACGTATGTCACGTTGCCGGTGACGATACCGTAGAGGGTCACGCTGCTCTGCGCATAGGCAGCAAGGGGTGACAGTGCGATTGAAGTCAGGGCGAGAAGTGTTTTTTTCATCGTAAATGGTTTTTCAATACACGACAGCTGCTGAAGGGCTGTTTCAAAATGGTGCAAAATTCATTAATTCGCTATGCACTACGAACTAATAAATTGAAACGATTTAATAGATATTTGTTGCAGGTAATTCGCGCGCAACGGGGACCATTTTCCGGAGTAGTCGAAGCCGTGGTCAAGGCTAATACAGCGTCGTTATCGAACGATTTCTTATACTGTTATTTATCCGTGCAGCAATGCGAATGCGGATTTTGTGTATGACTTGAGCGAGGGTGGTCGCGTCTGCTGAATCAGTGAATGCGCGGCTCGGACACGTCTGCTGCTCGTCCGGGCCGCGTTCCGCATGCGTCCATGTACCTTGTTGAACTGGGGCCGCATTCAGTGCTGCACATTCTGCGTTGCCGCGCAAGAGACTGCTCGATGGCGTGGATGCGGCGATACAACACATTTAGATGATACGTCGCGGGGATTTTCGCGCCGCAAGGCCGTGATTTACCGCCTCGTCGGTGATATGCCGGTGGCGCGTAGCGGAGTCGAGGCACGACGTTTGTGCTGCCGGGCTGCTGTGCAGCTCACAACCGCACGCGCAGGATAGCCTCCGCGAACTCGACGAACCCGGCACCACCGGGACCACGTGTTATCCATCGCGGCGCGACCGGAAGCCCGGGCAGATAGTCGACCACCGTGCTGACACCCACCGTATGCCTGAAAAAACCGAACATCGGCGCGTCGTTTGTCGAATCACCGGAATAGGCAACAACCCTCGTGGCGGCTTCCGGCGTGGTGCCGAACGATCCGGCGAGAACGCGCAGCGACATCGACAGCTTGTCGTAGCCGCCAAGCCAGCCCAGCACCCATAGATTGTTGACTGTTGCGTCCGCGCCGGCGGCTTTCAGCGCCTCCACGATCCGGTCGTCCAGCGAAGTTCCCGTGCGTTGCCAGGCCAGGCTGGCAACGCGGAACGCCTGGTCGTCCGCGATGCGGGCCTCGGGGATGGCCGCTTCAATACCTCTTGCGATGGAACTGAGCTGCGATTGCATTGCCGTCACGCTCTCCGCGTGAACCCACCAGGAGCGCTCGACGCCATGGCCGTTTGCCTCGCGCCTCATGAAGATGCCGCCGTTCTCCGCAATGACGCCATCCACGGGCCACATGCGGGCCATCTGATCGCACCATCCGGCGGGCGCCGCGGTGACCGGAATCACACGGATGCCTGCCGACTGCAATCGCTCGAGCGCGTTATAGGTTTGTGCGGCCAGCCGTCCACGATATGTCAGCGTTTCGTCCATGTCGGTGAAGACAAACTGGACACCGGAAAACTCGTGAAATGGCGCTGACGATAGCGGCTCCATAAGGGTCCCTGTGGCGACTAAATCTCCAATTATGAGGGACGCTGGACGCCTCGTCCAAAGGCGGATCACGCATTGCTTCGCCGATTGCGTGCTAAGGCACGCCTTCCGACGAGCGACCGGGCGTTCTACGCGCGAAGGCGTTGCCTAGCGACGTCTCTGGGAAAGCTCGTGTACCCCATAGACCGCTGCAATCACGCCCAGAAGTATGGCGGTGACGGCAAGCGACTGACGCGTCTGCCCTGCCGACGTCGCGGCCGTCGCATGACACCACAGGCCCACGCCAGTTACCGAAAGCAGGAGGCCGAAGGCGAGGGCCCATAACGGAGCCGCCGTACGCGAATGTAGTTTATGTGAGAGTTTCATTTGTCATACCCCATACACCGATGCTTCCTGCCAGTCCCGTCGCTGCAGTTTCCCCCGGCTGACGTTTAATAGCGTACGTGGCGGAACTCCTGTCGACAAGTGGAACAAAATTCTTTAGCACCGTCGCATGGAACGCCGCGCCCATCGGAAACGGAACTTTAGACTATAGAAACCGATTGCGAGCACGCCAAATGATCGATTCGCCAATGCAACCCACGTGCGTGCTGAAGAGCGTCCGTCAATTCCTTCGTTGCACGCGTTGTGGTGCCGATGGTTTGATGTTCTCCACCCTTGACCACGGAGGACGCAATGAGCACGGTACTGGAGCAGCCCCAATCGCAAGCCGGAGATCATCAGGACCTGCGCGTGCGTCGCTACAAGCCGTTGATCGGCGCGGTGATCGAGAATGTCGATCTCTCCGGGCCGTTGAGCGAAGCGAATCGGCAAACGCTGCGTCAGGCACTCGTCGAACACGGCGTGATTTTTTTTCGTGAGCAGACGCTGTCGCCCGAACAGCATGTGGCGCTCGCGCGCATTTTTGGCAATCCCATCCGCAAGAACATCTATTTGCCTGCTGTGGCGGGCTTTCCCGAGATCGAGGTCATCGCCCACAGCGAAAAGACGCGTTCGGGCGGCACGGACAACTGGCACGTCGATGTTTCCTGGCAGCATCAGCCACCCAAGGCCACGGTTCTCCACGCCCAGGAAATTCCCGAAGGGGGTGGCGGCGACACGATCTGGTCCTCGTCGGCGGCGGTCTACGACTTGCTGGATGCCGATCTGGCCCGCTACTTCGAGAAGCTGACCGCGGTGAATACCTTTATCGCCTCGCCGAAGAAGGGCGCCCTCTCCGAACTGCTGAGCGGCTACGACATTCCGGAAGGCAGCGAGGAAAACAGCGTGGAAGCGGGGCTTGCGCGCGTGCGCGACGCGGCGCAGAAGTATCCGCCAATCGAAGTGCCGGTCATCAAGACCCACCCTGAGAACGGCCGCAAGCTCGTGTTCGTCAACGAAGGCCACACGAGTCACTTGCTCGGTGTTTCAAAAACGGCCAGTCAGAGTCTGCTGAATTACCTGTACGACCTCATCAAGACGCCCGAAGTCCAGGCGCGCTTCGAATGGCGGCAGGGCGATGTCGCGATCTGGGACAACCGCCAGGTGCAGCATTACGCGGCGCGCGACTACGGATCGGCACGGCGGCGCATTCATCGCGTCACGCTCGAGCACGACGGCGTCTTCTAGGAAGCATGGTCCGCGCCTACAAGGAACCCCCGCATGAAACGCAGTTTCTCCCCTTATATGAAACGTTTCGCCATCCTTCATATTGCAGCGATGCTGGCGGCTGCGGCGTCGGCGCCATCGTTCGCGCAGACGCCGGAGAAGCAGGAGCTGCGTTATCAGGGCTGGGCGAGCAAAGTGCTGTATCCCGAGCTGGCCGAGGACCTCGGCTATCTCGCGCCCATCAAGCTCAAATGGGTAGGTAACACGACGAGCGGACCCCAGGACATTCAGGCGGCTGTGACGGGCGACGTCGATTTCGGCGGTGCGTTTAACGGTTCGATCGTCAAGCTGGTTGCGGCGCACGCGCCCGTGAAAGCTGTGATTTCGTATGTCGGCACCGACAAGGAAACCAATGGCGGGCTGTTCGTGCTCGACGACAGTCCGATCAAGGGGCCACGTGACCTGATCGGGCGCCGCATTGGCGTGAACACGCCCGGCGCTTACGAGCAGTATGCGGTGACCGCGTATCTGCAGAAGGCCGGCGTTTCGCAGGCCGACATCGACAAGGTGGTGTTCGTCGCGGCGCCGCCCGTGAATCTCGCGCAACTGCTCAAGCAGAAGCAGCTCGATGCCGTGTTTCTGGAAGATATCCTGAAGGACAAGGAACTCGCCCAGGGCGGGGCACGCCTGCTCACGACTGACTACCAGCTCTTCGGTTCGTTCGGGTATGCGAGTTATCTCTTCACGGATCGATTCATCGCGCAGAACCCGAATACAGTGCGCAAATTCGTCGAAGGCACGGCGCGCGCCATCGAATGGACGCGGAACACGCCGCGCGGGGAAGTCGTCGCGCGGTTGCACAAGATCATCGAGGCGCGCCATCGCAATGAAGACGCCACCATCGTCAATTACTGGAAGTCGCCGGGCGTGGGCGGCAAGGGCGGCCTGATTGTCTCCGACGACTTCACGACCTACATCGACTGGTACGTGAACAACGGCGTGCTGAAGGCCGGGCAGGTGAAGCCGGGCGACATCTATTCGAATCAGTTCAATCCGTTCAACCAGCGAGTCGCGAGCCAGTGAGGCGGCGTCATCACGCGAGGAAAGCGCAATGAGTGCATCGATCAGCGTGCGCAACGTGGTTAAAGCGTTTCATCTGAACAGGCGCGGGCATTTCGTCGTGCTCGACGATGTTTCGTTCGAGGTAGCGGCTGGCGAGTTCGTCGCACTGGTGGGGCCGAGCGGCTGTGGCAAGACTACGCTGCTCGACCTGATCGGCGGACTCACTCAGGCCGACCGCGGCAAGATACTGATAGGCGGACGCGAGATCGACGGGCCGGGACTCGATCGCGGCATAGTCTTTCAGCAGTACGCGCTCTTTCCCTGGAAAACTGCGCTCGGCAATATCGAATTCGGCCTGGAAGCGAAAGGGATCGCGAGGCGTGAGCGCACCGAGCGCGCGAGGCGCTTTCTCGATCTCGTCGGGCTCGGCGCGTTCGCCGACCGCTATCCCCATGAACTCTCCGGCGGCATGAAGCAGCGCGTGGCGATTGCACGTGCGCTGTCCTACGAACCCGACGTGCTGCTAATGGACGAGCCGTTCGCGGCGCTCGATGCGCAAACGCGCGAAAGCCTGCAGGACGAACTGTTGCGCATCTGGCAGCGCACGGGCACGACCGTCGTCTTTATCACGCATTCGATCGACGAAGCGATCTATCTGGGCCAGCGCGTGCTCGTGATGACAGCTGGACCCGGGCGCGTCACCCACACGCTGCCCGTGCATGTGCCTGGCGGCGATCTTTCGGAGGACATCCGTTCGACGCCGGAATTCGTGCGCCTGCGCCATGAAATCTGGCAACTAATCCGGCAACGTCGCGGCAACGCGCAATGGCAGGTCGCACAGGCGGCGTGAGGAGAATCACCATGAGTACGTTGTCCGTTGAATCGAAGCGGGGCATGTCAGCGTCGACCGTTTGGCTGGCAGCCTGGCGGGCCGCGCGCGGCAGCGTCGCCGTGGTCGCGTTTCTCGCGCTCTGGGAAGTGCTGCCGCGGGCGGGATGGGTAGACCCCGTTTTCCTGCCGCCATTCTCGACAGTGCTGCATGCGTTGTTCGAAATGGCCGTATCGGGCGAACTGGGCGCGAACCTGCTGGCGAGCGCCGTGCGTGCAGCAAGCGGTTTCGCGATCGCCGTGGCGCTCGGCGTGCCGTTGGGCCTCCTGATCGGCTGGTATCGCACGCTCGGGGACCTGCTCAACCCGTTGCTGGAGATTTTTCGCAACACGGCGCCGCTCGCGCTGCTGCCGGTGTTCGTGCTCGTGCTCGGCATGGGCGAAACGTCGAAGATTTCGATGGTGGTCTATTCCTGCATCTGGCCCGTCGTGCTCAATACGGTGAGCGGCGTGCGCAACGTCGACGCATTGCTGATCCGCTCGGCGCGATCGATGGGGCTCGGCCCGCTTCGTCTGTTCGTGAAGGTCGTGCTGCCCGCATCGGTGCCTGCCGTATTCACGGGCATTCGCGTGGCTGGCGCGTACTCGATACTCGTGCTGATTGCGGCCGAGATGGTGGGCGCGAAGGCGGGATTGGGCTATCTCGTGAACTACTCCCAATACACGTTCGAGATTCCGAAGATGTACGCGGGCATCGTCACGCTCGCCGTACTCGGCCTCGCGTTCAATCACGCCGTGGTGTTCGTCGAACGGCGCCTCACAGCGTGGCAAGGTATTCGTTAAGGATGGGGCAATGATGAATCGAAGCGGAGCGGTAACGGCGTCGTCCGCGCAGGCATGGTACGACGCTGACGTTCTCGTGATCGGCGGCGGTCCGGCTGGCGCGTGGGCGGCCATAGGCGCGTCGGCGCGCGGCGCGAAGGTGGTGCTCGTCGACAAGGGCTTTTGCGGCACCTCGGGCGCCACCGCGCCGTCCGGAACCGGTGTGTGGCACGTCGCGCCGGAGGAGAGCGCGCGTGAGTTCGCGAAGGCGAGCCGATTCAAGCTGGGCGGCGAACTCGCCGAGCAGGCGTGGATGGATCGCGTGCTCGAACAGACGTGGATCAACTGTGAACGACTCGCGCAGTGGGGCTATCCGTTTCCTGTCGACAACGCGGGGCTGGAGAAGCGCACGTCCTTGCAAGGCCCCGAATATATGCGGCTGCTGCGCAAGCGGGTGAAAGCCAGCGGCGCGCGCATTCACGACCATAGTCCCGCGCTCGAACTGCTGATCGACGAGCGCGGCGTAGTCGCGGGCGCGAAGGGTGTGCATCGTCGAACGGATGAAACGTGGATCGTGAAAGCCGGCAGCGTGATCATTGCGACCGGCGGCTGTGCGTTCCTCAGCAACGCGCTGGGCTGCAACGTCTTGACGGGCGATGGTCAGTTGATGGCGGCCGAGGCGGGCGCATCGTTTTCGGGCATGGAGTTTTCGAACGCCTATGGGCTGGGGCCCGCGTTTGCGTCGGTGACGAAATCGCTGTTCTATACGTGGGCGACGTTCTACGACGAAGCGGGCAGCGTGATCGAAGGCGCGGGCTCCTCGCATGGCCGCAGCGTGATCGCGAAAACGCTCGAAACGCAGCCAGTATACGCGTGCCTCGATCGAGCCGATGAAGATATCCGCGCATGGATGCGTCACGCCCAGCCTAACTTCTTTCTGCCGTTCGACCGGCGCGGCATCGACCCCTTCACGCAGCATTTTCCCGTGACCCTGCGGCTGGAGGGCACGGTGCGCGGCACAGGCGGCCTGCATCTCGTCGACGAAACGTGCGCGACGTCGGTGGAGGGTCTTTACGCGGCAGGCGACGCGGCCACCCGCGAGCTGATCTGCGGCGGCTTCACGGGCGGCGGCAGTCATAACGCGGCATGGGCAATGTCGTCGGGATTCTGGGCCGGGGCCGGCGCTGCTGATTACGCCCATGAGCGAAGGTCGGCGCGCACCGCACGCCGACTCTATGAGGCGGGAACCGTGGCATTGCGCGATGGCGCGAGCCCGGCCACCTTCGACAGCGAGGCCGTGATCCGCGCGGTCCAGCAGGAGGTCTTTCCCACGCAGCGCAACTGGACGCGCCGCGCCGATCTGCTCGAAGACTCCCTCGCGCGGCTCGACGCGCTATGGCGCCACGTGAGCGGTGCCCGCGCGGCGCCTGGCGCGCGCGCGGCCGTGCGTGCGCGCGAAGCCGCGGCAATGCTGGCGAATTCGCGTTGGATGTATCGCAGCGCGTTGCAGCGCAAGGAGACGCGCGGCATGCACCGGCGGCACGAGTACGCCGCCGCCGACCCGGCGCAGCGTCACCGGCTGTTGAGCGGCGGGCTCGACGAGGTGTGGGTCGAGCGCGTGTGTGGTGTAGCCAGCGTGGGGGCGGCCGCGTGATCGAGATCGTCGATTCGTCGCTTTGCACGGGCTGCAATATCTGCGTGCGCGCGTGCCCGACCAATGTGTTCGATGCCGTGCCGGATGGCGTGCCGCGCATCGCGAGGCAGGAGGATTGCCAGACCTGTTTCATGTGCGAGCTCTATTGCCCCGAAGACGCGCTCTTCGTCGCGCCGGAGCCTGCACCGTGCCCGGAACTCAACGTGGACCCGGCGCTGGTGGGGAGCTATCGCCGCGCGGTGGGATGGGGCCGCGGCCGTCAGGCTACGGCAGCCGAGGACGCGAGTTATGAGCTGTTGGCGCGTGCGCATTGAGCGCCAGAGGCAGCGAAAGACGCGTGCCAAGCAGTGCGCGCGTATGGTGATGCCGTGGGTCGGCGAATAGCGCGTCCGTGCTCGCGTTTTCGACGATCTCCCCGGCGTACATGACGAGCGCTCGTGCGCAGAGGATGCGCACGACGTCGAGATCGTGCGAAATGAAGAGCATGGCCATGCCGTGACGCTCTCGCAACTGGTCGAGCGTGCGCAGGATGCCGGCCTGGACCGACACATCGAGCGCGGCCGTCGGTTCGTCGAGGATGAGCAGGTCCGGCTCGCTCGCAATCGCGCGCGCGATGCCCACGCGGGCGGCTTCGCCGCCCGAAAGCTGATGCGGGCGCAACGCGAGCCGCGAACGCGGCAACTCCACGCTGTGCGCGAGCGCGAGAACGCGTTCGCTTACCTCCGCTCGGGAGCCAAAGCGTGGCGGCAACGCTGCCACGATGGCGTCGAAGGCGCTGGCTCGCGGATCGATGCTGTCTCGCGCGTCCTGGAACACGAGCTGGATGCGCCGCCGCCATGCGGCGCGCGCGCTGCGTCGCGCCGGCGTCGCGGCGATGTCCTCGCCCTCGAAGCGGATCGTGCCTTCGTCGGGATCGTCGAGACGCGCGAGCAGGTTCGCGAGAGTGGACTTGCCGCTGCCCGACTGCCCGATCAGGCCGAGCGTTTCGCCGCGCGCGAGCTCGAACGAGACGCGCTTGACCGCCGCTTGCGATCGATAGTGTTTGGTCAGGCCGGCAACTTCAAGCATGGCAATCCGTCAGGGGCAGGGCGGAAAGCGCGTCGGCCGGCGCAGGGTGCCAGCATCGAAGGTGTCCGCCGCTGGTCGTTTCGACGACGGGCGGCGCCGCCTCGACGCATTGTGGTGTGGCATTCGCGCAGCGCGCGTGAAAGCGGCAGGCGGCCCGATCGATGTGTGCGAGTTCGGGAAGCTCGCCCGGCACGCCCCGCAATTGCCCGAGCGTGGAGACGAGCGCCGGCGTTGCGCTGATGAGCGCGCGCGAGTAGGGGTGGCGCGCGTTGCGCAAAAAGTCGCGCGACGGCAGCACTTCAACGAGTTGACCCGCGTGCATGACCGCGACGCGATCGCTGTGATGAAGCGCCGCACCCAGATCGTGCGTGATCAGGAGCAGCGCCATGCGGCGTGCGCGCCGCAACTCGCCAATGAGTGTGAGCACCTGGGACTGCGTCACGGCGTCGAGGCCGGTGGTCGGTTCGTCCGCGACGAGTAGCGCGGCCTCGCGTGCGAGCGCGAGGGCAAGCGATACGCGCTGGCACAGGCCGCCCGAAAGCTCGTGCGGCCAGGCACGCAAATAGCGTTGCGCGGGCGACATCGCGACCTGTTCGAGCAGTTGCACCGCACGCTGCGCGCGCGCCCGGCGGGGCACGCGCATGGTTCGCAACACGTCGTCGAATTGCTGCCCGATGCGCCGCACGGGATTGAGCGCGGCGCGCGGATTCTGGAACACCATCGCTGCGGCTGGCGCACCGTCGCGTATTTCATGCCATCGCAGCGCGCCACCGCTCGCGTGCAGCGCGGGCGGCAGCAGGTTCATCACGGCAAGCGCGGTGAGTGACTTGCCCGAGCCGCTCTCGCCGATCAACGCCACGGCTTCGCCGCGCGCGATACGCAGGTCGATGCCTTCGATCAACGCGTGCGTGCGACCGTGCGAGGCGAGTTCAATCCGCAGGTTGCGAATCTCCAGCAGAGAGTCAGTGACGGTTGATGGATCGGTCATCGTGAACGAGGGTCGAAAGCGTCGCGCAAACTGTCGCCTGCGCCGTTGAGCAAGAACACCGCCAGCGCGAGCGCGAGGCTCGGGAACGTGGCGAGCCACCATTGACCCGTCATCATGTACGGCGCGCCTTCGCCGACGAGCACGCCCCATTCGGCCGCGGGCGGCCGCACACCCATGCCGAGAAACGAGAGGCCCGCGCTATTGGTCATCGCCCAGCCCAGGTTCACGGTCATCTGTGCGCATAGCGCAGGCAGTGCGCCGGGCAGGAGGACGCGCAGCAGGATCTTCGTATCGCTCCAGCCGAAGAGTCGGGCGGCGTGCACGAAGTTTGCCTCGCGGCGTGCGGCGATCTCGGCGCGCGCGAGGCGGGCGTAGAACGGAATGTTGATGAGCGCCGTCGCGAGCACCACACTGCTCACCGAATTGCCGAGCACGGCAACGAGCGCTAGCGCGACGACGAACAGGGGAAACGCCATGAACACGTCCACCACACGCTGCAGCAGCCGGTCGATGCGCCCGCCCGCGAGGCCGGACGCGGCGCCAAGCACGCTGCCCGCGAGCGCCGCAATGCCGACGGCGCCGAGCGCGATCGACAGATCGAGCCGCGTGGCGACCACGACCCGTGCGAACAGATCCCGGCCGATCGCATCGGTGCCGAACCAGTGTGCGAGCGAAGGCGGCGCGAGCATATGCGCGACATGGGGCGCGGTCGGATCGGCGACGAACGAGGGGCCCGCGAGTGCGACGGCGAGCAAGGCCGCGGGCGGCACGAGCGCGCGCAGTTTGCGTCCACCCGCGTGGCTCCATCGCTGCGCGAGGAAGCTCAGCTTGACGGCGATGCGCGCCGGTGCGCGACGAACGAGCGTGGCGAACATCAGGCGACCCTCGCGCGCGGGTCGATCCACTGAATCAGCAGATCGACGATGAGATTCAGCACCGCGAATGCGATCGCGACGAACAGTACGAAGCCTTGAAGCGGTGCATAGTCGGCGTTGTTCAGCGCGTCGAGCGCGTAGGAGCCGATGCCCGGCCACGCAAAGATCTTTTCGACGATCACGTTGGCCGCGAGCATGTACGAGAACATCATGCCGGACGCCGTGATGATCGGCGCCGCGACCGGCGCGAGCGCGTAAGTCCACAGCACCTTTGCCCGCGAAAGACCGAGGCTGCGCGCGCTGCGCACCGGGTCGGCGGCGAGGCCCGCGAGCAGCGCCGAGCGTGTGATGCGCACGAGCGGCGGCAGGCCGAAGATGGCCATCGAGATTGCGGGCAACACGAGCCGGCGCAACGCATCGAACGCGGCTTGCATGTCGCCGCTCAGCCATGCATCGACGAAGACGAAGCCGGTGCGTTCGGGCGGCGGCGCGAGCAATGCGTCGAGGCGGCCCGTCGGCTCGGGCGCCCAGCCGAGGCGGTAATAGAACACATAGACGAGCAGCAAGGCAACGAAGAAGGTCGGCAGGCAGCTACCGGCGCTCGATACGGCTCGGGCAAAGCGGTCGATTGCCGTGTCGCGCGCGCAGGCCGCCGCGACGCCAAGCGGGATGCCCGCGAAGATCGCCAGCAGGAAGCCGCTCACGGTCAATTCGAGCGTTGCCGGCAGGCGCGCCAGTAGTTCGTCGAGCACCGCGCCGCCCGTCGTGAACGAGCGCCCCCAATCGCCGTGCGCGAGTCCGTTCAGCCAGTGCCAAAGCTGCACGGGCATCGAGGCATCGAGGCCCAGATGGCGGCGGATTTCGGCGAGTCCGCGCGCGTCGGACTGCATGCCTGAGGCGAGCTGCGCGGCGGGATCGCCGGGCAGCAGGCGCACGAGCACGAAGGTGAAGACGGCCGCCGCCAATACCACCGGTACCGTGGCCGCCACGCGGACCGAAGCGCGCTTGAAGAAAGCGAAGGACATGGTGCGGCGTCGCTACGCGCGCGAGAGCGTTCGGAAATCCACCTGACCGTGGATGTAGTAGGTGAAGCCGCGCAGGTCGTCGCGCGTGGCGACGTCGAATGCGGGCTGCCACAGCGGTATCAGCGGTACCTGTTCGGTAACGAGCTTCGCGGCGTCGCGCATCAACTGATCGTAGCGGCTCGTGTCGCTTTCCCATCGCGCGGCGTCGGTGAGGCGCACGAGCGCCGGGCTGTCGAACGATCCAAAGTTCCAGCGCCAGTCGCCTTCGAAGAAGATCCGGTAGTAGTAGTCGGGGGCGTTGAACCAGGCCGACGACGAATCGATGAAGAAGCCGAGCCGCTTGTCGGTTTGCAACTCGCCCCATTGCGCGCCCGACGATTTGTCGAGCGTCACCTGCACGCCGATCGCCTTCAGTGCGTCCTGGATTAGCAGCGCAGCGGGTTCGGCAATGGCGGCGTCCGTCGCGTTGTAGCTCAGCGTGGTCTGGAAGCCGTCGGGGTGGCCCGCTTCCTTGAGCAACGCGCGTGCGCGTTCGACATTCGTCGCGTAAGGGTAGCGCTGCGGCCACGCGGCCGACGGCGCTGTACCCGCCGCCGCGCCGAACAGCGGTGCGCCCTTGCCGTGATTGACGCCGTCGAACAGCGATTCATAGGGTAGCGCGTAGGCGATGGCCTGACGCACCTTTACCGAGTCGAACGGGGCCAGCCGGGTATTGAACGCGACGAAGCGGAACGTGTTGGTGACTGGAATCGACAGTGTCGCGACGCCGGCTTTGCCTTCCAGGGAGGCGAATTCACGCGGGGGCAGTTGCAGCACGATGTCCGCGTCGCCACGCTGCAGCGCGGCGAGCCGGTTCGAAGCGCTGGGTACGGCCTGGACGATGGCGCGCCGGACGAACGGCAAATCGCCGCTGCGCCAGCCGTCGAAGCGCTCGTAGGCGACCTGCTGCTGACTCTGCCACGCGGCCAGCCGGTACGCACCGCCGCCCGCCGGATGACTGCGCAGCCAGTTGGTTCCCCACGGATCGGCGGTCTCGGCATGCGACTTCACCTCCGTCGCGTTCAGCACCGAAGCGAAGGTCAGCGCGAGGTTGGGCAACGCGTAGCGGTCTGCGTGCGGCAGATCGATGCGCAGCGTGTGGGGGTTGACCACGACGAACTGCGCGGGATCGGTGAGCGAGCCGGTTGCAAGCTGGCGCTTCGACGCGGGCAGGCTCACCGCGCGGTCGAGCGACCATTTGACGTCGTCGGCGGTGACGGGGCGGCCATCGTGGAAGGTCGCGTCACGCCGCAAATGAAACGTGAGGCTGCGGCCGTCTTGCGTCGACTGGAACGATTCGGCCAGTTCGCCCTTCAGGTGGTCGTAGTCGTAGCGCCAGGCGTCGTGCTTGCGCGCGCTCGCGGAGTCGAGCAATCTGCGATCGAAGCTGACGAGGCGGTCATAGATGTTCGTGAAAAGCCCGAGCGATTCGCGGGAAACGCCGTCGCCGTGCGGGTCGAGCGAATTGCCGATGCCCTCGGCGAGCACGCGGACAATTTCACGGCGCTGCGGCGCGGGCACGGACGTGGGCACGGCGCTGGCGGGCGCGGCGGCGAGCCCGGTGAATCCTGCGCCCGCGGCGAGGCCCGTGCCGATCAGGAAGCGGCGTCTGGTGAGCGTTGTCATGTTCGTCTTGCTGTCGTCGTTTGAAGGGGCTTCACGCGCGTGGCGCGTGCGAAGCGTGCAGGTGATGCGGTGGATACCTCAGACCGAAGCGTGGCGTGCGGGCTCGGTGCCGTTGAGCCAGTGCGCGCCGACGACGTTGTATTTCCAGCGCACCGGATCATGCACGGTATGCGTGCGCGCGTTGCGCCAGTGCCGGTCGAGCGCGTAGCTGCGCAATGTCGATTGACTGCCGCCGAACTCGATCAAGGTGGTCGATGCGTCGAGTGCGAGTTCGGTGGTCATGATCTTGGCCTCGGCCACGGCGATGGAGGCCGCGGAGACGGCGGCGGCTTCGCCCGCCGGCGCGTCGCGCGCGGCGTCGAGGGCTTGGCCCGCGCGCGTGAGCAGGCCTTCGGCCGCGTGCAGGCGCACGATCAGCGCGCCGACCTTGTTGAGCGTGAGCGGATCTTCGCTCGCGTGTACGGCGCCGCTATCGGCCCACGGACGCGCCTTGTTGCGCAGCCAGAAGCGCAGGTCTCGCAGCGCGGCGCGCGCGATGCCCAGATCGATGGCCGCATGCAGCAACTGCGCGAACGGCCCGTGGATCGTGGGGGGCGAAAAAAGACGGTCGCGCGGCAACACGTGCAGCGCGTCCACGTGAACGTCATCGAGAAGTACCGTGCCGCTGGCCGTCGTGCGCTGGCCGAAGCCGTCCCAGTCGTCGATCACCTGCAGGCCCGGGCTGTTCCTGGGCACATAGGCGAGCCATTGATGGCCCTCGTCGTCGACGGCGGCAACAGGCACCCAGTGCGCGAAGAGCGCGCCTGTGGAGTAAGCCTTGCGCCCGTTCAGGCGCCATGCGCCGCCGCTGCGCACGAGGCGGGTGTGCATGGTTTTCGAATTGGCGGTGCCCGTTTCGGACACGGCGTTGCCGAAACGCCTGCCGGCCAGGGCCTCGCGAAAGAACAGCGCCTGCTGCGCATCGTTGCCGATGAGGCGCACCGCGTCGACGAGACAATAGTGATTTTGCGGGATCTGTCCGATGGCGGGATCGGCTTCGGACACGACGGCGAGCACCTCGGCGAGCGTGACATGCGAGACGGCCGCGCCGCCGTGGCTGCGCGGCACGGTGATCCCCCACAGGCCGGTGCGCGCGAAGGCTTCGATTTCTTCGTGCGGCAACGCGCGCTCGCGGTCGCGATCCGCCGCGCTGCCGGCGATCGAGTCGGCAAAGCACCGGGCCGCTTCGAGCGCGGCGGTATCGCCGGCGATGACGGTGACTTCGGTTGCGTGCGCAGCGATGCCGTGCCGGGTAATCGTTTCGGTTGTCACAGGAAGTCCATGTCGAGATGAGCGTACCGTCAGGCGTCGCTGTGCGCGCGGCCCGGATGATTGGCAGGCAGCCGCGTGCGACCTTGCCCAAACAGTTTTTCGCGGTACGTGCCGGGCGCATAGGCTGTCTTGAAGCGGCCGCGCGTTTGCAGTTCCGGAATCACGAGCCGTGCGATGTCCGCAAAGCATTGTGGCGTGACGGTGCGCACCAGATTGAATCCGTCGATGCCGGCGCGATCCGCGAAATCGATCAGCCGGTTCGCGACCTCGGCCGGATCGCCCACGATGGGCTCGAAGCGGCCGCCCAGCGGCGCTTGCGCAAGCAGGCCGCGCACGGTCACGGGCTCGCCCGCGCGTGACAGACCGGCAACGGCCGATTGAATGCCGTTGCCGGCGGCGGCGGTAATGGGTTCGTCG
The DNA here is from genome assembly GCF_056155635.1 of Paraburkholderia sp. BR10141. Classification (NCBI taxonomy): domain Bacteria; kingdom Pseudomonadati; phylum Pseudomonadota; class Betaproteobacteria; order Burkholderiales; family Burkholderiaceae; genus Paraburkholderia; species Paraburkholderia sp. BR10141. Next base: position 28,596 of record NZ_JBMIQH010000017.1, on the reverse strand, counting down.
AGTCCGTAGCGCGAAAAGTCGATACCGGTCGCGCTCGCAAGCTGCACGAGTGCGGCCAGCGGCTGCGCGTGGCGGCGGTAGGACTCGTAGCGCTCGAGCGCCTCGCTGCGCGTTTGCGCAACCACGACGACGACGCTCGTGAAAAGCCGCACGTCCTCGCGCGAGCGTCCGTGGCGCATCAGGTGCGCCTCAAGCGCGCGCGCATGAGCGGCCGTCGCGTCGAGGCCGTGATTGGGCAGGAAGATGCACTCGGCGTGGCGCACGGCGAAGTCCATGCCGCGCGCCGACGCGCCAGCCTGATACAGCACGGGCGAGCGCTGAGGTGACGGTTCGCTCAGATGGATGGCCTCGAACGGGTGCCAGGGGCCGTCGTGCCGGATGGTGCGAATCTTCGCGGGATCGGCGAAGCGGCCGGTGGCGCGATCGCGCAGCACGGCGTCGTCGGCCCAACTGGTTTCCCAGAGCTGGTAGAGGCCTGCCAGGTAGTCGTCAGCGCGTTCGTAGCGCTCGTCATGACCGATTGCCCCGCCGGCGCCGCTTGCGCGCGCCGCGCTGTCGAGAAAGCCGGTCACGATGTTCCAGCCAACGCGTCCGCGGCTCAGATGATCGAGTGTTGAGAAACGCCGCGCCAGCAGGTAGGGCGGCTCGACTCCCGTTTGCGCGGTGAGGCCGAACGAGAGATGCTCGGTGACGGCCGCCATCATGCTCACGACGGGAACCGGATCGTTCACGGGTGTTTGAATGGCGTGTGCGAGCGCGGCTTCCGGGCCACCGCCGTAGACGTCGTACACGCCGAGCGCATCCGCGAGAAAGAGCCCGTCGAACATGCCTTGTTCGAGCACGCGCGCAAGTTGCAGCCAGTACGCGGCGTCGGTGTAGCGCAGGGCGGTGTCGTCGGGATGCGTCCAGAGTCCGTGCGACAGATGACCCGGCGCGTTCATGTCGAACGCGTTCAACAGCAGGTGACGCGGTTCAGCCGGGCTGCTCAAAACGGACGGCTCCCCGCAAGGCTGATGCGCTTGAGGACGCGCCGTTCGCCGGAGTCGAAATCGTCGCGGCCGTGCAGGGTGGCCTGGTTGTCCCAGAACACGATATCGCCAACGCTCCAGCGGTGCCGGTAGGTGAATCGCGGCGAGAGGATATGGGCCCGCAAGGCCTCGATGAGTTGCGCGCCTGCGCCCGGCTCGTAATCGACAAGCTCGACTTCGGTGCGCGCGCCCAGATAGATCAGGCGGCGGCCGCTTTCGGGGTGCGTACGTACGAGCGGGTGATCGATGAACGGACGCAGCGGCTCGATGCCGGGATGCCGATAAAGCGGAATGCCTTCCGGCAGCGGGTGTTTGCGCCGAAGGAACGGGTTGTACGTGATGAGCCGCAGGCCGTTGATTTGCGAGCGAAGATCGGCGGGCAACGCGTCGTACGCCGCCGCGAGGTTGTACCAGGTCGTGTCGCCGCCGTTCTCCGGCACTTCGAGCGCATAGAGCAGCGAGCCCGACGAAGGTTGCGGCGTCCAGTGGTGATCAGAATGTGCGGGTAGCTCGATGTTGCCGAGCACGCCGTCGTCGACATTCGAGACGAGCACGATGTCCGGGACGGTGCCGTCGTCATGCGAGCCGAGAACGGGCGCATCGCGGGGCGGCACGTAGACGGAGCCGAACCACGACGCGAGCCGTCTGAAGGCCGTGTCATCGAGTTGCTGGTTCTTGAAGATGAGAATGTGATGGTCGCGCAGCGCCTGCTTGAGCGCAAGGATCTGCGCCGCGCTCACGGCACTTGCCCCGTCGAAGCCGTTCACTTGCGCGCCGAGCAGTGCATCGAGCGGAGCGATCGTGAAGGCGTCCGCCCGTGACCCGTTGGTCGAGATGTCTGTCATATCGATGGAATTGGCGCGTCGTTTGTTGATTAGGTATACGACGTAATTGGAGAAAGTCGAGTGTAAGTTCGCGCGAATCGGAACTGGAAATTATTTTTTTGTATAAATAAAGAACGAACAGGAGCGCGCTTATGGCTTATTGGTGTATTCGTCGATATTGCGCGATGCGACGACGCAGGCGTGTTGATATGGATGTTTTTACGCCGATCTGCGCGAACGTAAATGAGGGGCTCCGATATATATTTTGTGGTTGCTCGTGCAACCATATTGAAGAAGCCGTGGTGGCGAGAAGGCGCATCGCGGATGCGCCTTCGGGAACTGTCAGCGAAGCGCGATCGGCGCGTCGTTTGCGCGACGCGCGTCCTCAAGAAGCGGCTTGCCGGGGCCGGCCAGCCATTCGTCGAAGCGAAGAAGCGGACCGAATTCGCGGTCGAGTGCCCGGATATCCGCGTGGCCGGTGAGCCGATCTTCGTCAATCAGGCTCGCCAGTCGGCCAAGGAACGGGTCCTGTTCCAGCAGACTGTCCGCAAAGCGGTGATAGGCGATCGGTGTGCCTGCGGCGCGGCTAAGGCTTTCCCGCAGGCGCGCGGCGGTGAGTTCGTCGCCCGCGATTTCGATGGTCCGTCCAACGTAGCGTTCCGGCGCAGAGAATATCGTGGCGACGATCTTGCCGATGTCTTGCACGGCAATGATCTGTCCGCGTTGCTCCTCGCGAAGGAAGAACGTGAAGATGTCCTTGTCTAGACCCATGCCCGGCAGCATCAGCATCTCCATGAATCCGGCGGGACGCACAATTGTGCTGTTCAGATCAAGACGACGGATGTGCGCTTCTATCTCCGATTTGCTGTCGAAATGACCCATTCCGGTCTTTTCTTCGCCGGCCGCATTGACCGACGTATAAACCAGGTGCTCGACACCCGATTCCAGCGCAATGTCCGCAATGGCCTTGCCGTAGCGGATTTCCTCCTCGTCGGACACCCCGTACACTGCGCCTTGCCCTGAGCTTGGCTGCACGCTGAAGACGCCATAAATGCCTTTCATCGCGCGTCGGATCGACGCGCTGTCCGCCAGGTCGCCCACGGCCATATCCGCGCCTAGCGAAGCCAGCGACTTCGCTCTGGCGCTGGCAGGATCGCGGACGAATGCCCTGACTGCCCATCCATTCGCCCTGAGCGCAGAGGCGACCGCGCCTCCCTGTTGTCCCGTTGCGCCAAACACGAGCACGGGGTTCCCGCCGACACGGTTCCCGGAGACCGGGCCGCCGGTTTTCGGATTGACTGACATGTTCACTCTCCTCGTTATCAGAGGTGATTCATGGTATAGATTTGAAACCTGAATGCAATTACGCACCTGAACGCTACCAGGTACCCCGGAGGATCCCATGTCCGCGTCATCCCATGAAGACCTCGAACTGAATCGCTTCGTGCTTGAAGAGATCACGAGCAAGTGGTCGCTGCTGGTTCTCGATTGCCTCTGCAGTGGCCCGATGCGATTCAACGCGCTGCGCAGGGCGAACGAAGGCATTACGCAGAAGTCGCTGACGCAATGCCTGCGCCGCCTGGAATTTAACGGCTTCATCAAGCGGACGGTCGTCAGTACCGCTCCGGTGGCCGTGACCTACGAAATCTCGCAACTGGGGCGCTCGCTCGAACCACATCTGCGCGCGATTCTGGAATGGGCAGAGCAGCATCGGCACGCGGTCGAGGCCGCGCGGCAAGCTTTTTCTGCGGCGCAAGGCCCGGTTCAGGGGGAAGGAGGTTTTTCGACGCAGTAGATGCGAAGCGTCATCGCAGGTTTCACCTCGGATGCCCGGCCGTAATGAATCGACCGTGAGGGCGCTGTCTCGATCCGGACGGCGCGAGGCATCACAGCGCGCCGGGGCGCGGATCGGGCACGAAGCCGTCGCGGTTGGGCATGTATAGCAGGCCGTGCGTGAACTGGACGGGCAGCCCGCTCGGGCCGTTCCATTCGTTGCCGGTGTTGCCCGAGCATTCGAGAAAGTGCACGCGCGACTCGGACGGGAAGCGCACGAGGCCGTCCATCGTGAAGAGTCGTGGCTTGCGCACGAGGCCATGCACGACGAGGCGATGCTGGTCGGGATCGATGGCGGGCGCGCGGCATGGGGGATTACGTGCGCCACATTCGAACGCCGTGACCTGACAACCTTTGACCGATTCGCCGATCGCTGTTCGCGCCGCAGGATCACTCGATCAGGCGTCTACATAGAGCCCGGCCAGATTGCCGCAGAGTCCGTCCGCCGTGACCGTGTGTCCATGCACCCGCTTGTTGTAGAGCGTGACCTGCTTGAGTGTGATGAGGTTGTAGACCGGCAGATCATCCGCCACCTTCAGCTGAAACTCCTTGAAGATCTCGATACGCTTGTTCCGGTCGACCGCCACCGCGGCCGCTTCCAGAAGCCTGTCCGCGTCCGCGTTCTCGTAGTGGCTGGCATTGGAGAAGGGCACGCCGGGCTTGAAATTCTTCGACCAGTAGATGCGCTGGACACCCACAGTCGGGTCGAAGGTGTTGCCCATGAAGTTTGCGTCGATATCGAACGCACGATCCGTGAACACACGTTTTACATAAGTCGGGAAGTCTTGCGAGCGAACCGTTGCGTCGATACCGACACGTCTGAGCGATTGCCTGAGAAACTGTGCGAGTAGCTGAAACGACGGATCGTACGGTTTGTAGTCGATTGTCAACGGGAAACGGAATGACTGCCCATCTCCCTTACGCCGATAGCCCGCGTCATCCAGCAGCTTCTCCGCGAGTGCCGGATCGTATGGATAGGACTTTACGGCGGGGTCGTAGAACTGGCTCAGCAAAGGGCTGATCGCCGCCGGCGAGGGCACGCCGTAACCATAGAAGACGGATCGCAGGATCGCCTGGCGATCAATGGCATGACCGATGGCGTGGCGGATGCGTACATCTTTCAGATACGGGTTGTCGAGGTTGAAAACCAGTTGAGTCAATGCGGCGTCGTAGCTGTAGCCGCGCGTTTCGAGTTGCAGATGCGGCTCCTTCGTGAGCCTGGCGATGTCCGTCAACGGCACGGGGTTTTCGCCGGCAAGATCGAGCTCTCCGGTTTCGAGCGCGGCAGCGCGTGCGGCGGCATCCGGAATGAACGTCAACCAGAGTTCATCGACATACGGCTTCGGTGCATCCCAGTAGTCGGGGTTGCGCACCAGACGGACATGACTGCCGCGCACCCACTCCTTGAACAAATACGGCCCGGTGCCGATTGGCTTCGTATTGTTAGGATTATTAAGCGGATCGCTCTCGGCATAGAGGTGAGCCGGAACGATCGGCGACTCGGACGCAGCCAGCGCATAGAGCAGATAGGGCGCAGGGCGGGAGAGTCTCAGCACGGCGGTATGAGCATCCGGCGTATCGACACCCGATACGTTCGCGAAGGTGGCGCGGCCACGCGGGTGATACGTCTGCAGGAGCTTGATGGACTGCGCGACATCCTGCGAGGTGAACGGCTTGCCATCGTGCCATCGCACGTTCTCACGAAGATGAAACGTGTATTGGAGGCCATCGCTGCTGATTTCCCACTTCGTCGCCAGTTGCGGTTGAGGTTGCACGTCGAAGTCGTAAGCGAGCAGACCTTCCGTTATCTTGGGACTCGCCTTGTCCTCCGCGCCTGCCGTGGTCGCGAAGTTGACCAGCACGTTCGGTTCCGGATTGACCAGCAGCGTCACGCGGCCGCCGCGCCTGGGCGCAGGTGATCCGGATGGTTTGCCGCCGACTTGCTGCGCGTACGCGGCGGATGGCGTGCCAATTGCTGACGCCAGTACGGTGGCGCCGGCGGCGGCCCCGAGTCCCTGGAGGAAGGCGCGGCGTTTCAGAGCGCGATGGCCATTCGACGACGCGGGTGCATGTTTGGATGGCGGTGCGGAAGTGGGTTTTCCTGCTTTGCGGCGCATGACGAACCACTCGGTAATCGGGGCGATTTAGTGTAGGCGCGCCTCAATTGTGAGGTGAACCATTCGATCATCGGATGCTTATGATGAAAGCGATTACATGCATATGGTTGTGCTGGGAGTGTTGCGACGTCACACCTCGTTGACGGGGGCGAGCCCCAGAACAATCACGCCAGCTGCTCTCCGCGCGGTGCGAAGCTCAGCGCCAGCACAGCGAAGATCAGCACGCCGGTTGCGACCTGCTGCCAATAGAAATTCCAGCCAATCAGCAACAGGCCATTGGCCACGAGGCTGATCAGCAGAACGCCGAGCAGCGTGCCGGTCACGCCTGGCCGTCGGCTCGGCGACAGCGTGGTGCCGATGAAGGTTGCGCCGATCGCGTTCAGCAGATAACCATTGCCCGCCTGCGGGACGTACGCCTTGACCGTCGACGACAGCAACACGCCGACCACGCCATAGATTAACGCGCTGGCAATCAGCGTCCACGACACGATCGTGCCGACGGGCAGCCCCGAGTAGCGTGCGACGCCCGGTTGTGCGCCCAACGCGGCGGCCTGCCGTCCAAACACCGAGCGCGCCGAGGCCACGTGAACCGCGCCAGCCAGTATCGCGACCAGCCACAGCGGCACAGGAATTCCGGCGATTGCGCCGTGTGCCAGCTCGCTGAACAGCGCCGACAGCGGGACATTGAGCAAATAGACTGGCTGTCCGCCGTCGGTCGCCAACTGCTGCACGGTTTGTCCGATGAACAGCGTGCCGAGCGTGGCGAGAAACGGCGCGATGCCGAAGCCGGCGATCAACACGCTGTTGAGCGCGCCGACCGCCAGCGCTGCCACGAATCCGCCCAGTATGGCGAGCGGCAGCGCCGTCTGATGCGCGCTGAGCAGCACGAACGCGAGGCTCGCAACGTCGATCGACGTGCCCAACGATAGATCGATCGCACCGATTGACAACGCCAGCGTCATCCCCAGCGACGCGATCGCGAGCAACGCGAAGTTGTTTAGGAGCACGTTCGCCAGATTGTCGGCGCGCGCGAAGCCGGGCGCGACCGCCGAGAAAAATGCAAACACGGCCAAGAGTGCGACGATCAACGCGTAGCGCTGCACCCGGGCGATCCGGTTAGTCATTTGCATGGTTCCCGGTGTGGCGTCGGCGCATCACAGCGGTGGTGGCGACGACGAACAGGATCAGCGCGCCCTCGACACCGTTGACCCAATAACTCGACAGATTGTCGAGCTGGAAGCCATTGTTGACGAGGCCGACAAACAGCACGGCAAGCAAGGTGCCCGGAATGGTCGGCACGAGCCGCCGTGAGAATACGACGCCCAATAGTGCCGCCGCGATGACCGCCAGCAGATTCTCGCCCGCGCCTGGCGAACTTCCGCTCAGCAGCGCAGAGGATGCAAGGGCCGCCAGCGCGGCCGAGAGACCGCTGACCACATAGCTCGAAGCAACATACCGGTCTGTGCGGATTCCCGCGGCGCGCGCGGCGTCGCGATGCGCGCCGGTCGCGCGCAGGCGCAAGCCGAATGCGGTGTAGTGGATCAGCAACGTGAACAGCACGGCGACGCCTATGAGCGCATACGCGAGATGCGGCACGTCGAACGGGCCGCTATCCAGCAGGAACGTCATCAGCGGCGAGGCGACCGGGACAGACGTATTCTGCGTCAGCACCAGTTCGAGGCCTGCGGCGATATTCATCGTCGTCAACGTGGCGAGCAACGGGAAGATGCCCAGCGCGATCACCGCGAATGCGTTCAACGCGCCGATCGCGGCACCTGCGGCGAGCGTCAGAACCAGCGCGGCGCTTTCCGGCAGACCGTCGCGCAAACTCACGGCATAGACCGCCGCGCACCAGCCCATGTTCGCCGCGATCGACAGATCGAGTCCGCCCTTGATCGGATCCGCGCCGCCGCCGATCAGAACGGCCGTCAGCCCAAAGCCGAGAATGCCTACCACGACCGATTGCTGCAGTACGTTCGCCAGATTCGCGATGCTCAGGAATAGCGGAGAAGTCGCGGCGAAGACCGCCGCCACCAGCGCAAACGCCAGCACGGCGCAGCCGCGCAGCCAGAACTGCGCGCCGAACCATCCGGACGGCAACGCAACGCGTGGGCGCTCCCGTGTATCGTCAAGTACCTTGCTCATGCGGCGCGCTCCGTACGGCGCGCGCGCGGCGGCGCGGCTGTCGCCTCGCCGTTGGATCCGGTGCGAGCGCCAGTGGCCCATGCAAGCACCTCCTGACTCGAGGTTTCGCGCGAGATCAATTCCTTGACGATGCGCCCTCGCGTCATGACCAGCACGCGATCGGTCACTTCCAGCAGTTCGATCAGGTCGCTCGAAAACAGCAGCACGGCCGCGCCGTCGTTGGCGAGCCGCTCGAGCATCCGGTAGATCTCGGTCTTTGCACCGATATCGACGCCCACAGTGGGTTCGTCGAGCAGATAGATTCTCGACCCCGGTCCGGCGCCGCGAATCAGCCATTTGCCTAATGCGACCTTCTGCTGATTGCCGCCCGACAGATGACGCACCGGCGCTTCCGGGCCGGGTGCGCGGATGCTGAACGCGTCGATCGCCTGCCGCACGGCCTGGCGCTCGTCGCGTCGCGCCAGCAATCCGAAGCGGCTGAAACGCGCGAGGCTCGACAGCGTGAGGTTTTCGCGCACGCTCAGCGACTGCGCGACACCATGCGCGCGACGGTCTTCGGGCACGAAGGCGATGCCGGCGCGCACCGCGTCGGCGGGGCGGCGCAGTCGCACGGGCTTGCCGTCGAGTGTGATCGCGCCGCGAACCTCGCGTTCGAGTCCGAACAGGCTGCGCACCAGTTGCTTGCCGCCCGAGCCCAGCAGCCCGGTCACGCCGACGATCTCGCCGCGCCCGAGTTCGAACGAAATCTGCTCGAAGCGCTTGTCCGCGTGGAGCTCGTGCACCGACAGAAGCGGGGCGCTTGCGGTTCGCGGCGCACGCGCTGTGCGGGGCGTCGCATCGGTGCCGATCATCGCGCTGACCAACGCTTCGGTCGGGGTTGTGCGAGCGTCGACGTGCGCGACGTCCTTGCCGTCGCGCAAGACCGTGACCCGATCGCAGATCGCCGCGATTTCGTCCAGATGATGAGACACATACAGGATCGTCAGGCCGCGCTGCCGCAGGCGATCGATCGTCTGAAGCAGACGCTCGACTTCGCGATTGACGAGCGCGGCAGTCGGTTCGTCGAACACCAGAATGCGCGGCTCGCGCATCAACGCACGGGTGATCTGCACGATCTGCTGTTCGGCCACGCTCAACTCGGCGATCAGACGGTTGGGCGCGAGATCGATGCCGAAATGCGTTGCGACCGCTTCGCGCGCCTCACGCTGCATGCGCCGGACGTCGAGTATGCCCAGAGGAGAACTGCGCCGATCGAAGCGCGTGCGGCGCGTGCCGAGAATCGGCTCGTTGCCGCTTAGCAAGGCTTCGGCGACCGTGAAGGTGGCGGGCAGTAGTCGTTCCTGATGAATGAAGCCGATCTGCGAAAGCGGCTCACGTGACGCGCTTCCGTTCGGACCCCGGTCCACGCCGTCCACCGCGATGGTCCCGCCGTCGGCATGGTGAATACCCGCGAGTATCTTGATCAGCGTCGATTTTCCCGCGCCGTTCTGACCGATCAGACCATGCACGGTGCCGCGCCGCACTTCCAGCGATGCGGCGCGCAGCGCCGGCACACCGTTGAACTGCTTGACGACGTCATGCAGCGCGAGCGCGGGAATGTACTGCGTCATTTCGATGCGATGCTGCCGTTCGGTGCCGTTTGCCCGAGCGTCTGCTGAATGGCGCCGGCGTTATCTTTCGTGACAAGGATCGACGGCACGTAGGTGTATGGCGCCAGATTCTTCTCGCCGGCGAGATAGCGCGCAACGTTGTCGACCGCGGTTTTGCCGATCAGCGCGGGTTGCTGCGCGACCACGGCGGCCGCGCTCGAATTCGGATCCTTGACGAGGTTGACCACGTCCGGGCTGCCGTCTACCGCATAGGTTTTGATTTCCGTGCGGTGCGCGGCGTCGATAGCCTGCGTCGCGCCAACTTGCGGCACGTCCCACGCGGCCCAGATCGCGGCGATCTGCCCCTTCGGATATTTGGTCAACAACTGGCTGATCTGCGCGTACGCGCTTTGTACGGTGTTCGGAATCACATCGCGCAGTTCGGGCTGGATGATGTGCACCTTCGGGTAGTACTTCAGCACGGCTTTCAACTGGTCATAACGGATTGCGCACACCGGTACGCCATAAAAACCGTTGAACACGAGAATGTTGCCTTCGCCGTGAATGTCGTTGACGAGTTTCAGCGCCAACTGTTCGCCGATGAAGAAATTATCCGACGTGGTGTCGTTCAGGCTGGACGGCGAGGCCGTATCGATTGTGAAGAGCGGGATGCCTGCCTGGCGGATTTTCTGCAACCAAGGCTCCAGCACGCTCGCCGTGCCCAGTTGTTCGACGATCGCGTCGGGCTTCTGCGCGATCAGTGTCTGGATCTGCGCGATCTGCCGATTGTCGTTGCGGCCCGCATCGAGTGCGATCGGCGTACCGCCCAGCCGTTTGACTTCGTCGACCGCACCTTGATAGGCCTTCAGGTCCCAGTAGTGATCCGTGCCGGCTGCCGTAATGCCGATCCGCTTGCCTTTCAGCGACGGCACGTCCTTGTCGGCCGCGTCCTGCGCGTGTGCGTCGATACCGGCCCCCAGAAGAGAAAGCGTGACGAGTGCCGGAAGAAACTGCCTCAGTTTGCTATGGATTTTTTTCATGTCGTCGTGGAGTCGAAGCGGGTGAAGCGATCCGACGACTTTAAACAACAACACGACGCTGGAAACGAACAAATCCCGCTAAGGTTATCAGGGGGATGTTGCGGTGCTTAGTACGAATGGCGCAGATCGCCGGGACGAGTCTAAAGGACCGAACCGTAGCCAGGCCAAAAAGGCGTTTATGCGCCACGCCAATCTGACGACTACCTCGGTCACGCTGTATGGGATCATCGATTCAGGTCTCGGCGAAATGAAACAACCAGGGTGGCAAATCGAACGTTCAGGCGACTTCAGCCGGGCTGTCGGGCAGCCGGTTCGGAATCCGGGCTCACGCGCAACCAGCATTGCGCAGAACCGCCGGGGAACACGGCTCATCGCGTCTGTTCGCGACGCCCCTGGTTGCTCTGTCGACGCAATGAATCAAGCCGGGCGGGGACCATCGGCGGTCCAGCGCCCCGTTGAGTCGACTTCGATCGGCACGACGGCATTTAGCGGCATATCTGGATGCAGCGAGGAGAGCTCCGTGGGAATGCGTCGAGCAGCATGACCGGTACGCGGCCCTTGTTGCGAGTCCGGATGACGCGCAGCGCGCGCTCGCTGGATTCCCGCCGATCAGTAACCGACCTTCTCAGGCCAGCGCGGCGCGCAGGGATATTCATTCCGCTTCTTTCGATCTGACCGATTCTTGGTTCCGTTTCGCGGCAGTGCTTTTTATGCTGGCAGGTTCGATGAGTATGCCGCGGCACACGCGGCCCCTCACGCCACACGCTAAAAAAAGGGAAAGCACATGCAGAACCAAAAGACGAAGATGCCGCTGCGGCGGCATATCGGCCAGTCGCTGCGCGCCTGGCGCAAGCCGGCCGCGCTGTGGCTGCTCGGCCTGGTCGCGATGATCGCCGCGCCGGCATGGGCGGCCGCCGCCGCACCCGCGGAACTCAAGATCGACTACGCGTACTACTCGCCGGAAAGTCTGGTGATCAAACGCAATGGCTGGCTCGAGCAGGAGTTCGCGCCGGATCATACGCAGGTGCGCTGGGTGCTGAGCCTCGGCAGCAACCGCGCACTGGAGTATCTGAACAGCGGCGCCATCGATATCGGCTCGACCGCGGGCCTCGCGGCCGTGCTCGGCAAGGCGAACGGTAATCCGATCAAGACCGTGTATATCTTCTCGCGCCCGGAGTGGACGGCGCTGGTTGTGCGCAAGGATTCGCCGCTGAAGTCGCTCGCCGACCTCAAGGGCAAGAAGATTGCCGCCACGAAGGGCACCGATCCCTACCTCTTCACGCTGCGCGCACTGCATACCGTGGGCCTGACGAAGGATGACGTCGAGATCGTCAATCTCCAGCATCCGGATGGCCGCACGGCGCTGATCAACGGTCAGGTCGATGCGTGGGCCGGGCTCGATCCCCACATGGCCGCCGCGGAAGTCGACAACGGCGCGCGTCTGCTGTACCGCAATGTCAGCTTCAACACGTGGGGCTTCCTGAACGTGCGCGAAGTGTTCCTGAAACAGTACCCGGACACCGTCACGCGCGTGCTGAAGGTCTATGAGCGTGCGCGGGAATGGATTGGCGCGCACCCCGACGAGGCGGCGCAAATCGTTTCCGAAGACTCGAAGGTGTCGCTCGCGGTCGCGAAGCTGCAACTGAGCCGCAACGACTTCAGCCACCCGCAGCCGGGTGCGGAACAGATCAAGGCGCTGGAAGCTGCCGCGCCGATCCTGGTTCAGGAGCAACTGGTCAAGCCGGGCACCGATCTGAACCAGGTGATCGAATCGCTGATCGACGCGCAGGCAGCGCAGCCGGCGCTGGCATCGGCGCAACATTAATAACCGGGCAGGCTGACATGGCAGTGGAAGAAGCGGCAGCACGCTCGCTGGCGCAGTCCGGTGAGGTTACGGCGGGGCGAAGGACTGAGGCTCCCGCGTATGGCGACACGCAACGCACCAGCGCGCCGGTGCGGGAAGCGGGTGCCCCGCAAGAGCGCGCGCCGCGCGCCTGGCGCATGGCGGGCTTGCTGCTGCCGGTCGCCTTCCTGCTTGTCGTGGAAGTGCTCGTGCGTGCCCAGGTGCTGCCGGACAATCTCGTGCCCGCGCCCTCGGAGATCGCGCAGGCGCTCTGGCAGCTCGGCGGCGCAACCCTGCTGAAGCACATCGTGCAGAGCACGGCGCGCGTGGCGGCCGGCTTCGCGTGCGGCGCGCTGTTCGCGGTAATCGTCGGCGCGGCGATGGGCTTGAGCCGCCGGCTCGACGCATTGCTCGATCCGAGTTTTCAGGCGCTGCGCGCGATTCCTTCGCTTGCGTGGGTGCCCGTGCTGCTGCTCTGGATGGGCATCGATGAGGCGCCAAAAATTACGCTGGTCGCGATTGGCGCATTCTTTCCGGTGCATCTGAGCGTGCTCTCTGGAGTCCGAAACGTCGATCGCAAGCTCGTCGAACTGGGCGCGGTGTATCGGCTGTCTTCGTGGCGGTTATTCGTGCGAATCCTGTTGCCCGCTGCGTTGCCGCATATTTTCACGGGGCTGCGCACGGGGCTGGCGGTCTCGTGGATGTTCGTCGTCGCGGCCGAGCTGATCGCCGCAACGCGCGGGCTTGGCTACCTCCTGAGCGACGGGCGCGAGACGGGCCGGCCCGATATCGTGTTTGGCGCCATCCTCCTGCTGGGATTGCTCGGCAAGTTGACCGACAGCGCAATGAAGGCGCTCGAGGCACACGTCCTGGCCTGGCGCGACACGAGTGTCGAGGGAGCGCGCACATGATGGCGGCTTCGTTGACCCGCACGGCGCGCGAGACGTATCCGCCCCTCGTCGATATCGACATCCGCCAGAAGCGCTACGGCGAGCGGCCGATTCTCGACAGCCTGCGGCTCACGCTCGCGCCCGGCGAGATCGTGGCGCTGCTCGGCCCGAGCGGCTGCGGCAAGAGTACGCTGCTGCGCATTGCGGCGGGGCTGGATCGCGACTACGCGGGCACCGTTTCGTACAACGGCGAAGTGCAACGCGGGCCGTCGCCGCTCGCGGGCGTGATCTTTCAGGAGCCGCGCTTGTTGCCATGGCTGCGCGTGGCCGATAACGTGTGCTTTCCGCAGCGCGCTCGCGGCGACGCGCTCGCACGCGCGCAGTCGCTGCTCGAAGAGGTCGGCTTGCGTCCCGAAGACGGCGCGCTCTGGCCGAAGCATCTCTCGGGAGGCATGGCCCAGCGCGTGGCGATTGCACGCGGCCTGTTCACGCAGCCGCAGCTGCTGTTGCTCGACGAACCATTCAGCGCCGTCGACGCAATGACGCGTATGCGCCTTCAGGACCTGCTGCTCGCCATCGTGGATGCCCATCGAACGGCCGCGCTCGTCGTCACGCACGATATCGACGAGGCGCTGCATCTGGCCGATCGGATCGTCTTGCTGGAGCCTGCCGGTGGAGCACGGACACGACCTGCCAGCCGCATTTTTGAAGTGGGCGGCCCGCGTCCGCGCCGGCGCGAGGACACGGCCCGCTCGGCATGGCGCAGGATCCTGTTCGAGGGGCTGGAGACATTGGTGCGGTGAAGAACCGTTTCCTCCGCTCACACGTACGCGCGCGTCTGGCGCGACATCGCTGCAATGAAAAATCTGGCTCTCGAACTTCTGCGCACCTTCGTGGCGATGGCCAAACGCGGTCGCGGATTACTCGAATACCGGGCTGCGCCGCCTTCAGGGAACGTTCGATGGTGGTTGGGCAGAGGTTGACGAACCGACATTTGCCCGTCAGATCGTAAGAGTCATTGACCTCCGCGCTATTCGACAGCGCCATGCGTCATGGCGAGACCGTAGGTGCCGACGGCATTGCGCAGGTTCCCCTTAATGCAGACGATCTTCAGCGTGAAGTCGAGCAGTCGAGCGAATTGGCGGGTACCGAGCCCAGTCATGCATTTTCACTTGCTTGCCCTGTACCGGAAACTTTTTTCAGCGCACCGCTGATCCATCGCTCCCCGGAAGCCTTGAGATGAGCACGCATCGCTGTCTGCGCCGCGATGGGATCGCTGGCCTGCAGGGCCCTCAGGATTTCTTCGTGCTCGCATACTGCCTCGGTCCAGGTTTGAGGACTTTCCGTATGACCGCGCATGGCGGCCGCGATCGGATCGTGGCGGCTATCGAAGAGTTCGCCGACGAAACGACTCAGTACGGAGTTACCAGCCGCCTCCGCGATCAGCATGTGGAATTGCCGGTCCGCTTCAACGGGGGATTTGCCCGCTGCTGCAAGTCTGCGCATCCGCTCGATTGAGCGGCGCAGGCGATCGAGCGTGGCGGCGGTCATGCGCGCAGCGGCGAGCACCGATACGCTGCCTTCGATCGCAGCGCGCGCCTGCATCAACTCGGACGGGCTATCGCCGAGCGATCCCACCGCGCTCTCATCATCGATACCTGTCTCACGCACGTAGACGCCGGATCCGACACGGATCTCGACCTTGCCACCGATCTCCAGCGCAATAAGCGCCTCACGTAGGGAGGGCCGCGAGACGCCAAGCTTGATGGCGAGTTCCCGCTCCGGCGGCAGGCGCTCGCCCGCCGGGAATTCACCCTGACGAATCAATGTGAGGATCTGGGTAGCAATGGATTGGTAAAGCCGCTTGGGTTCGGTTGATTTCACGATGAGGTTCGGTGCCTGCCAGTTGCCGACAAGTTGAACGGCTCATAGAGTCTAGCATTTCGGCTGAAGTACCGTGGGACAAGCGTTTGCGCCCGTCCCAGGGTTTTCCTTATGGGTAAGGCCAGTTAATAAAAATCATATTGGCTTGACCAATAACTTGGTTTGCCGTCTAATCCGTCTCAATTGGACTGACCAGCGCGAAGCCAGGTCGGCCGTGTCAAAGGAGACGAGATGAGCGCGCCCAACGGGCTGCCCAGCCTGGATGCAGAACTCCATAAGCCACCGAATGAGGAGATCCTTCGCCTCGAAGGGATCGGAAAGCGCTTCCCGGGTGTGATCGCGCTCGATGGCATCAACCTCGATCTGCGCTGCGGAGAGGTCCACGCCATTTGCGGCGAAAACGGGGCGGGCAAGTCCACGTTGATGAAGATCATCAGCGGGCAATACCGACCGGACGTCGGTCTGATCCGCTATCGCGGCGAGGCCGTGCAGTTCCTCTCGACTTCCGAAGCGCAGACCGCAGGCATCGCGATCATCCATCAGGAACTGAACCTGGTGCCGCATCTGAGCGTGGCGGAAAACCTCTATCTGGCGCGGGAGCCTAAACGCGGGCCCTTCGTCGACACGCGCAGGCTCAACGCGGATGCAACGCGTTGTCTTGCACGCATCGGGCTGGATGTGGCGCCCACGACGCTGGTCGGGACGCTCTCGATCGCGCAGCAGCAGATGGTCGAAATCGCCAAGGCGCTTTCGCTCAACGCTCAGGTACTGATCATGGACGAGCCCACGTCGTCCCTCACGGAATCGGAAACAGTCCAGCTTTTCCGGATCATCAAGGAACTGCGCGCCGAAGGCGTGGCGATTCTCTACATCTCGCATCGGCTCGACGAGATGGCGCACATTGTCGATCGCGTCACGGTTCTGCGCGATGGCCGCCACATCTCGACCGATGACTTCGCTGCGCTGAGCGTCAACGATATCGTTGCGCGCATGGTCGGTCGCTCGCTCGAGGACGCCTATCCGGCCAGACAATCTTCTCCTGCCGAAGAGGTGCTGCTGAGCGTGAAGGATCTGCACCGCAACGGTGTGTTCGGCCCTGTTTCTTTCGAGCTGCGCAGAGGCGAGATTCTCGGATTTGCCGGCCTCATGGGCGCTGGCCGCACCGAGGTTGCGCGCGCAATCTTCGGCGCTGACAGGCTGGATAGTGGAACGATCACGCTTCATGGTCAGCCGGTGAGCATCCGCTCACCGAGAGAGGCCATCCGGCACGGGCTCGCCTATCTGTCCGAAGACCGGAAGAGGGAGGGCCTCGCCCTGATGATGCCGGTTGCCGCGAACATCACGCTGGCAAATGTGCGCGCCATTGCGTCACGCACGGGCTTCCTGCGCTTTCGGGAGGAGCACCGGGTCGCCGAACGATACGTCAAGGAACTGGCGATCCGGACACCATCGGTCAATCAGATCGTGCGCAATCTTTCCGGCGGCAACCAGCAAAAGGTCGTGATCGGCAAGTGGCTCTATCGTGGCTCAAAGATCCTCTTTTTCGACGAGCCGACACGCGGTATCGACGTTGGCGCGAAGTTCGCCATTTACGGGTTGATGGACCGGCTTGCCGCAGAGGGCGTCGGGGTCGTGCTGATCAGTTCCGAGTTGCCCGAACTGCTCGGCATGACGGATCGGATTGCCGTCTTCCATGAGGGCTGCATGACTGCGGTTCTCGATACCGCACATACCAGTCAGGAGGAAATCATGCACTACGCTTCGGGGCGCACCCATGCTTGAAATGACATCAGACTCGACCCAGGCCGCGAGGCAGACCGCCCAGCAACGGCGCCGCGACCTTATCCAGAAGTTTGCTGCATTGGGCAGCCTGATCGTGCTCCTGGCGGCATTTTCTGTAACGAGTTCGGCATTCTTCTCGGTCGGCAATCTGATGACCGTCTGCCTGCAGGTGACGTCCATCGCCTACCTCGGCGTTGCGGCTACGTGTGTCATCATCACCGGCGGCATCGACCTCTCGGTCGGCTCCGTTCTTGCGCTCGCGGGAGTTTCCGCAGCACTACTGACAAAGGCTGGCGCGCCCGTGCCGGTTGCGATGCTGTGCGGGGTACTGGTCGGCGCGCTGTGCGGGACCGTCAACGGAATCTGCGTGACACGTATGGGGTTGCCGCCGTTCATTGCGACACTGGGCATGATGCTCGTCGCGCGGGGTCTGGCGCTGCAGATCACCGGCGCGCGCCCGGTTTCAGATCTGGGCGACGCGTTTGGAGCACTCGGAAACGGGGCGCTGTTTCGCGTCTCCCATATTGGCGCGGACGGATTTCCGGACACAACGTTTCCGGGTATCCCTTATCCAGTCGTCATCATGATCGTCCTGTTCGTCGCAGTCTCGGTGTTGCTGTCAAAGACCTCGCTTGGCCGCCACATATACGCGGTGGGCTCGAACGCGGAAGCAGCGCGGCTTTCCGGCGTGAACGTTCAAGGCGTGACGCTTTTCACGTACGTCCTCTCCGGCGCCATGGCTGGGGTGACGGGCTGTGTGTTGATGTCCCGACTCGTCACCGGGCAACCCAACGAGGGTGTCATGTATGAGCTCGACGCGATTGCCAGTTCGGTCATCGGCGGCACTTCGCTGATGGGCGGCGTGGGGACGATCTCGGGAACGGCAATCGGGTCGTTCGTCATCGGTGTCCTGCGCAACGGACTCAACATGAACGGCGTATCGAGTTTCATCCAGCAGATCATCATCGGCGTCGTCATTCTCGGCACTGTCTGGATCGACCAGTTGCGAAATCGCAAGCGGTAATCACACGTAGTTCAACCACCATACGAAGTTCAACCACAAGAGAGGAGCGAGACATGCGAAAGCTTTCCCTGCTGACGGTATCGGCGATGTTGTGTGCAGCGTTCAGTACCGGCGCATATGCTGCAGGCGGCGAGATCGCCGTGATCGTCAAGACGGTCAACTCGAACTACTGGCAGAACGTGCAGAAGGGTGCGAACGCGGCGCTTGCCGAAACGAAGGGCTATACGATGACCTTCCAGGGGCCGGCCGCCGAGTCGGACATCGCCGACGAGGTAAACATGGTCGAGAACGCGGTCAACCGGCACGTGGCAGGTATCGTGCTGGCGCCTTCCGATCCTGACGCTCTCGTGCCTGCCATCAAGAAAGCCTGGGAAGCACATATCCCGGTGGTGCTGATCGACTCGGCAATCTCGGACTCAGGCAAACCGTATTACCAATCGTTCCTCTCGACCGACAACGAGAAGGCGGGCGAACTATGTGCCCAGGCATTGATCGCTCGCGTAGGACAGACGGGCAAAATTGCAGTCATGTCGTACGTGCCCGGCGCCGGATCGGAAGTTGGCCGGGTAGGCGGCTTCCGTAGATACATCGCGGCCCATTCGAAGCTGCAGATTGTCGGACCTTACTACTCGCAGTCGCAGATGGCGACAGCGCTGAACCAGACGACCGATGTGCTGTCCGCGAATCCGGATCTGAAGGGCATCTTCGGCGCGAACGAACCGACCGCGGTCGGCATGGGACGCGCGCTCAAGCAGGCAGGCAAGGCGGGCAAGCTGGTGGCGGTCGGTTTCGATGGCAATGAGGATCTGCAAGGCTTCGTTCGCGACGGCACCATCCAGGCGATTGCCGTTCAGGGGTCGTGGCAGATGGGGAGCAAGGGAATCCAGACGGTGGTCGGCGTCATCGAACACAAGCCTGTCGCGAAGCTGGTCGATACCGGTGTCGTCATGGTCGACAAACCGAACCTCGACTCTCAGGAAGCGAAGAACGTCCTCTACTGATGGTGGCCGATCTGTGACGAAGCCATTTGGCCCGTCGCAGGGAGCCTTCACGGTATTCCCCTGACACCTGCCTCCCCGGTTTATGAACGCTTCCGAAAAACGCGCCTTACCGCGCAGCGGCCTCGAACTGACCAGGCTTGGCCTTGGTTGCTCCCAGCTTGGCGGGCTCTACCGTGCCATGTCGGCCACCGATGCCTACGCATTGGTCGACGCCGCCTGGTCCGCAGGCCTGCGCTACTTCGATACCGCGCCGTATTACGGCTATACACTCTCCGAACGGCGCGTCGGGCAGGCACTCGCGGCGCGTCAGCGCAACGCTTTCACATTGAGCACGAAAGTGGGCCGTTTGATGCGCCCCGATGGCGGTGTCGAGCCCGGTGACGATGGCTGGGCCGAACCGCTGCCGTTTCGTCCCGTGTTTGACTACAGCTACGAGGGCATCATGCGCTCGTACGAAGACAGCCAGCAACGCCTCGGCCTCGCGCAAATCGATATCCTGTATGTCCATGACATCGGCAGTCTGACTCACGGCGATCGACATACGCACTACTGGAGCCAACTTACGGCCGGCGGTGGGTTTCGCGCGCTCGAGGAGCTACGCGCAGGCGGCGAAGTCCGCGCAGTCGGCCTTGGCGTCAACGAGTGGGAAGTCGCCGTTGATGCTTTGAACGAAGCGCCGCTCGACGTCATTCTGCTGGCCGGCCGGTACACCCTGCTCGAACAGGGCGCGCTGGAGCCGCTGCTCGATCGCTGCGCCCGCGTTGGCACAGGCGTCGTCGTGGGCGGGGTATTCAATTCCGGCGTACTCGCTGGCAACGGCAAGTTCAACTATTCGGATGCGCCAGCCGAAGTCGTCGGGAAGGTGCGTCGCCTTTCCGCTCTATGTGAGCGCTTCAATGTTCCACTTCCTGCGGCGGCGCTGCAGTTTCCATTCGCGCATGACGCTGTCGTTTCCTGCGTGATCGGTGCGCGTAGTGTTTCGCAGCTGCAGCAGAACATCACGTGGCTCGAACAACCCGTGCCGGCGGACTTCTGGGGCGCGCTTGGCCAGGAAGGGCTGATCGTCCCAGATGCGCCGGTTCCCGGGAGTCGTCAATGACGCCGCGCGTCGACGCACAAAGCACGTGCCGGCCACTGGCCTCCACGCGACCTGGATGCGATCTATCGGTGCACACCGAGCCACCATACCTGACCTGATCGTGAGGATATCAACATGCTTAGCGTGATCTGCGAATCACCCGGGGTACTGCGCGCCGAGGAGCGTGATCTGCCCGCGCGGGGTGACGGCGAAGTACTGATGCGGGTCAGCCGTGTCGGGATTTGCGGTACCGATCTGCATATTTTTACCGGCAGTCAACCCTACCTCCAATACCCGCGCGTAATGGGTCATGAGCTGTCCGCAGTGGTCGTCGAGGCGGAACCTGACTCGGGGTTCGCGGCTGGCGACGGCGTCTACGTCATGCCCTATCTGTCGTGTGGACACTGCGTCGCATGCCGTCAAGGCAAGACGAACTGCTGCGTCAACATCCAGGTGCTGGGTGTGCATCGCGATGGCGCACTGACCGAGTATCTCAGCGTGCCTGCGCAGTTCGTGCACAAGGCGCAAGGGGTGTCGCTCGATCAGGCGGCCATGCTCGAATTTCTTGCCATCGGCGCACATGCCGTGCGGCGTGCCGATGTGTCGCCCGGTCAACGGGTACTGGTGGTCGGGGCTGGCCCGATTGGCATGGCGGCGATGATCTTTGCCAGGCTGCGCGGTGCCACGGTCGTTTGTCTGGACACGCGCGCGGACCGCCTTGAATTCTGCAGGTCGCATCTGGGCGTCGATGCAACGGTCGCGGTGGGGCCGGACGACGTGGCGCAACTCGCATCGCTCACGCATGGCGAGTTTTTTGATGTGGTCTTTGACGCGACCGGCAACATCGACGCGATGAACCGCGGCTTCGCCTTCGTCGCGCATGGCGGGAAATACACCCTCATCTCGATCGTGCCGGGCCAGGTGACATTCTCCGACCCGGAATTTCATAAGCGCGAGACCACGTTGCTTGCAAGCCGCAACGCTACCGCCACCGACTTCGAAACCGTGCTGGAGGCGATGCGTGCGGGCCGCATTCCTGACCAGGCGTTGAATACGCACCGCATGCGCCTTGACGAGGTGCCCGACGCATTTCCGCGATTGCTGGAACCCGGGCAGACCGTTGTCAAGGCGTTGGTCGAATGTTGAATTGCACTGCGAGACAATCAGGACAGGCAGCATGAGCACACCCATTCTTCAGTTTGGCACCAGCCGGTTTCTGCTGGCCCATGTCGCTTTTTTCGTATCGCAGGCCCTTGAGCGCGGCGACGCGATTGGCGCAATCGCCGTTGTGCAGACCACGGGCAATCCGTCGAGCCGAGCGCGAGTTGCCGCACTTGCGCATACACGCAGTTATCCCGTCCGCATTCGGGGCAGGGAAGGCAGTGTGGCGGTCGATCGCGTCGTCGATTGCCACGCCGTCCAGAAGGCGTGGGTCGCCGATCTTGACTGGGCAGACATTCGTCGCGTCATGATCGAGGAGGTGCGGGTCATTGTCTCGAACACGGGCGATGCCGGTTACCGGCTTGACGACCGGGATTCGGCGGACATGCTTGTTGGCGACGAACAGGTGCCGCACAGCTTTCCGGTGAAGCTGATGGTTCTCCTGCATGCACGTTGGCAGGTGCGTCCCGATGATGGTGTGTCGATCTTTCCCTGCGAACTTGTCGAGAACAATGGCAACACGCTTCGCGATATCGTGCTCGGCGTGGCACGGCGATGGGGAATGCCGGCGACGTTTATCGGGTATCTGCAGCATAGCTGCGTCTGGGTAAACTCACTGGTCGACCGGATCGTGTCCGAGCCGATCGACCCGGTCGGCGCGATCGCGGAACCGTATGCGCTATGGGCCATCGAGCGGCGTACAGGCATGGAGTTGCCATGTGTGCACGAGCAGATTGTCGTGACAGACGACCTGCGTACCCATGAGCGTCTGAAGCTCTTCTTTCTCAATCTCGGCCACAGCTGGCTCGCCGATCGGTGGATCAACGAGCGCCGCCCGTCGAATGAAACGGTGCTGGTGGCGATGAGCGATCCCCGACTTCGGGACGGTATCGAGGGAGTCTGGCACGAGGAGGTCTTGCCGGTGTTCGACGCATTGGGCCTGCACAGTGCCGCGGCGCGCTACATCGAAAATGTGCGCGACCGGCTGCTCAATCCCTGGTTGGCTCATCGTATCGCGGACATTGCGACCAATCACGGAGAAAAGGTCAGACGGCGAATAAAGCCGTTGATCGAACTCGCGGATTCGTTGTCGCTTACGTCTACACAGCCGCGCTTGCGAAGCATGCTGGCCGCGCAGAACCGCCTGGACGCTATAGAAGGGGGGCACGCATCATGAACGTGGAGACGTTTCTGGTGCTTCACCGTGAAGACAACGTTGCAGTTGCGCTTCGCGCGCTGGATGCAGGCACGCAGATCGATACGAATGGGCAGCAGGTTCAGGTCTTGACGCCCGTGCCAGCCGGTCACAAGGTGGCGATACGGAACATCGCCCGCGGCGCGTCCGTGACAAAGTATCAGCAGACGATTGGCGTTGCGCTATGCGACATCGCTGCGGGCGAACACGTTCACGTACATAACGTCGCCATGCCTGAACGTCATGGGAGTGGGCAGTCGGGCCACGAAACGGCGCTTCGGGCTGCAGAGATCGACCGCTCCGACACGTTTCAGGGATTCGTGCGGCCGGACGGTCAGGTAGGAACGCGCAATTACATCGGCGTTATCGCGAGCGTCAACTGCTCGGCCAGTGTTTGTCATGCGATAGCGGATGCGTTCCGGGGGGCAGCCATGGAAGCCTTCAGAAACGTGGACGGTGTTGTCGCGATTACGCACCAGAGCGGATGCGGGATGTCGGCCTCCGGTGACGGAATCGCGATATTGCGTCGGACACTGGCCGGTTATGCGCGCAATCCCAATTTTGCGGCCGTGCTGTTTGTCGGACTGGGTTGTGAGGTCAATCAGGTCGAGGATCTCGCGGCATCGTTGCGAGCGGGCCATGACGGGTCGATCAGAACGCTCGTCATCCAGGACGCAGGCGGTGTCCGCGAGGCGGTGACGCGGGGAGCCGCGATCGTACACGAACTGCTCGAAGTGGCAGATCGGGCCGTGCGCACAACAGTACCTGTGGCGCGGCTAAAAATCGGGCTGCAGTGCGGCGGTTCGGACGGGTACTCGGGAATCACCGCCAATCCCGCGCTCGGCGCGGCGGTCGACCTGATCGCACGCAATGGCGGCACCGCAATCCTGTCGGAGACGCCGGAGATTTACGGGGCAGAACATCTGCTGACGGCACGGGCAGCGTCGGATGACGTCGCCGCGCGTCTGCTCGCGAAATTGCGGTGGTGGGAACGCTACGCGGCAGAAAATGGCGGCGAAATGAACAACAACCCGTCGCCCGGCAACAAGGCAGGTGGCATCACAACGATTCTTGAAAAGTCACTGGGAGCAGTCTCGAAAGCAGGCGGCACCGTACTGAACGCGGTCTACGACTACGCAGAGCCGGTATCTGAAAGCGGCCTCGTATTCATGGACACGCCGGGCTACGACCCGGTGTCGGCTACGGGGCAGATAGCGGGAGGGGCCAACCTGATCTGCTTTACGACTGGACGCGGCTCGGTCTTCGGTTCCAGGCCGGCTCCCACCATCAAGATCGCAACCACTACGCATCTGTTCGAGCGAATGCGCCCGGACATGGACTTCAACAGCGGCGACATCGTCGACGCTCGTCTGAGCGTCGAGGAAGCAGGGATGCAACTGTTCCAGTTCATTCTGGAGGTCGCATCGGGAAGGCGAACGCGCAGCGAGGAAAACGGAATCGGTGATCGCGAGTTCGTTCCCTGGCTGCGGGGAGCGATCATGTAACGGGCGATGCCCGGGTATGGTATGCGGGGAGCGGAGATGGACTTCACCTCTTACGGCGATTCGGCGCTAGCGCAGCGCTTAGCAATGCGACTGTGAGAGATGAGGTTAGCGATTC
Source organism: Paraburkholderia sp. BR10141 (assembly GCF_056155635.1). Lineage (NCBI taxonomy): Bacteria > Pseudomonadati > Pseudomonadota > Betaproteobacteria > Burkholderiales > Burkholderiaceae > Paraburkholderia > Paraburkholderia sp. BR10141. The sequence goes on along the minus strand of NZ_JBMIQH010000017.1, from coordinate 4,542 downwards.
ATTTGACGGCATGCATGGAACGCCATGCGGCAGCAAGCCACGCAAGGCGTGATCCCAGCTGAATGACTGCGGCACTTAAAACAGGAGTGATCGTGCGTTACTGCTTCGCCCTGGACCTGAAAGAAGATCCTGAGCTTATTACCCGTTATGAAGAACTTCACCGCCAGGTTTGGCCTGAAGTGATCCGGCACATACGAGACCAAGGCGTTCTGGACATGGAGATTTACCGTCTGGGAACCCGATTGCTCATGGTGATGGAAACAGACGACGCAATATATGACGCTGCCAGGATGGCGACTGCTGCTCAAAATAACCCCGTGGTCCAGCGGTGGGAGACGTTGATGTGGCAGTTTCAGGCGCCCACACCGTGGACGCCGTCCGGACAGAAGTGGATGGCGATGAGCCGGATATTCGACCTGGCACAGCAATAGAATCGCCGGAGAACGTGGCGCGGCGAAGGAATAAGAAGGAATAAATCAGGCTCATCGAGGACAGTGAACATGCCGTGGACAAACGGTGAGGCGCGTACGACGGGGGAACGGTATGTTCAAAGGCTTGACTTTCCGATCCAGCGTTACGCATGTGCTTGCCGCGTTCTTTGCGATTTCCCATGCTACCGCGTCAGCCGACCTCTCTTACCTCTGCTGATTCAGATGTGGATCGGAGAGGAGGGACTCTGGCTGTACCGTCAATGCTGCCTGTAATTCCAACCTCATGCAGGCCTTGGGAACGATGCGTCGACTGACCTCAGTCCAGTGTGCGAAACACAAACGTTTTGGAGCGCATCCAAACGCAGTAAGGCCGTGCCACGCGGCCCCGTGGATTATCGATTGCCCGACGGCCGGACGTCGTGACGCCTCGCTTGTTTGTGCTTCGTGTTCCGACAGTGTCAACGCTTTTCTCGAATTCTCGTTGATTTAGTACGGGTTCAGCCTTCGCAACAAAGCGGGGGTAGCCATTCATTCAAGACTTGAGCTTCTTCTGCTGATGTCCAGAAAATCGATACTCATCGCATCAATCGGCGCCATGAACATCCTCGCGGCCTGCGTCTCTCAACCGGTTAACCACGACGCTAGCGGAGACGCGAAGCACACTGTGGTGGCCGTGCAAACAACGACTGGTATCGAGGCGAAGCCGTTCGCACATCCGGGCCTGCTGCACAGTGAACAGGACTTTCAGCGCATGCGAGTCAACGTGGCGCAGGGAAAGCAGCCATGGCTGCAAGGTTGGCAGCGCTTGATTGCCAATCGTCACGCGTCGCTGGACTGGAAGGCAAGTCCCCAGGATGCGATCTATCGCGGCGAGGATCCCGAGCATGCGCAGAATTATTCGTCTTTGTTCAACGATGCAGCAGCGGCCTATGCGCTCGCGCTGCGCTGGAAAGTCTCGGGCGACGATGCCTATGCCGGCAAGGCCATCGCCATCCTGAATGCCTGGTCGCATAGCCTGAGGAAGATCGAGGGGAGTTCGGACAAGTTCCTCGCCTCCGGGATCTACGGCTACGAACTGGCTAACGCCGCGGAAATCCTGCGCACGTCGCCGCAATGGCAAGCGGCAGATTTTCGTCGCTTCCAGTCGATGATGATTACTGTGTTCTATCCGATGAACCAGGACTTCCTGACCCGTCACAACGGCACGAAGGTCGATCACTACTGGGCGAACTGGGATCTTGCCAACATGACATCGATGCTGGCGATCGGCGTGCTCACCGACCGTCGGGACATCTATTCCGAAGCGGTCGAGTATTTCAAGCACGGCGCAGGCAACGGTTCCATCGAACACCTCGTCTGGAAGTTGTATCCGAACGGGCTCGGTCAGGTTCAGGAAAGCGGCCGCGACCAGGGACACACCATGCTCGACATCGCATTGGCGGGCGCGTTCTGTCAGATGGCCTGGAATCAGGGAGACGATCTGTTCGGATACGACCACGATCGTCTGCTGAAGGGAGCCGAATACGCTGCCCAATACAACCTGGGACATGAAGTGCCTTACACCCTGTATTCCGACAGTCTCGCGACACAGCTCGTGATTTCGCCTGCATCGAGAGGCAATACGCGGCCAATCTGGGAGTTGCTCTACAACCACTACGTGGTGTTGAAGAAACTCAAGGCGCCGGGCGTTGCCGAACACGCGCAGCGGGTGCGTCCGGAAGGCGGCGGTGGCGACTACGGCTCGACCAGCGGCGGCTTCGACCAACTTGGGTACGGCACGTTGACGTACACCCTCAAGTAAGTGATCCGCTTGCGTTTCCCGGACCAGATCTAGCGTGAATTTTCCGGGTTTGTCCCACTTGGGTGTGCCCAAAGATTAGTCCAGATGATGGCTAGGGCCTCCAATTGCGTATTGGCATCAATAGCGGACCCGTGGTCGCCGGTGTCATCGGCAGGCGAAAGCGTTCCGGCTAAGCGAACGGTCGGGGACAATCTGAGAGCGGCTCGCCTATTTGAATGATATGAACGCCCACACCTAGCCGTAGGCCTCGCGTGATCGGCTTGATGCTGGCAGCAAATAGCTATCGATCTGAGATTCAGGCTGATCATACTGGTTCACTCGGCCAATCGAAGGTGATCTGTCATGGCGCATACCGACGCGCGTGCGATCTGGATGGCCACCCATGTGGACTGCAAGGCCGTTGCCGTAAAAACCGAAGCCCAGCAGGCCGTGCTTGCGCTGCATCGTATGCGTCAGCAACTCGTGAAATTCCGCACGATGCAGATCAACAGTCTTCGCGGGCTGTTGAGCAAGTATGGCGAAGTGATGGGATGCGGTAGGGTAGCGCTCGACAAGGCAATAGTCGAGATTCTGGAAAGGTTGTCAGGACGCCTCCCCGCAATGTTGATCGACACGCTGGGAGAGCAATGGAGAGGTCTGGATGCGATCGACAAGCAGATCGGTCAGATCGAGCGGCGGCTTCGGGAGTGGATGAAGAACGATCAAACAGCTAAGGCAATCGCGGCAATCCCAGGCGTGGGGTTGACCGGTTGAATCCGCCGTCTTGCGTCGCTGATGCCGGCTAGGGATAATCGGCGAGATTTCGCAAACGTACTCATTGTCCATCCGGCACCCATGGTGGACATGCGAACGCCTAGAACCGTTCACGAAATCCAAAGCTCACAATCGCCTGCGACTGCGTCGCCGCCGAGTGGCCGTTGCCCTTGTCCGAGACCGAAGCCGTGGCCGCTACTGGTTTACCGAGTGCATCGAGCGTCATGCCCGAAGCGTGCTGGTAGCCGGCTAGCAGATACACCGTCGAGCGCTTCGAGAGGTCATACAGCGCGCCCAGTGAGACGTTGTGGTATTGCGCCTCGTCTTCGATGCCGTCCACATGGCCGCCGCGCGTGTAGCTATAGCCTGCGAACAGATGTATGTGAGGTTGCACTTTCCACATGCCGAAAAGGCCGGCAATATTGAACGTCGCAGTTCCCGAATAGAGCGAGTTCGCACCGGCCTTGTATTGCACGTTGCTGTAGTTCGCGCCCACGATCGCCGGGCCGAAGTCCCAGGTCGCGCCAGCAGCCACGACTTGCTGCGACTGCGCGCTCGCGAAGCCTTCGTTGATCGACGAATTGAATGTTCCGTCATAGGTGCCTTGCCACTTGCCGGATGTCGGATCTTTGGGGCCAGTCTTGCTGTTATCCGAGTGCTCGTAACCCACGCCCACTTGCAGAGGGCCGTGCGCATAGCTGCCGCCCACGCTCCATGTGTTCTGGCTCTTGAGGCTGCCGGCCTGGCCGCGGAAGCCGTACAGCGCGCCGAACGTGAAGCCCGCATACTTCTTGCTCGTGTACTTGATCGAATTGTCGACGCGCGTGGTCTGGTCGAGATCGTCGATATCGCCCGGATGCGCGCCGAAGCCACCGATCGCGCTGACCGGAGCGACCGGCCCGACGAAGTCGTCGAGCGAGGTGTACTGGCGGCCCATCGTGAGCGAGCCGTACTGCGTGTCGGCGAGGCCAACGAACGCCTGACGGCCAAACAGGCGGCCGCCCTGACCCTCGGTGCCGTTGGTGATGTCGAAACCGTCTTCGAGCACGAAGATCGCGGCGAGCCCGTTGCCGAGTTCTTCCTTGCCCCTGAGTCCCCAGCGGCTGCCTGAGAGATTCCCGCTCGTCACTGCCGCATTTGAATGGCCCTGGCCCGCGCCGGTGCTGCCGGTGCGTTCGTTGCTGCGGTAGGTAATACCTGCATCGACGATGCCGTAGAGCGCGACGGAGCTTTGCGCCGCCGCTGTTCCTGCTAGCGACAAGAGAATTGGTGTAGAAATCAGATGCTTTTTCATCATGTGCTATCTCGACAATTAACAATGGACCGTTACATAAGTGGAACGGCCGAGTCGGCCCGCGGCAGGCGCTGGACGAAAGCGCGATTGAAAGCGCCAGCGAGTTACCCCGTTGGCGTTAGCGTTAGTGTTTGAGCGAGGCGCCCGGCGGCAGCTCCGGCGTGCTCACGGTGATGGTCTTGCGGACCTTCGCGACGTCTTCGGCACGCACTGGCGCGCCGGTGTTGCCCCAGCTCGCACGCACGAAGGTGGACACGTCGGCC
>NZ_JBMIQH010000016.1:0-194915 GCF_056155635.1 Paraburkholderia sp. BR10141 | reverse complement strand
CAGCACGTAGCTGCGCCACGAACCGTCGCTCACCACGGGCAGCCAGCCCAGGTGCACCGAGAACAGCTCCATGAGCGCCATGCCGAGCGCGAAAGCCGGAAACGAAATGCCCGACACCGCGAGCGCCATGCCAATGCGATCGGGCCAGCGATTGCGCCACACGGCCGAGACGATGCCGATCGCCATGCCGAACACCACGGCCCAGACCATGCTGGTGAGCGTGAGCAGCAGCGTGGGCATGAAACGCTCGCCGATTTCGGTGACGACGGGGCGCTTGCTGCGCATCGAAACACCGAAATCGCCGTGAGCGATGCGCACGAAGAAGTGGAGGAACTGCTGCGGCAGCGGCTGGTCGAGGCCGAGATCGGCGCGCACGAGCGCAACCGTGGCGTCGTCCGCTTCGGGACCCGCTGCGAGGCGCGCCGGGTCGCCCGGCAGCAGGTGCACGAACAGGAACACGAGGACCGCGACGATCAGGAGCGTCGGCAGCAGACCCAGCGAGCGTTTGACAATGAAATTCAGCATGAGCGCGTTACTGCATCGGGGCGTGCGCGCCGCGCCGGACACTAGCGATCCGGCGCGGCGCGCAACGCATTAGCGAATCGAGATCTCGTCGAAGTTGAACGAGCCGTCCGGCGCCACATACGCGCCGGCCAGGCGCTTGCTGCGGGCGTACACGACCTTCTCCTTCACGAGGAATACCCACGGGGCGTCGGCCCAGATGCGCTTTTGCGCGTCGGTGTAGAGCGCCGTCTTTTGCGCGCGGTCCGTCGTTTCGAGCGCCTTCGCGAGGTCCTCATCGACCGCCGGGTTCTTGTAGTACGCCGTGTTCATGAGCTTGGGCGGCCACGATGCCGAAGCGAGCAGCGGCGAGATGCCCCAGTCCGCCTCACCCGTGGACGACGACCAGCCGATGTAATACATGCGCACGCCGGCCGTTGCCGGGTCCTGGGCGCTTTCCACGCGCGCGACCGCCGTGCCCGTTTCAAGCGCTTCGACGTTCGCCTTCACGCCCACTTGCGCGAGCTGTTGCTGCACGAACTGAATCGCCTTTTGCGCGGTCGAGTTGTTATACGCCGACCACAGCGTCGTTTCGAAGCCGTTCGGGTAACCGGCCTGCTTGAGCAGTTCGCGCGCCTTGGCCGGATCGTACGGCCAGGGGCCGAGCTTGATCGAGTAGTCCACACCTTGTGGCAGTACGCCGTCCGAAGACAGCGCGTAGCCCCCGAATGCCACCTTCGCCAGCGCGTCCTTGTTGATCGCGTAGTTCAGCGCCTGGCGCACGAGCGGGTTGTCGAACGGTTTCTTCGCGGTGTTCAGGCTGATGTAGCGCTGGATGATCGAGGGGGTGGCGATCAGGTCCACCTTCGGGTTCGACTGGAACGCGCTCGCCTGCTCGAACGGAATGCGGAAGGCAAAGTCCGCTTCGCCGGTGCGCATGAGCGCCGCGCGCGTGTTGTTGTCGGCCACCGGCTTCCAGTCGATCTCGTCGATCTTCGGGTAGCCCTTCTTCCAGTAGCCGTCGAACTTGTGCACGACGAGGTCGCCGGCCGGGTCCCACTTCACGAATGCGAACGGGCCCGTGCCCACCGGATGCAGGCCGATGTCCTTGCCCCACTTCTTCATTGCCGCCGGCGAGATCATCACCGCCGACGGGTGCGCGAGCACGTTCACGAACGCCGAGAACGGCGCGTTCAGCGTGACCTTTACCGTGTACGGATCGACCGCTTCGGTCTTCGCGATGCGGCGGAACATGTTGTAGCGCTTCAGGTGATTCGCCGGGTCCGTCACACGGTCGAAGTTCGCCTTCACGGCCGCCGCGTTGAAGTCGGTGCCGTCCTGGAACTTGACGCCTTCGCGCAGCTTGAAGGTGTAGACGAGACCGTCGCCGCTGACTTCATAGCTCGTGGCGAGCACGTTGGTGAGCTTGAGGTCCTTGTCGAAACCGAACAGGCCCTGGTAGAACGACTTCGAAACCGCCTGCGAAAGCGTATCGTTGGCGTCGTACGGGTCGAGCGTCGAGAAGGTCGAATCGACGGCCATCACCGCGCGCTGTTCGGCGGCATGTACGGCAGTCGCGCCGGCGATCAGCGCGAGTGCGAGCGCGCTGCCCTTCATCCATGTTTTGACTTCTTTCATCAATCAGGTCTCCATAGCAATGAATCTTGACGACTCGGCGAAATATTCCAGCTAAACAGTGAACGGTTGCGTGGCATGCGGGCGTGTTCAGTACGCGCCGCCCACCCGATGCTTTGCAACGAAGTGGCCGGGGCCGACCGACACGAGCGGCAGGACCTGCGGCTCGTCGCCGGGTGCGCGAATCGGGCTCGGCAGTTCGTCGGCGGCGAGCACGCGCTTCGCGTGGCGGCGCGCCGGATCGGCGATCGGCACCGCGCCCATGAGCTTCCTTGTATAGGCGTGCTGCGGGTTCTCGAACACGGCGCGGCGCGGGCCGATCTCGACGATCTGCCCCAGGTACATCACCGCGACGCGATGGCTCACGCGTTCCACCACGGCCATATCGTGCGAGATGAAGAGATACGCCACACCAAGCTCCTGCTGCAGGTCGAGCATCAGGTTGACGATCTGCGCCTGCACGGAAACGTCGAGCGCCGACACCGATTCGTCGGCGATCACGACTTTCGGGTTCATCGACAGCGCTCGTGCGATGGCAATGCGCTGACGCTGGCCGCCCGAGAATTCGTGCGGATAGCGGCCCGCCGCCGACTTCGGCAAGCCCACGCGATCGAGCAGCCATTCCACGCGGGCCTGCGCCTCTGCGCCCTTCGCGATGCCGTGCACGAGCAATGGCTCCATGATCGAGAAGCCCACCGTGAGGCGCGGGTTGAGCGAGGCGAACGGGTCCTGAAAAATGAACTGGATATCGCGGCGCAACGTCTGTAGCGCGGGGCCCGTGAGGGTGCTGATATTCCGGCCGCCGAATTCGATCGTGCCGCTCTGGCTCTCGACGAGCCGCAGCAGCGAGCGGCCCGTGGTCGATTTACCGCAACCGGACTCGCCCACCAGCGCGAGCGTTTCGCCGGCGTGAAGATCGAAGCTGACTTTTTCGACCGCATGCACGCGGCCTGTGACCTTGCCGAACAATCCGCTGCGCACGGGAAAGCGCGTGACGAGGTCGCGCACGCGCAGGACCGGCGGCGCGTTCGTTTCTGGCGCGTTCGCCGGAGGGTTCGACGTGGCGACCGGGCGCGCCGCTTCGCTCATCGACAGCAGCGGGAACTTCTCCGGCAAGTCCGTGCCCTGCATTGCGCCAAGCCTCGGCACCGCGGCGAGCAACGCCTGCGTGTAACGGTGCGAAGGCGCGGCGAACAGCGCATCGGATGCGCCCTCTTCCACCTTTTCCCCGCGATACATCACGAGAATGCGGTCCGCCACTTCGGCGACCACGCCCATGTCGTGCGTGATGAAGACCACGCCCATATCCATCTCGTCCTGCAGGCCGCGAATGAGTTGCAGGATCTGCGCCTGGATCGTCACGTCGAGTGCCGTGGTCGGTTCGTCGGCAATCAGGAGCGCGGGCTTGCACGAAAGCGCCATCGCAATCATCACGCGCTGGCGCATGCCGCCCGAAAGCTGATGCGGGAAGCGGTCCATCACGCGGCGCGCCTCGGGAATGCGCACGAGGTCGAGCAGGCGCAGCGTTTCGGCGCGCGCCTGCGCGGCGTTCATCTGCTGATGCAACGCGATCGCCTCGCTGATCTGGTTGCCCACCGTGAACACCGGGTTCAGCGAAGTCATCGGCTCCTGAAAGATCATCGCGATATCCGCGCCGCGCACCGAGCGCATGGTCGAGCTACTCGCACGCGTGAGATCGAGCACGCTGCCGTTGCGACGGCGCAGGTCGATGCTGCCGCCCGTAATGCGGCCGCCGCCGTGCTCGGCGAGCCGCATCAGCGAAAGCGATGTGACCGACTTGCCCGAACCCGATTCGCCGACGATGGCGAGCGTCTCGCCCCGGTCGACGTGGAACGACAGATTGCGCACGGCTTCGAACGCGCCCGCGCCGCGCCTGAACGACACGGAAAGGTTACGGACGTCGATCACGCGATTCGGCGGCAGCGCGGCCTTTCCGCTGGCCGGCGCGATATCAGGACGGTTCGAGGACATCTGCACGATGAGGATTCCTTCGTTTGGTGCGCAAAACGATGCGCCGCTTAAGCGTAGATCGACGCAACGGGCGCTTCGCCCACGCGCGCGTAGCCACGGTACATACCTTCGGTATTGAACGGCAGGACCACGTTGCCTTGTGCATCCACGGCGATCAGGCCGCCGCGGCCGTCGATGCGCGGCAACTGCTCCATCACGACGTTCGTGGCTGCTTCGGAGAGCGAAACACCGCGATATTTCATTTGCGCCGCCACGTCGTAGGCCGCGACCATGCGCATGAACATTTCGCCCGATCCCGTGGTGGACACCGCACAGGTGGCGTCGTCGGCATAGCAGCCCGCACCGATCAGCGGCGCGTCGCCCACGCGGCCCACCTGCTTGTTCGTAATGCCGCCCGTCGAAGTCGCCGCCGCGACGTGGCCGTGCGCGTCGAGTGCCACCGCGCCCACCGTGCCGAACTTGCGGTTCGGGTCGATCGGCTCGTGCGGCAGGCTGTCCGCCGATGCGTTTGCAGCTGCCTTTGCTTCGAGCGTTGCCCCGTCGTGATCGAGCATCGCGCGCGCTTCGCCGCGGGCGAGCTGCCACTGGCGGTAGCGCGCATCGGTGTGGAAGTAGGAGGGATCGACAAATTCGAGGCCCTGGGCCGCTGCAAACGCTTCCGCGCCTTCGCCCGTGAACAGCACGTGTTCGCTCTGCTCCAGCACGCGGCGCGCCGCCAGCACCGGATTGCGCACGCGCGTGACGCAGCACACGGCGCCCGCTTCGAGCGTACGGCCGTCCATGATCGAGGCGTCGAGTTCATGCGTGCCCGCGGACGTGAACACCGCGCCGTGGCCCGCATTGAATAGCGGACAGTCTTCGAGCAGGCGCACCGCTTCTTCGACGGCGTCGAGCGCGCTGCCGCCTTCCGAGAGGATGCGCTGGCCAGCCGCGAGAATGCCGCTCAGCGCGTCGAGATACTGGGTTTCGACTTCGGGCGCCATCGATGCGCGCAGGATCGTGCCGGCGCCGCCGTGAATGGCAATGACTGCGTTCGATTTCATGACTTCTTTTTCGTTGGGGAAGACGGAGCGGCTGGCGCGACAGACGCCTGCGCCGGGGCCGAAGTGAGCCACGGCAGCACCGATTCGGTGATGGCCGCCGCAGCGACGACGGAATCCTTCGCGCGCAACGCCACGGCGTCGCAAAGCGCTTCGATGACGGCCAGCACCGCGGCTTCCGAGTTCGCCGCAAGGCGACGTTCGGAACGGATCGGCAGCGTGAGATCGGCGAAGCGCGCGAGCGGCGAGTCGATGCTGTCGGTGAGCGCGAGCACGCGCGCGCCCAGCTTCGCGGCGTGGCGCGAGAGCTTGATCGTGTCGTCCACGTAGCGCGGAAACGCGATGCCGATCACCAGATCGTCCCTGTTCGCGCCGAGCAGCCTGCGCGCCGAATGCGTGGGGCCGCCGACCGAGGCGAGCGCCTGCACGTTGTCGAGATACGGCAGCAGGGCGTTCTCCATGAGTCCGGCGAGAAACGCGCTCGTGCCCGAGCCGATTATGTAGACGCGGCGCGCAGAGAGAATCGCGTCCACGGCTGCGGCAGCCGCTGCGCTGTCGATCGACTGGCGCGACAAACGCAGGTTCGACTCGGCCTGCTCCAGCGAGGCGCCGAATAGCTCGGCGCCGCTGGTCGGCGATTCCTGCGCGCTGCGCAGCCGCTCGACCGGCGCGAGCGTGGCCTCGAAGCCGCGCACGAGCGCCTCGCGAAACTGCGGATAGCCGTCGAACCCGAGCGAGCGCGCAAAGCGGTTGGCCGTGGCCACCGAAGCGCCCACCGCGTCCGCCAGTTCGTCGATGCGCATGGTCGCGGCATGGAACAGGTTTGCGAGCACATACTCGGCCATGCGCCGGTGGCCCGGTGTGAGAACGGGCATCGCGGCGGTGATGCGCGCGACGATCTCGGCTTCGGGCGTGTCGGGAGTCGACGGTCGGGTTGGCATACGTGAACGGGAGTCGGGACGCTGAGGGGAACGGCACATGCCGTAAATGAAATTACATGGGCGGATCTTAGTGAAAATTAATTTTCATCGCGCCCGGGGTTTACCCTATTCGAGCAAAACGCGGGAGAACTTGGCTTGATCGGGCGCAACGAGGAGCGAAGCTGCGCGCGTCGAACACGTTGCTGGAACCTGGAACGAGAAGCCGGCAGAGGCGGATGCCGGAAAGCATTTCGCCCGCAGGCGAGATAAGGCGCGGCTACACGTGGAGAGTGGCGCCGCACTTGCCGACAGCCAGACGCTAGCGGCAATCGAATCAGTCACATGAGAACGGAGCGTGCAGCTTCACGACGCCACCATCGCTTCAGCGCTCGGCGCCAACCGCCACGTGTTGCGCCCCGCGCGCTTCGCTTCGTACATGGCCGCATCGGCGAGACACAGCGCATCGTCGGCCAGCGCCCTGTTCCCGGCTTCGGTCGAGAGCGTCGCGCTCGTTGCGTCCACCACACCGGCCGCGCCTGTCACGCCCGTCAGCACGACGCCCACGCTCGCGCTCGTCTCGATCACGCGGCCCGCGACGATGAACGCCTTCGACACTTCACGGCAAATGGCCGCTGCGATGCGCTCGCCGGTGCGCGCGTCGCTCACGCCGCGGCTCGCCACCACGAATTCGTCGCCGCCCAGGCGGCTCACCACGTCGCCCGTGCGCACGGTGGCGACGAGCCTGCGCGCGACCTCCCTGAGCAAAGCGTCGCCCACGTCGTGGCCGTAACGGTCGTTGATGGACTTGAAGCCGTCCATGTCCATGAAGAAGAGTGAGAAGGGCTCACCGCTCGTGCGCAGTTCGCGCAGCGTCTCCTGCAGCGCGCGCCGGTTCGCGAGCCCCGTGAGCGGGTCGATCAGCGCGCCCTCGCGCAGGCGTTGCTCGGTGCGGCGCTGCTCGGTCACGTCGTGCGCCATCACGTAAAAGCCCGTCACCTTGCCTTCGCGCTTGGCCGGAATGTAGGTGGCCGACCACACGCGGTCGGCATCGGCCCGATACCGCACCTCGTCGCAGGTCACGCGTTCACCGGCCAGCGCGCGCGCAAAGAGCGGCTGCAACTGCTCGAACACTTCGGGGCGCAGCGTCTCGCTCAGGCTGCGTCCGCGCAGCGCCGCCGGCTCCGCGCCGAATACGCGCTTGAACGTCTCGTTGTTGAACTGGTAGCACAGATCGCGATCGACCACGGCGATGAGCGCCGGCACGTTGTCGGTGATGGTCTGCAGCGCGTCGCGGCTGCGCCGCAGCTCTCCCGTGCGTTCGCGCACGCGCTCCTCGAGCTCGACGTGATAGTTGCGCAATGCCTCTTCGCTCTTCTTGCGGCTCGTAATGTCCTGCACCGCCGCGATGAAATGCAGCGGCGTGCCCGACACGTCGCGCACGAGCGACACCGCGAGATTGACCCACACAGCCTGGCCGTCGCGCCGCAGATAGCGCTTTTCGATCGCATACGTGGCCTGGCGGCCCGCGAGCAGCTCGGCCACTTGCGCGAGATCGGCAGCGATGTCGGCCGGGTGCGTGACCGAGGCGAACGTGCGGCGGCGCAGTTCGCTCTCCTCGTAGCCGATGATCTCCGAGAACTTCTGGTTCACGTCGAGAAAACGGCCGTCGAGATCGACCACGGCCTTGCCGATCGGCGTTTGCTGGAACACGGTCCGAAAGCGCGCCTCGCTGATGGCGAGCGAACGGCGGTCGCGCTCGTGCGCCGTGCGCGAGCGGTTCAACTGCCGGCGCAATTCCAGCTCGCGCTCGACGAGATGCGCGAAATCCGCGAGCATGGCGGCCTGGGCCGCATCGAACGTGCGCGGCTTTTCGTCGATCAGGCACAGTGTGCCGACCACCTGGCCGTCGGCGAGGCACAGCGGCGAACCTGCATAGAAGCGGATGTTCGGCGCGCCCGTGACGAGCGGATTGTCGAGAAAGCGCTCGTCGTCGAGCGCGTCTTCCACCACGAGCATGCACTTGCTCAGCACGGCGTGCGCGCAGAACGACACGCTGCGCGGCGTTTCGCACGCGGCCAGCCCATGGTGCGACTTGAACCATTGGCGGTCTTCGTCCACGAGCGAGATCAGCACGATCGGCATGTCGAACGCGAAGGCGGCGAGCCGCGAGATGCGATCGAACGCCTCTTCGGGATCGGTGTCGAGTATGTCGAGTTGCCGCAGCGCCCGAAGGCGGACGTCCTCATCCAGAGGAAGCGGAGCAGTGATCATCGTGTGGGGGGCCCGGCAGGACGGATACGGTTTGCGTGGCGCTTTCCGCACCGGCGCGCCTCACCTGGGTTTACGGCCGGATCAAGCGAAAACTGAAGCGTGGGAATGCCCGCACCGCGCCTATCGCGCCAGCCTTGCGCGCCAGGCATTTCCCTTATGCAGGAATCGCAATATAAGCGCACGAACGTTCGGTATACGCGTGGTCGCGCAATCATCGAGCGACACGGCCGTCACACCCGCGCTGCTCGCGTAGCCCGGCCCAACGGACGTTGCGCACTTTCTGCATGAAATGTCACAGCGGTCCAATTACTTCGATATCCGAATTACAGGCGGTTTTTAACCGGTTCGTTAGCGCGTTGCGAAATCGATCAAGCCCTCAAAAAAAAACTTGTCTGGCGACTTCAGCAACGCTTTTTCAAGGCCGTAAAAAGGGCAAAGCTCCACCCTTCCGGTGTCACCATGAGAACCCTCGCGCAAACCCTGCGACTGAAACAGACTACCCGCATCGCCGCCGCAGCGCGTATTGCCGCCGGCCGCGGCGCCGGCGCGCGCATGAGCGCCGCGCCGCGTGCGCGCCGCGCGCCGTCGCGCAGCGCTCATGAGCAGACCGGCACGTCGTGTCACTACGCCGTGCGCCGCCTCGCGGCGCAGGTGCGCACACGCAGAATCTAATGCCACACGGACATCGAGACATGAGACAGGAAACCGTGGCGGCCATGCCCGATCCCGCCGCTGCCTTGAATCCCTCAGCGGCGCTTCCCTGGTTAGTGCGTGCGCGCGCAACGTTGCGCGCCTCGATCCGCGCACGCACGAAGTTTTTCATCGGCCTGTTCTTTGCATTGTTCGCCACGCAAACCACACTGCTTGCGAGCCAGTTGATCGCGTTTGGCCACGCCTTCGAACGCGTGGATACGAGCTGGCACGATGAAAGCGCCGGGCAGGAAACCGAAGCACCACCGAGGCAAGCCGTCTCCGCCGCGCCGCGCGAACTCGCGGTCGATAAGCTGCACAACCAGGTCCAGCGCGGCATCCTGCGCGTGCATCACACGCTCGAAGCCGCCTTTGCGATCGCGCTCGCCACGCTCGCCTTTGGCCTCGTGCTGCTGCACTACCTCGAGCGTACGCTGCTGCGTCCGCTGCATACCTTGACCGATTCGCTCGTGCGCCTCGCGCACGGCGAAGACATGCGCGCATTGCCCGACATGAACCGCACCGACGAGATCGGCGCGATGGCGCATGCCTTCGATACGTTGTGCGAAAAGTCCCGCGAGCTGCATCTCGCCCACGAAGCCACGCGCGCCGCCGAGGCCCATGCCCAGGCGCTGGCGCGCCACGACCCGCTCACGGGCCTGCCCAACCGGCGTCTGCTCGCGGCGGAGATGAGCGCGGCGCTGGAGCGCACGCAGCACCGCTCGCCCGACTACCTCGTGTTCGTGATCGACCTCGACCGCTTCAAGCCCGTGAATGACTTCCACGGTCACGCCGCGGGCGACACGGTACTGTGCGAGATTGCCGCGCGCCTGCGTCGCGTGGTGCGCGACGGCGACACGGTCGCGCGCCTGGGCGGCGACGAGTTCGCCGTGCTCGCCCGCGTGCACCGCGACGACCACATCGAGGCCGCGAGCGAGCTGGCGCAGCGCCTGCTTGCCGCCACACGCGCGCCCATCGACATCGGCAAGCTGCGCATCAACGTGGACGCGAGCATCGGCATCGCATGCTGCCCGCGCGACGGCGGCGACCCGGACGCGCTGCTGCGCGCCGCCGATATCGCCATGTACCGCGCCAAATGCGAAGGCAAGGGCACGTACCGCTTCTTCGAGCAGAAGATGGACGACGAGCTGCGCCTGCAGGCCTCGCTCGAATCGGACCTGCGCCGCGCGCTCGCGGGCGGCGAAATCCGGCCGTTCTACCAGCCGCTCGTGCGCCTCGCCGACGGGCAGACCACCGGCTTCGAGATTCTCGCGCGCTGGCATCACGAGCAGCGCGGCTGGATCTCGCCCGAGGTGTTCGTGCCGCTCATCGAGCAGATGGGCATTTCGCCCGCGTTCACTGCTTCGATCCTGCGGCGCGCGTGCCGCGACGCGCTGGGCTGGCCCTCGCGCTACCACCTCGCGCTCAATCTCTCGCCCGCGCAGTTCAAGGACACGCAACTCGCGGCGCTGCTGCTCAGGATCCTCGCCGACGAGGGCATGCCGCCCGAGCGCATGGAGATCGAGATCACCGAATCGGCGCTGATGTACGACTTCGACGCGGCGCGCGCCGTGCTCGCGGACTTCCGCAATGCGGGGCTGCGCATGTCGCTCGACGACTTCGGCACCGGCTATTCGAGCCTGCAGCACCTGCGCGAGCTGAAGGTGGACAAGCTGAAGATCGACCGCTCCTTCGTGCTCTCGATGTCCTCGTGCAACGAGAGCGTCAAGATCGTCGACGCGATCATCGCGCTCTCCTCGAACCTGGGCATGAGCACCGTAGCCGAGGGCGTGGAGACCGCGGAACTCGCGCGCACGCTGGCGGCGAAGGGCTGCGACTACGCGCAGGGCTATTTCTTCGGCAAGGCGATGGCGGCGCGTGAAATCGACGCTTTGCTCAACGTGGATCGTGCGGCGAACGAGGCGCGGCCCAAGCGTCTCGTCGAGCCGGCCTGACCAGATTGACCCGTAGTTCTTTGAGAAAGAAAAGGTAGACATCATGTTTGTAGCAATTGGCTGGATCGTCGTGCTCGGATCCGTGATCGGGAGCTTCGTGGGCGTGGGGGGACACCTGCCCGCGCTCGTTCAACCATTCGAACTCCTGTGCATTTTCGGCGCGGCGCTGGGCGCGTTCGTGGTGAGCAACCCCACCGCCACGCTCGGCAAGACGCTCAAGGCGCTGCCCACCTGCTTCAAGGGCGGCGGCTACACGAAGGCGCAATACCTGGAGCTGATCGCCCTCCTCTACGAGCTGCTGCAAAAGGCGCGCAAGGAAGGCATGATGGCGCTCGAAGCCGACATCGAAGCGCCCGAGAACAGCCCGATTTTCCAGAAGTACGCACGCGTGCTCGACGACCATCATCTGCTGGACTTCATCGTCGACTATCTGCGCATGATGTCGAGCGGCAACGTCAATCCCATGGAAATGCAGGACCTCATGGACGAAGAACTCGACACGCATCACTCGGAGGTGTCGATAGCGCCCAACGCGATCCAGAAGATGGCCGACGGCCTGCCCGCCTTCGGCATCGTGGCCGCCGTGATGGGCGTGGTGCATACGATGGGCTCGGTCGGCAAGCCGCCGGCCGTGCTCGGCGAGATGATCGCGGGCGCGCTCGTGGGCACGTTCCTCGGCATTCTGCTCGCCTATGGCTTCGTCGGCCCGATCGCCGACCTGCTCAACGCCAAGGGCCGCGCCGCCAGCAAGCCGTTTCAGTGCGTGAAGGCCGTGCTGCTCGCGTCGCTCGCCGGCTACGCGCCGCCCGTGGCCGTGGAATTCGGCCGCAAGGTGCTGTTCACCGCCGACCGCCCGAGCTTCCAGGAACTCGACGAAGCGGTGCGCGCCACCAGGACGCCGAAGGCCGCTTAGGAGTCCAGAGATGGCCGAACGTAATCCAGGCTCGCGCGCCGCGCGCGACACCGAGAGCAGCAAGACCACGCTGGTGGTGCGCCGCGTGAAGAAAGGCGGCCACGAGGGTCACCATGGCGGCGCATGGAAGATCGCCTACGCCGACTTCGTGACCGCGATGATGGCGTTTTTCCTCTTGATGTGGCTGCTTGGGTCGACGTCGCAGTACGACCGCGACGGCATCGAGAAGTATTTCAACACGCCGCTTTCGGCCATGCTCGGCAGCAAGCCCGACGCCGCGAACCCCAACCCGAGCGTGGTGCAAGGCGGCGGCCGTGACCTGTCGAGCAAGACGCCGGCCGTGGGCGGCTCGAACGCGCAGCCCACGCTGTCGCACGCCGTACCCGTGGAAGCGGTCGACAAGTCGCGCCTTTCGCAGCTCAAGGAAAAACTCTCGGCGCTCATCGAGCGCAGGCCGGAGTTGCGCGCGTACCGCGACCAGATCCGCATGTCGATCACGGACGAAGGCCTGCGCATCGAGCTGGTCGATTCGCTCAAACGCCCCATGTTCGCGACCGGCAGCGCCAGGCTCGAGGACTACGCGTACGAGATCCTCGTGCAGATCGGCGGCGCGCTGAACGACGTGGACAGCGGCGTGTCGATCGCGGGGCACACCGACTCGGTACCCTACTCGGGCGGCCTCGCCGGCTACTCGAACTGGGAGCTTTCGAGCGAGCGCGCCAACGCCGCGCGCCGCGCGCTGGTGGCCGGCCACCTGAGCGAGGAGAAACTGCTCCAGGTACGCGGCCTCGCGGACGTCCTGCCGCTCGACCACGACACGGCGGACAGCCCGCTGAACCGGCGCATCAGCATTCTGGTGATGAACAAGGCCGCCGAACGCGCGTTCTTCGAGCAGGCCAAACGCTACGACGTGGACACCCCGCAAAAGGCGGCCGCGCCGGCTTCGTAAGGCATCGACGGCGCGACCCGGAGTGGGTCTCCAGAGCGGGTCTCCAGACAGGCAGGCACGCCCCCGATGCGCCTCGCGCCGGCGCATCGAATCGAGGGGCGGGACCGCGGTACGCCGCTTGCTGCATCTCGCGACAGGCGGCCAGAACCGCCGCGGCATCGCCTGCCGCCTGATACGGGAATCGTCGGGAGTCTGGCCGGACTCAACATTGTTCCCTTCATATCTGGAGACCAGCATGCCCACCTTCATTCCTCCGCCCATGCCAACCGGCAATGGCGTGCGCATCGTCGGCAAGGGCCGCGTGAGCGCCGCGGGGCCGGGCCCCGACGTGATGGCCGCCAGCACGCTCGACAGCGACCGCGTGCTGAGTTCGGACGGCCAGGAAGTCGGCAAGATCAAGGAAATCATGCTCGACGTGCAGAGCGGCCGCGTAGCCTACGTGGTGATGTCGAGCGGCGGCTTTCTCGGCATCGGCGACAAGCTGCTCGCCATCCCCTGGAGCGCGCTCATGCTCGACACGAGCCGCAAGTGCTTCCTGCTCAACGTCTCGTCCGAGCGCGTGAAGGAAGCGCCGGGCTTCGACCGGGACAGCTGGCCCTCCATGGCCGACGCGAGCTGGGGCAGCACGCTGCACGCGTACTACGGCGCCGAGCCTTACTGGGCCGCGGTCGAGCCGGTGACGCCGCGTCACTGAGCGTAGTCGTCCAGCACACGGCTCCGAGCGGGTAAGCTGGCGTTCGGAGCCGCGCATCGCATCGAGCGCGCGGGCGTTCAGCGCGGCGTGGTCCCGGTGTTCGCGGCGATTGGCGGTGCCTCGCGGGGCTCGGCCGCCTCCAGCGCCCACGTGTTCACCGTGCGCCGCATCGGGCAGGCAATCACCGTGGCCACGCGGCTCGCCTGCGACGCCTCCGGCGCACTCCAGCCGTCCTCCGCCAGCGCCCGCGCGCGCTGCCTGAACGCGATCTGCAAGGCATCCGACTTCACCGACACCTCGTTCTGCCAAGTCGCCGGGACGCGAACCGGCCGGATGCGCCGCAGCACGGCATGGTCCTCCTCGAAAATGCGCAGATTGCGAGCGCGAAAGCGTCCATCGAACAGCGGATTGCACAGGAAACTGCGGCCCATCATGAAGGGGGCACGGCTGATCGAATCGGCTCATTGGACCAGATTTTGGTTCCCGATGGCGACAGGCGCACAATACGCGCTGTTACAGCACGACGTCGATGTCACTGCGATCAGAGAACACGAGGCAACACCAGGTCACGCCTGGCAACCCTACAGGTAACCCCGAACCATGACCCAGTTCTTCAGCGAAGCCGCCTCCGCCGAGGCCGTCAATGCGCGTATCGGCGAAAACGCCGACGAGCGTCTGCGCGAGGTGATGAGCGCGCTCGTGCGCCATCTGCACGCATTCGCGAAAGAAGTGCAGCTCACGCAGCCGGAATGGGAAACCGCCATCGGCTTCCTCACTACGGCGGGCCAGCTCTGCAGCGCCGAGCGCCAGGAGTTCATCCTGCTCTCGGACACACTGGGGTTTTCCATGCTCGTGGACGCCATCAACAACCGCCGCCCGGGCGCCGCCACCGAAAACACCGTGTTCGGCCCGTTCCACGTGGCCGGCGCGCCCGAGCGCGAGATGGGCGCGTGCATCACCGCCGACGGCAAGGGCGAGCGCTGCCTGTTCGACGGCCGCGTGCTCGATCTCGAAGGCCGTCCGGTGCAGGGCGCGCGCATCGACGTGTGGTCCGACAACGCCGACGGCTACTACGACGTGCAGCAGCCCGGCGTGCAGCCCAGGTGGAACAACCGCGGCATCTTCACGACCGGCGCGGACGGCGCCTATCGCTTCGTCGGCATCAAGCCGGTCTCGTACCCGATCCCACACGACGGCCCGGTGGGCAAGATGCTCGCAAACCTCGGCCGCCACCCGTACCGTCCCGCGCACATGCATTTCCTCATCACCGCGCCGGGCTTCCAGAAGGTCGTCACGCATACCTTCGTGGGCGACGATCCCTACCTGCAGTCGGACGCTGTGTTCGGCGTGAAAGCATCGCTCGTCGCGCCGTACGAGCGGGTGGCAGACAGCGCCACGCCCTGGCGCTCCACGTTCGACTTCGTGCTCATGCCGCTCGCGGCGCCCGCCTGATCCGGCAATGCGGCGAACTGGACGCGATATCGCGCCTTGCTCGCCGCATTGTCCGCCGCTCCCGGGTCATAGACTGGTCTCGCAGTCGAACGAACAACCGGGAACACCTTTGGGGGCGGCGATGCGGGTCACGAACTGGATTCTGGTGCTGGAATGCGCGTATATGGAGTTTTCCAGCTGGCGCGGCAAGAACGTGTATCGCCGTACCGTGGCATACGACAGCGTGGTGTGGTGCTAACCCCTTCCGCAACCCGCTAGCCATCGACGCAACGGCATTCCTCTACTACAGTCGAAGACTTTACCGTCATCACTGCTGGAGAGGATTCGAAGATGTTTTTCCCCGCCGTTGCCACCGCCGCCCTGCTGATCGTCGTGTATGTCCACGCGAACATTCCGCGCTTCACCGAGCGCGGCCCGAAGCGCCTCATCGCCCACGCCACGCTGTTGCTGGCCGGCCTGTGCTTCGGCGTGGTCGGCGCGATGATGTCCGGCACGATCGCGCCGCCGTGGGCGGTGATTGCGTGTGGCATGGGCGTCGTGCATTTGCCGGCGCTCTGCGTGCTCGTGCTCAAGCGCCTGAGGCATTCGGGGCGCAGCTAAAATGCCGTGCCCAGGCGCCTCACTGGCTTGCAATTTTCCCCGATTGACTGGGGAAAACCACCATTGCGCAAGAGGTCCAGCGGGCTCCCGCGCCGACCTTCAGTTCCCTCGCCCAGCGCCGTAAACATGTTCAGTGCTTTGCCGTCTCACGCGCAAAGCACGATCGTTTTTCTGCTACGTAGCCCCTCGCGTTCTGGAGCCCTCTTCGTGTTTGCACGACTCTCTATCTCTGTCCGTCTGCGCATCGCGGTCGGAGTGCTGGCCTTGCTGATCGTGGCAGCCGGCGTTTCCGGCCTTGCGGGCATGTCGCGCACCAATACGGCGCTCGGCTATGCCTATTCGAACCAGTTGGTCGCCGCCATCAACATCGGCAAGGCCAACCTGAATCTGACGATCGCGCGCACGACGCTCGACCGCATCCTACTGCACCCCGACGCGCCCGACATTCAGCCGTTGCTCGACAAGGCGCAGAACTATGTCGACACCTCGAACAAGGCTTGGGAGGTCTACCGCTCGCTGCCGCACGCTCCCGAAGAGCAGGCGCTCGCCGACGGCGTTCAAGCCGCCCTCACCGGCATGCTGGAGCAAGGCATCCAGCCGCTCATGGCCGCGATCAAGCAAGGCGACCGCCAGGCTCAGGATGACATCGCGATGAAGCAGATTCCGCCGCTCTCGGTCGCGCTCACCAAGGCCTCGACCGCGCTCGAGGCATGGCAGAAGGCGCACGGCGAGCAGGCGTTCGACCGCGCGCAGGACCGCTATTCATGGCTGCGGGCCGGCAGCTTCGCGCTGATCGTGCTCGGACTCGCGGTGGCGGGCGTATGCGCCGCGGGACTGCACCGTGCGATCGCCGCGCCGCTCGAGAACGTGCAGGGCGCGCTCCAGCGCATCGCGGACGGCGACCTGACCGCCAACCTCGAAACGCGTTCCAGCGACGAAATGGGCCGCCTCGTGGCGAGCCTCAAGGCCATGCAGGACGCGCTCGCGCACACGGTGCGCAAGGTCAGCCACAGCTCCGAGTCCATTTCCACGGCGACGCGGCAGATCGCCGCCGGCAACGACGACCTCTCGCAGCGCACCGAAGAACAGGCGGCCTCGCTGCAGGAAACGGCCGCGAGCATGGAGCAGCTCACCGCCACGGTCAAGCAGAACGCCGAAAACGCGCGCACCGCGCAGACGCTCGCCAACAGCGCGCAGGAAGTCGCCGATCGCGGCTCGCAAGTCGTGAGCAACGCTGTGCAGACGATGGAGCGCATCGACGGCAGCTCGCAGAAGATTGCCGATATCACCGGCATCATCGAAGGCATTGCTTTCCAGACCAATATCCTCGCGCTCAACGCGGCGGTGGAAGCCGCGCGCGCGGGCGAACAGGGCCGCGGCTTCGCCGTGGTCGCGAGCGAGGTGCGCTCGCTTGCACAGCGTTCGGCGGCGGCCGCCAAAGAGATCAAGACGCTGATCGCCGAATCGGTCGAGCACGTGTCGTCGGGTTCGGAATATGTGCGCTCGGCCGGCGAGACGATGAACGAGATCGGCGAGTCCATTGGCCGCGTGACGACCATCATGCACGAGATCGCGAACGCGTCCGAAGAGCAGCGCGACGGCATCGAGCAAGTGAATCTCGCGGTCTCGCAGATGGACCAGGTCTCACAGCAGAACGCGGCGCTCGTGGAAGAAGCGGCCGCGGCCGCAATGGCGCTCAGCGAGCAGGCCGACTCGCTGCGCGACGCCGTTGGTGCGTTCAGGCTCGCGCACTGAGCGCAGCGCAGGACGATCGATCGAGGCGTTGCCGGCGAACCGGCCGCCTCGATGCTATGCGTTGTTTAACAAGATCATCGCGTGGATCTTTGAAAGCGCCTGCTGCCATGCGGCGGTGTCGCGCGTGGCGTCGCCTTTGTCGATCAGCGGTTCGAGCATTGAAAGCAGGTCTGTAGAGCGCGAGGTGTCTTTCGGCGTGTTCATGTCGGAGACGAGCACACCTCGTTCGTACTTCGAATCACGCGTATCCTGCGCCGACGACTGACTCAGCGTGGCATTCAACAGTACGCCGCGCGACGTCGCCATCTGCACCGTGCTCTCGGCGCTATCGTCCATCCGCACGTAATCGTAGTTTTGCGAATCTCTCGACGATGTGAGGACAGGCGCGCCCCCACCCTGCAGCGCCTGATGGTAGCTCGCGCTCAAATGCGATTGCTGGGTCTGCGAGATCTTGCCCTCGCGCGCCGTGCCTTCGAGCTG
Source organism: Paraburkholderia sp. BR10141 (assembly GCF_056155635.1). NCBI lineage: Bacteria > Pseudomonadati > Pseudomonadota > Betaproteobacteria > Burkholderiales > Burkholderiaceae > Paraburkholderia > Paraburkholderia sp. BR10141. The sequence goes on along the minus strand of NZ_JBMIQH010000016.1, from coordinate 177,068 downwards.
CGTGCTCTGCGCAACCTGATACGAGAATGAATCGACTTCACCGGGGCGCATCGGATTGGGCGACGTGCTCGCGTCCGTGATCGACGCGCTGAAGTCTGCGAGACCCGTGAGCATCGCCTGATCCGACTGCTGCAGCGTCGGCGAGTACGCGGCGCCCGGCAATGTCCCGCCCGAAGGCGTGCCATAGTCCTCGTTCATTTGCGTAAAGCCGTCTTCGAACATCGACATCAGCGCGGCATTGCCGTGTCCGCGCGAATTCGCATGGTCGAACTGCTGCAGATAGCTCGCTATCGAAGCCGCGCGCTGCGCGCCCGTTCCCCACAACGCGGAATGACTCGTGTCGACCTTGAGGTTCATCGTGCCTGCGGCGCTCGTGACGCTCAGGCTGCGCGCCGAGTTGTCCTGCGCGTAGCTGGCCGAAATATTCGCGTTGCCGTTGGCCGTCACGCTGTACTGAAAGTTCACCGATGCGAGCGCCGACGTGTCGAACTGCGCGAGGCCGCTCAAATCGAGTTTGGGCGGCACGGCGCCCAGGCCGTCGATGGCCTGCTGGAAACCGTCCGAGAGCTTCGCCAGCGCGTTGCGTTCGCTTTCGCTCAGCGTGCCGCTGCTCTTGATACTCACCGCGAGGCCGCCGTCTTCGCTGCCCAGTTCGATGTCGACCGCCACGCCGCTCGTCGTACGAATCGTCAGACCGATCTGACCACTTGCGCCATGTGATCCTTGTCCTACTGTCGCCAGGCCGCTTGCGGACGAAACGCTCACCGACTGCGCGTAGTCGCTGCCCGTGGTCTTGAAGCGATCGAGCAGCGCACTGCCCAGTCCGGCGAAATGACCGGCCATCGTCTGCGCGGCGTAGTCGCCCATCATCCTGAGCGACACGATATCGCTGGTATCGCTCGCCCAGCTCGACACCGGCGTCGTGCCAGTGAGCGTGCCTTCGGGCGTGTAGGTCTGAAGCACGGCAATGCCATCTGCCGAAGGAATCGTGACGATGGTCGAGGGCGCGAGCGCAGCGAGACTGGACACGTCGGTGTCGGCCTCGGCGGTGGGATTCACGCTGCTCACGAGGGGCGTAAGCGCAAGGGTCGTGGCGGCATTCAAGGACGATAGCGTGGTCATGGCTCGATGCGTTCTTGTTGTTTGCCAGGCTGCACGCCTGGCCGTTCGCAAAAAGGCGCCGCGCGCCAGCATGCCGGCGCGGCCAACTGCTCTATCGCTCTATCGTCAGGTATTACGAAATCTTTAGGTTGACCTTACACCTGCCCATACGGGCACGTGTGCGTATCGAGCCGTTTGCGGCTCAGCTTGCGCAGGCCAACGCGGGCATCCGGCGGGACGCGTCGAAGTCCCGGGCCTTCATGGCAGCCGCAGCGCAGCCACGCTTGTCCAGCCGCTCGGCCAGCAGCCAGCTAAACACGTCCAGCGCGGTCCTGCCGTGCGTCGCAATGAATTCGCGCATCACTTCCTGCACGGCACCTTCCTGTGTCGCCGTCGACAGCATGCTGGAAATATGCGACGCGCCACGCGCGAGTTCGAGCGAATACGCCGCTTCGTAGTAGTACAGGCCGCCTTGACGCGGCTTTTTGTGGGCCTTTTTCATGTTTCCCCCGTTTGCCCATATCTGGCAGGCGCCTGCATCTTTGCAGGCGGCGCATGACGCGGCAATGAATCGGCAGTGCCTGGGGCCAAATCTGTCGCTATGTCTCAAATACTTGTTGTTTTGTCTCACATGCGGCTTGCACGACCCACGTGTTTCATGCTCAACGCATCAAGGCCATCCAGTAGCGCCAGTCGTCCGCCCCGGACTCTTTCGCCAGTTCGGTCTCGCCATTGAGCGCCAGCATGCGTACCGCGCGCGGCGAGAGACCAATCGAACGGCGAAACGCGCGCGTGAAATTCGCGGCGTCGGTGAATCCGTGTGCGGCGGCAATGTCGGCAATCGACATGCCGCGTCGCGCCGGGTCGGCGAGCATCTCGCGGCAGCGCCGCAAGCGGCGCTCGCGCACATAAGTCGCGAAACCGCCCTCCTGTTCGAAAAGCCGGTAAAGCGTGGCGCGCGACATGTCGAATGCACGCGTTACGAATTCCGCGTTCAGTTGCGGATCGGTCAGGCGCTTCTCCACATAGCGGCAGATCGATACGAACACACATTCCTGAACGGCCGGCCAGTGTTCCGGGCTCACGCTCGCGTTGAGCGCGCTGGCCGCAAGTTGAAGCGTGGCGGGCATGACGGCCTGGGCGTGGGTGAGCGTCAACTGCGGGGCATGTCGGTAAAGCGCAGCCAGATGCTCGCGCAGCAGCGCGACCGTGGGATCGGTGCCGCGAATCACACGCATGCTCTGCTGGTCGGGAGCAGTCAGCAAAGGGGCGAGCAAGCGCCGCGGCACCGCCAGGTTAAGGAATTCGCTCTGCGTGGTGTCGGTCGCGAGCGGTTGGGCCGCGTCCACGATGAACATGTCGCCCGGCTGCGTACACGCTTCCGGGCCGCCGTCGCGCGCCCGGCAGTGGCCACCTAGATAGAACTGCAGAACATATTGATCGTGACCGTCACGGCCGATCTTCGCGTTCGAGCGGTCGTAGCGCTGCGCGCCCGTGCGTATCGAGCCCAGCACCACGTCGCCGACCAGATAGCCGCTCACGCTGGTGCCGAATCCCGCGTCGCGCGATTCTGCGGTCTGCGTGTCGAAAATCACGCTCACTGCCTCGCGCCACGCGGAAAACTGCTGGTCGCGAGGCAGCACGCTGGTATCGAACGTGGAATGAGGCAGGGAATTCGGCGTTGGGCTCATAGGCCACCTTGGTATGCGTAATGACTACGGGATGGGCAACCTCCACTCGACTACTGGGCTATCGGTTGCGCGCGCAAATTCTTTAGAGCAGGCGGCGCAAGGAAAAACGAGTAAGGGGAATGCGCCTTGCTGCGCGCTGGACGTGCGGCCATTCGATGCCCCGGAAAGGCTGAAATGCACAACGCGCGGCGCCGTCTTCGACAAAGAGGAGGAAGGTCCGATGAGCCCGCTTCATTGCATCGGCTACCCGTGCTGCGGCGACCTGTTACAAGGTGTATTCAAGTTCACGAAGTGAATACCGCCCTAGCAAGGGCCGGTGCCTCTGCCAGAAAGCCAACAGAGATCCCTCCTTTTATCGAATCTTGATAACGACCTTACCCTTAGCACGTCCGGTTTCAACATAAGCCAAAGCCTCTCGCGTTGACTCGAACGGGAATATACGATCGATCACAGGCTTTATCGCAGCAGAGTCGAAGAGCCCGGCTATCTGGGTTAGCTGATCTCCGTCGGCACGCATAAAGAGGAATGAATAGTCGACATTCCGACGTCTTGCCGCCTTTCGGATGCGATAGCTTAGAAGGTGCATCGCCGCTCTCAGGAACCAGGCGGCACCCATCTGCCTGGCAAATTCAGGATCGGGCGGACCGGCGATTCCGATCAGCTTGCCACCCGACTTGAGCACTTGCAATGATTTTTCGAGGGTCTTTCCGCCCTGCGTATCCAGCACTACGTCATAGTCTTTCAATACAGCGGCAAAGTCGTCCTTCCTGTAATCGATGACGATGTCCGCACCGAGTTGCTTCATCAATCCCGCATTCGCGGCGCTCGCTGTCGTCGCGACGGTTGCGCCCAGATGCTTCGCCAGTTGAATGGCGAAGGTGCCGACACCGCCCGAGCCAGCGTGTATGAGCACCTTCTGCCCTTTCTTCAGTTGTGCTCGTTCGACCAGCGCCTGCCACGCAGTCAGGCCCACCAACGGGATCGAAGCCGCTTCTTCCATACTCAGCGCTTTGGGCTTGAGCGCCACGGCGTCTTCCGTGATCGCGATGAATTCCGCGAAAGTGCCGATCCGGTCTTTGGGCGCTCGCGCATACACCTCATCGCCCGGTTTCAATCGCCTCACGTGTGATCCGACGCGGACAATGGTCCCAGCGAGGTCGTTGCCCAGAATCAGCGGCAAGCGGTAGGGCAAAATAAGCTTGAACTCTCCGTCCCTGATCTTCGAATCAAGCGGGTTCACGCCAGCGGCGTGAATCTGGATGAGTACGTCGTCCTCACGCAGTTCCGGATCCGCCATTTCGCCGGCTCGTATGCCATTCTCGCGTCCATATCGATCGACGACGAATGCCTTCATCATGGTTCGTTGTTCCTTGCCAGTTTCTTGTTGCGTGAATCATCTACGCTGTGAGCCGCAGGTCCTTGCGAATGCCGGCGTCCACCAGGCCCACAGGGGCAAATCTGCGTAGCAATCGGAGACGGCCGGCGAGTCCGCCCGCCGCATAGCGGAGTTTCGGGCGCGCCGCGAGAGCGGCCCGCAATACAGTTTCGGCCACAACCTCAGGACCGTCAGCGCTTTCGACTACCTCCTTCACTCGCCGATCGTGCGCGCCTGATCGTTGGATCAAAAATATGATAGACATCATATTTATGATCCAACGAAAGCCGATACCGGGCACACGGATTACTCATCAGCGGGTGCGAATTTATTCACTGCGGCTTCGAGAAGACTATCCGACAGTTTGGGGTCGTCGACGGCGCGCGCCAGCACCATGGTGCCGACCATGGTAGCAACAGTCAGAAGTGCCTGCTCATGCGCGCCCGGCTGCCCCCAGTCGGGCAATTGGCGCGCGACGACATCGATCATCTCCTTGATGCGGCGGGTGGCCGCGCGACGCACGACTGGCGCCTGACGCGGCATCTCCGAGCCAAGGGCAGAGACCGGGCAGCCCGTTTCTATGGCGTCACGGTGCTCCTTCGACAGATAGGCGCGCACCATCGACGGCAATGCCTGCTCCTGCGGCACGGAGGCGGCGATTTGCTCCGACAATGCCACGGCCTCGGCACCGGCGCGGTCGGCCGCTTCCGCAAGCAGCACTTCCCGCGATGGAAAGTGCGCGTAGAAGCCGCCATGTGTCAGGCCAGCCTCCTTCATGATGTCGGCCACTCCCGTCCCGTCGTAGCCACTGCGTCGAATCGCGCGGGCGGCAACCTCGACGATGCGCTCGTGCGTGATTTCCTTGCGGCTGGCCGGTTTTCGATTGGATGATGGTTTCTGCATGATGGTCATCATATACCACTTCAGCGCAATTTGCTGCACGAAGCAATCTCGGTTGGGATCACCCACCCAAAGCAGCCATTGAAACAACCGTGAGCGCGCTGCCTAGCTCGCTCGCCGGCTGCAAAAGCGGCATGGGAATCATCCCCGTCGCTCGAGCCGCGCACAGGAGAACGAAGCCGACGATAAACCATGGCACCAGCTTCGTCAGACGAACCTTGCCGGGCAGCATCGTCGTACCGTCGCCCGGCTCCGGCGTACCTGGGTTCGCAGCACGTACAGGCAGAAGCGTGGACAGGAGCAGCATCACCGGTCCGAGCATGAGCACACGCACCAGTTTAACCAGCGTGCCAATATGCACACTGACGGGTGAAACGGGTATGGTCGCTGCAAGCACCTGTGGTACCGCATAGACGGTCATACCTGCCAATGTCCCATATTGCACGGCGTTCAGATGAAGAGCCGCAGATATCAGCGGCAAGCCAAGCACTACCGCAACGCCAAGCACCGCGGTGAAGGCGATCGATGCAGTGACATCGTCGCGGCTGGCGCCGATCACGGGCGCAACCGCTGCGATGGCTGAATTTCCGCAGATCGAATTTCCGCACGCGATCAGGACCGCCATGCGCCGTGGCAACTTCAGTGCGCGTCCTGTTCCGTAACTCGCCAGGATGGCCGCGATGACGATCACAACGATGCCCGACAGCAGCTTGAGGCCGGTCGCCTGCAATGCGGCGGCGCTAAAGGATACGCCGAGCAGCACGACGGAGATTTCCAGCAAGGCTTTGGCGCTAAACGTAATCCCGCTTGTCCAACGCTCACCCGGCGTCCATATCATACGGACCAGCGCGCCAACGACGATCGCGAGCACGAGCGATTCAAGCCACACATGACCAAATAGACGCGCTTGCAGCGTTTGCAGCAGCCATGCGATCAGGCACACGCCGGCACAGAGCGCAACACCGGGAATCAGTCCAATAAGGTAACAGGGCCCAACCGCATACTTGCTACGGGATGTTCGGCGATTCGGCGAAAGAGACGACATTTCGACACCAGTCGGTTAAACGGAGTGACTAGGCTATGCGTCGTTCGGTGTCGTGAAAAATACAAAATAGGCAGCTGTTGCCTGACTTTGAGTTATGCCACCTCATTTCCAGGTTCTGGCAGCCCCCTGCAGGCTGATCACGGCGATCGTTTCCCACAGGAAACGGTGTTGCACTTGCGGCATCCTTTAATGGCGGATGAAACGGCGCTACCATCGTGGCCGTCTCGTGGGAAATCGTGGGTCGCCGGATTTCGGACCATGAATCGGCCACGGCGATTCTCGCGGGCCTTGCCAATGAATTTCACTCATCTGTTTGCTTTCTATGAAGTTGCCCGCGCCGGCAGCTTGAGCGGCGGCGCCTTGCGTCTGCGGGTAAGCCAGCCCGCCGTTAGCCGCGAGGTCAAGGAACTGGAAGATCGCCTGGGTGTCCTACTCTTCGACAGGCTGCCCCGAGGCGTGGCGCTCACCTATGCGGGGAAACTGCTATTCGACTACGCAGAACGGATATTCACCCTCGCCGAGGCGGCCCGATCCGAATTGAAGGAAATCGCAGGTCTTGACTCAGGGCACCTTCAAATAGGCGCGAGCGCAACACTAGGTGTCTACCTCGTGCCGAAGATGATCGCCACGTTCACGACGCGCTATCCAAAGATCAGCATCGAACTGACTGTCACCAATACACAGGAGGTCGTGCGCGGCCTCGGTAACGGCAACTACACGCTCGGTTTCATCGAGGGTCCATACGACGAAGCACGCCTGCACGCGCAATATGTTGGCTCCGACGAAATCGTACTCGCAGCCGCGCCGGGATTACGTCAAAGCAACGGGCAACTACTGTTGGCGCGCAATCTTGCAGAACGGAGGGTGATCCTGCGCGAACCGGGTTCGGGTACGCGCGCGGTAGTCGAGTCCGCGTATCAGCGCGCCGGGTTCGAGATGGTACCTTCCATGTCGGTGAGCGATACGGAGGCCATCAAGCGCATGCTTGTTTCGCAACCGAGCATGGCCTACCTGTCCTCACTCAGTATCGAGACGGAAATCGCCCGTGGCGAAATCCGCACCCTGGAGGTGGCTGACATGCGAATAGAACGCGCGCTGCATCTGGTCTGGCTCAAGAGGCGTTCGCTTTCACCATGCGCTCGGGCCTTCTTCGAACTAGCCCTTGAGCATACCGCGCATGCGGGCGGTCCTTTTCCCATCGCGGGGGCTCATGTTTGCGACGCTCCGGCAATGCAGAGCGACCAAGCCCGGCTAGCCCCCCGCGGCCATCCCTGACTTGGCTATGCGTGCGACTCGACCGCCCTCCCCGCTTTGAAACTGTTGAACGATCATATCGACGACGACACGCACGCGTGCCGTCCGGTGAAAATCGGCATGCATGCCGAGCCAGACATCGTAGGCACTTTCCACATCGGGCAGCACGCGCACAAGATCAGGAATGGCATCACCGATATAGGTCGGCAATTCTCCGATGCCCAGCGCGCCTTGCAAGGAGGCGACGAGCGCGAGAATCGAGTTCACCTGTACGCCCGGCACCCGCAGGCTGGTTCTCAACGCTTGCAGCGGCGGGAACCAGCGGATCCCGTCGCCCGCGACAAGCGCGACGAACTCGTGCGCAACGAGATCGCCAATATCACGCGGCGTCGGGAAGTTCGCAAGGTACGCCGGACTCGCGTACAGCGCGGTCGTCAGACCGGGAAGACGACGCACGATAGCGGACGCCTGCTCCGGTCGTACGTTGCGCGCGACGATATCGTTCTCGCGTTGTGCGAGCCGGGAAAACGCTGAAGCGATATCCACCTCGATGCGAATCTCCGGGTACTTGCGACGCACCGATGCAATGGCCGGTATGACATACCCGGTGCCCAGCACATCCGACGTGCCAACACGGACCACACCGCGCGGCGACATATCTGCACCACCCGCGCGCCGCTCGAGTTCCAGCGCACTGCGCTCCATCTGCGTCGCGACGTCGACCAGTGCTTCGGCCGTGTCTGTCGGCAAATAGCCGCGGGGCGTGCGCAGAAACAGCCTGGCCTTCAGTTCATGCTCCAGCGCGGCCAGTTGACGGCTGACTGTAGGCGGATTGCTGTTCAATTCGCGCGAAGCGCCGGCAAGCGTCCGATGCCGATAGACGGCAATGAAAAACCGCAATCTGTTCCAGTCCATAGGTTCATTTCATCAGACGAACACGTCGACCAGTCGTTTCAAGAATGGAATCCAGCATTACCGAATCGACCGTTTATGCAAGTATCGCCGGAAACTAGACTGACCGTGTTCTCGTAACGAAGAGGGAGATGATGGATCTGAAACTGTCGGGAAAAACGGCGCTCGTGCTCGGCGCGTCACGCGGGCTCGGACTGGCGAGCGCAATCGAACTGGGACGCGAGGGGGCGAACGTGATGATCGCTTCGTCGAACGGCGGCCATCATGCACACGCACTGGCGCAGCTACGCGAAGCGGGCGTGACGAACGCACATGCGATCACAGTGGACGTAAGGCGTCCAGACGACGCATCGCATGCGCTCGCCGGTACCGTCGCCCAATTTGGCTCGCTCGATATTCTCGTCAACAACGCCGGAGGTCCGCCCTTCGGCTCGTTCGACACGTTTGACGACGCCGCGTGGCAAGAGGCGTTCGATCTCAGCTTCTTGAGCATCGCGCGCTTCACACGCCTGGCGCTGCCGCATCTGCGCCGCTCCGGCGAGGGCCGCGTGATCAATATCGTCAGCTTTTCGGTGCGGCACGCAATGCAGGGATCGATTCTGTCGACGAGCATGCGCCTGGGCGTAGTCGGCCTCGCCAAGCTGCTGTCACGCGAGGCGAACGGCAATGGCATCACCGTCAACAACGTGGCACCGGGATTGATACTGACCGACCGCATCCGCGAGTCGTCGCTCAAGCAGAAACTCGCGGACGGCAGAAGCGAACAACAGGGCCTCGCGGAACTGGCCGCGGAAGTCCCCTTGCGGCGCCTCGGTCGTCCGGAGGAACTCGGCGCGCTGGTCGCGTTTCTGGCGTCTCCCCGCGCCAGCTATATCAACGGCGCAACGATCCAGGTCGACGGGGGCCTCGGCACCGGCATTCTGTGATTCGCGAGGCCGGCGCGCTTCGGCTCGCGGCGCCGCTTCGTTCACCATTTCGTCAGACGAGAACCGCACTGAAAGCGGTCTAGAATGGATTCATTGTCTCAGTACGGAAACGATCGCCATGATCGACCTCAATGATCTGTATTACTTTTCGGTCGTGGTCGAGAAACGTGGCTTTTCCGCTGCGGCCGATGCAATCGGGATACCCAAGGGCACCCTTAGCAAACGCCTGCAGGCATTGGAGCAGGCGCTGGGACTGCGCCTTGCGAACCGCACGACGCGCAAGTTCTCGCTCACCGAGGCGGGCGTGGACTTCCACGCGCACTGCCTGCGCGTAATGAACGAGGTACGCGATGCCGAGCAGGCCGCACAGGCGCGCCTGACGGAGCCGGTTGGACGCGTGCGCATCACGTGTGCGGCCGGCATCGTCCGGATGGCGCTCGATAGAGTGCTGCCGCCGTTTCTCGCCGTGCATCCGAAAATCGACATCGATCTGCAGACCTCCAGCCGCTATGTCGACATCGTTGAAGAAGGGTATGACATTGCGCTGCGCAGCCATACGGAGCCGCTGCAAAGTTCGTCGCTGATCGCGCGGCCCGTTGGGCAAACGCGCGTAGTGCTCGTCGCGAGCCCCACGCTCTTTGCGAATGGACCGCCCTCCGAGCCGGCTGAGCTGAACGGCGCGGACGGCATGCAGCTGGCGCGTCGCGATACCGGCTGTACCTGGTTGCTGCATGCCTCGGATGGACGCACCGCGACCGTTTCCTACCACCCGAGGATTCGCTGCAACGACGCGCCGTTCGCGAAGTTCGCGGCCCAGGCGGGGCTAGGCGTCGTCGCCCTACCCTCGCCGATGTGCAAGGCCGAACTCGCAGACGGACGGCTCGTGCGCGTCCTCCCGGACTGGCACATCCCACGAGGCACGTTAAGTATCGTCTTTCCGTCGCAACGCGGCATGACGCAAGCGATGCGCGCGACCGTCGACTATCTCGCCGAAGCGTTGCCCGCCTTGATGAACGACTGACTCCCTTCGCAAACAGCCTTCATTCGAGCGCATGAAAAAGGGCGCAGGCCCGATTTCGTCCTCGTCCCGATCGTTTCCACGCGGAAACAGTTTTACTCCTCCAGCCGTCTTTTTCATTGTTTCCCTGCTGTCTACGATGACGCTCTTCAAGGAGGAGCAATCAGATGGCAAATACGTTGTCCCGTGCCGAGCGGCGTATCGCTCAACGCGCACGATCGCTGAACAGTTCGGCGATTCGCGAAATTCTCAAGCTCACCGAACGACCCGACATGATCTCGTTCGCGGGCGGCGTTCCGTCGCCCGCCTCGTTTCCGCTCGCCGCACTACGCGATGCATCCGCTCGGGCGACGCATGCTTCCAGTGCCGACATCTTCCAGTACAGCGCGACGGAAGGCTATGCGCCATTGCGCGAATGGATCGCGCGCGCGCACTCGACCAGCCAGCATCCCGTCACGCCGTCCAACGTCCTGATCACGAGCGGCTCCCAGCAGGCGTTCGACCTCATCGGCAAGGTGCTCGTCGATCCCCAAAGCGCGGTGCTCGTGGAGCGGCCGACGTATCTCGGCGCGCTGCAGTCGCTCTCGCTATACGAACCCGAATTCGTGAGCGTGCAGACGGACGACCACGGCATCGTGTCGAAAGCGCTCGAGTACATCGAACCCGAGCGCGCCGCGCTGTTGTATCTGCAGCCGAACTTCCAGAACCCCACGGGGACGCGTCTGCCGTTCCAGCGTCGCAGGAAGATCGCAGAAATCGCCCGCCGCACCGGGCTCATCGTCGTCGAGGACGATCCCTATGCCGCGCTTGCGTTCGACGGCGGTCAGTTGCCGTCCATCCATTCGATGGCGCCCGACAACGTCATTTACCTGGGTTCGTTTTCAAAGGCCCTCGCGCCCGGATTGCGGGTCGGCTACATGATCGTGCCGGGCGCGCTGCAGCAAAAGTTCGTCCAGGTCAAGCAGGCGGCCGATCTGCATAGCTCGACGCTTTCGCAGCACATCGTCTACGAGACCGTGCGCGACGGATTGCTCGAATCTCACGTACCGCGACTTGCCAGTTTCTATCGTCAGCAATGCGAAGCAATGCTATCCGCACTCGACAGGCACATGCCCGAAGGCGTGCGCTGGAACGTGCCCGAAGGCGGCATGTTCGTCTGGCTCGCGCTGCCGCCCGACATCGACAGCGCGGCACTGCTCGAAGACGCGCTTGCCGTCAATGTCGCATTCGTCCCCGGCGCGCCGTTCTTTGCACGCGATCCGCTCCACCACTTTCTGCGCCTGTCCTTCGCGACCGTATCGCCGCAGCAGATCGACCGCGGCATCGAACGGCTGGCGGCGCTCATCAACGCGCACTCGCGTGCGTTCACCCCCGTTTTCGACCTGGAACTCGACCGATGACATCCCGGCTGACTCTGCTGTTGCTTGCCTCGCCCATTGTTGCCGCGCTTAGCGTGCCGTTCTACAACCGCATGACACCCACGCTCGACGGCTGGCCATTCTTCTACTGGTGGCAAACGGGCTGCGTTCTCGCGGGCGCGCTGCTGACGGGCGCAGCTTACCTGCTCGACGCGAGCGCCGCGCGCAAGTCCGCAGCGCGATCGCAAGAAGGTGCCGCATGAACGTAATGTCGATAGGTATCTTCATCGCACTTTTTGCACTGGTGAGCGTGCTGGGGATGGCGGCGGCGCGATGGCGGCGCAGCGATCTCAGCGCCATTCACGAATGGGGACTCGCCGGTCGGCGCTTCGGCACCGTCATGAGCTGGTTCCTGGTCGGCGGCGACCTTTACACCGCGTACACCTTCGTCGCCGTGCCGGCGCTTGTTTTCGCTGCGGGCGCGACGGGTTTCTTCGCGGTGCCGTACACCATCATCACGTTTCCTCTCGGCTTTCTCGTCTTGCCGCGCCTGTGGCGCGTTGCGCGCAAGCATGGCCATGTGACCCTCGCCGACTACATCGAACAGCGCTTTGGCAGTCGCCCCCTTGCGCTCGCGATCGCGTTGACAGGCATTCTCGCGACCATGCCGTATATTGCGTTGCAACTGGTGGGCATTCGGGTCACGCTCGGCGCGCTCGGCCTTCCGACGCATGGCTGGCTCGGCGAAACGCCGCTTTTCGTCGCGTTCGGCGTACTCGCGGTCTATACGTGGTCGAGCGGATTACGCGCGCCGGCAATGATCGCTGTCGTCAAGGACTTGCTGATCTACGCGACGATCATCGGGGCACTGATCGTGATCCCGGCGCGGCTTGGCGGCTTCGGTCACATGTTCGCGGCGTTGCCGCCAGCGAAGCTGCTGCTGAAAGCGCCGGACGCCACGAGCCTCAACGCGTACTCGTCGTATGCAACACTCGCGCTCGGCTCGGCACTTGCGTTGCTGCTCTATCCGCATTCGATGACGGCAACACTCTCCGCATCATCCGATCGCGTGATCCGACGCAACATGGCCTTGCTGCCTGCGTATTCGCTGCTGCTCGCCTTCGTCGCACTGCTTGGTGTGATGGCGCTCGCGGCGGGTGTCGGCGCGATGCCCGAGTACGCGGCTAAGTTCCGGCAATACGGCCCGAACTTCGCAGTGTTCGCACTTTTCCTGCACTACTTCCCTTCGTGGTTCGTCGGCGTCGCGTTCGCGGCGATCGGCATTGGCGCGCTGGTGCCCGCCGCGATCATGTCGATTGCCGCGGCCAATCTTTTCACGCGCAACGTGTGGCGGCCGTATTTCGCGCCGTATTGCAGCGCGGCGCGCGAGACCCGGGTGGCAAAGCAGGTCTCGCTGTTCGTCAAGTTCGGGGCGCTGGGTTTCGTGCTGTTCATGCCCGTTCAGTTTGCCATTCAGTTGCAGCTGCTCGGCGGCGTCTGGATCACGCAGACCTTGCCTGCCGTCGTGCTGGGTCTCTTCGTGCCCGCCGTGCGCGCGCGCAGTCTGATGGCGGGCTGGATATCCGGTCTGGGCACCGGCACGTGGATGGTGGCCGTGAATGGCTTCAAGACCGCTACTTACACGATTCATGTCGGCGCGCTCGCGATGCCGGTCTATGCCGCTGTGATCGCGTTGCTTGCCAACCTCATCGTCGTCCTCGCGTCGTCGGTCCTTTTCACGAAACCGCAGGAAGAAGGAGTCGAAGGTGACCTCCAGAACTGATAGCACCAACGCTGCGCTCGCGGGCATCGACATCGATACCTTGATGTCGCACCTCGCGTGCCCCACGGCCGAGACCGGCCTCGCGGTCGGCGACATGATGGAGCGCGTCAACGCCGCGTTGATCGATGCAGCGTTCACCAGACTCGATCCGCAGGCGGACGAACGCATCGTCGAGATCGGGCCAGGCAACGGCGGCCATATCCTGTCCGTGCTGACGCGTGCGCCACGGCTGACGCTCGTGGGCATCGACATATCGCCGACGATGACGACTGCGGCTCGCGAACGCAACGCCATGTTGCTGGCGCGCGGACGCGTCGCGCTGACGACGGCGGACGTCGCCAGCATTCCCTACGCAAACGCCTCATTCGACAAGGCCATCGCGATCAACAGCGTCTACTTCTGGCCGGACCTCCTGGCAGCCCTTCGGGAAATCCGCCGTGTGCTGCGCGACGAAGGACAACTGGTGATCGCGGCGATGACACCCGAAGCGGCGCTGTCGATGCCGTTCAGCCGCCACGGTTTTCGCGTTCATGGACCGACCGCTTTTCGCGAAGCCTGCTTCGAAGCCGGCTTCGATCACGTGCAGATCGAACGCTATGTCGATCACGGGTCCGCGGCGCCCGCGCCCGCCGCGCAACGCACGTTCTTTCTCGTGCGCGCTTCGTGCATGTAGTGGATCACGCTTCAGGAGTGTTTTATGTTTCCTCATGTTCAATCGTTTCATGATGCAGTAACGGGCACTGTCAGTCACATCGTTCATGCGGGCGCGGGTTCGACTTGCGCGGTGATCGACCCGGTACTGGACTACGACACGGCGTCCGGGCGCCCGTCGACTGCGTCACTCGATCGCATCCTCGCGTTTATCGGGGAGCAGCATCTGGTCGTCGGATGGATTCTCGAAACGCATGCGCATGCGGATCATCTATCGGGCGCCGTCGAACTGAAACGGCGTAGGGGCGGCACCATCGCTACGAGCGCGCGTATCGCCGACGTGCGCTCGCTGTTCTCGACGACGTTCGATCTCGCCGACGAGCACGGCTTTGATTGTCTATTCGGACCCGAGGAGGCATTCACGATCGGCACCATGACGGCGCGTGCGATTCCGACACCCGGACACACGCCCGCAGACACGGCCTATTTGATTGGCGATGCGCTGTTCGTCGGCGATACGCTGTTTATGCCCGACCTCGGCACGGCACGCTGCGATTTCCCGGGTGGCGATGCGAAAACGCTCTATGCGTCGGTGCGGCGGCTCCTGGCACTGCCCGAATCGACCCGCGTATTCGTCTGTCACGACTACCCGCCTGCGGGGCGTGACGTACGCTTCGAAACGACGATTGCCGAGCAGCGGCAACACAATATCCATGTGCGCGACGGCATCAGCGAAAGCGAATTCGTTGCGATGCGAACTGCGCGCGATCTCACGCTGAAGGTGCCGGCGCTGCTGTTCCCCGCGATGCAGGTGAATTTGCGCGGCGGACGTCTGCCCGCTTCCGATGGCAACGGCCGTCGCTATATGCGGATTCCGATCGACGAGTCCTGTTTCGTGGCGGATCCCTCATGATCGGCGCGCCAAGACGGTTGCTTAAGCGCGCGGGTCCAGGCCGTGGCAATGCGTTTTGCTTCGCTACGGAAGCTCCGACTGGCGCGTGCATCGACGCAGATGCGCCTCCGCCATCAATGGACGACAGCGCCGCCCCGACCGCCCCGGTCGATTACGAAATCGAACTCATGCGCTACCTGCTGCTTTCGATGGCTGCTGCCTACTGAACACAGCATCGCTGTTCGTTGCCTGGAAACTTCAGCGCCGTGACGCGAGACTCCACCACCTCGCTGCGATGGGTACATCGTCGTCGCGCGCGCCGCTTTGGGAATTCTTCGAAATGAGAAAACGTGCAAGATTCAACGCGACTCCCAGTTTGGACAAGCGCGATGCTGGCTCAATTGTCGTACGCCATTTGCCTGCGATCCTGCTGCTATTGCTTTTGGGCTTGAATGCGTTTGTTCTTGGCATCGTGGGATAGCTGTGATCACGCACTCAGGCGCGCACCACCGTCACGCCGGCCGCTTCGATCGGCTCGATCAGCTTCGCGTCCGCCGAACGCTCGACGACGATGGTCTGCGCCATACCGATTGGACCGATGCAATACGGCGACGCGGCGTTGAGCTTCTCGGCCGACGCCAGGACGACCGTTTCAGCCGCGCGCGCAGCCAGCGCGCGTTTTACATAGGATTCCTCGAAATCGCCCGTGCTCAGCCCGGCTTGCACGTGCACGCCCGTCACGCCCATGAAGTACAGGTCTGCGTGAATGTGCGCGATCGCCTCCACGGCCGCCGCGCCCACGGTGACCACCGAATGCTTGTAGAGCTTCCCGCCGATCAGCACGACTTCGATGGCGGGATGCTCCGCGAGCGCCACCGCGACGCCGGGGCTATGCGTGACGATGGTTGCCCGCAGATCGCGCGGCAGGCACTCGACCAGAAGCGCCGAGGTCGTCCCGCCATCGACGATCGCCACCTGCCCCGGCGCGATCATGTCCGCGGCCTTTTGCGCAATGCGTCGCTTCGCTGCCACCTCCATGCCGCGCCGCTCTGCGATAGGCGCCACCGCCGGCGAAGCCGGGAGCGCGCCGCCGTGCACGCGCTGCAACAGGCCCTCGGCGGCCAGCTCGCGCAGGTCGCGCCGCACGGTGTCCTCGGAAACGCCGAATTGCGCGCTCAGTTCGCCGGCGAGCACCTGGCCATCGCGCTTGAGCGCCGCGAGTATCGCTTTCTTTCGTTGATCTGTGAGCATGGGAATGGCGCACACCGGGTTACACGGGATTGCACGAATTTTCTTGATTTTGCACGAAACTGCACGATACCATGAATGGCGAATGCCGACCAAGGGGAACGAGATGACTGCAACGAAAGACCGCGTGCGAATGATCGAAACCACCGTGCTGTCCGACGACTGGTATGTGCTCCGCAAGGTGACCTTCGACTTCCTGCGCAGCAACGGCGCGTGGCAGCGCCAGAGCCGCGAGACCTACGATCGCGGCAACGGCGCGACCATCCTGCTGCACGATCCGCGCAGCGGCAACGTCGTGCTCACGCGGCAATTTCGCATGCCGACGTTCGTCAACGGGCACGACGGCATGATGATCGAAGCCCCGGGCGGCCTGCTCGACGACGCCGCGCCCGACGAGCGCATTCGCGCCGAAGTCGAAGAAGAAACGGGCTACCGCGTGCGCAACCTGCGCAAGGTGTTCGAGGCGTACATGAGCCCGGGCTCCGTGACCGAGAAGCTTTACTTCTACCTGGGCGAATACGACCCCGCCGAGCGGCCCGGCGCGGGCGGCGGAGTCGAAGAGGAAGGCGAGGATCTGGAAGTGGTCGAAATGCCGCTTGGCGAGGCGCTGAGCATGATCGAGCGCGGCGAGATCGTGGACGGCAAGACGATCATGCTGTTACAACACGCGGCGTTGCGCGGTCTCGCGCGCTAACATACACACTTCGCTCGTTTTTAATCGATCGCCCATGTACATCGTTTCGCTGTTCTATACCGCTTCGCTCGAACGCATCGACGACGCCCTGCCCGGGCATCGCGCGTACCTCGACGCGCAGTTCGAAGCCGGCAATTTCATTGCCGCAGGACCGAAAATGCCGCGCGACGGCGGCGTAATCATCGCCTCGCACATGCCGCGCGAGCGGCTCGATGCGCTGCTCGCCGCCGATCCCTTTGCGCAGCAAGGCGTCGCCCACTACGAAGTGACGGAATTCAAGGCCACGCGCCTCGCGCCCGGCCTCAATCTGCCGCGGCCCGAAACGCCTTGATTGTTGGCGCTGCGGGCTTGCGCCGGTTCAGTTCGGCGAGCCCGCAACCGGTACCACCATGCCCGACCATACGATTTCCAGCTCCACCGCAATGGATCGCGCGAGCCCGTCGAGCCCCGGAAACAGCGACGCATTCGTGATGTTCATGCGGTAGAGCCACTTCATCGCGTCCATGCGGATGCGCTCGGGCAGCACGATCTTGTGCAGCAGTTCCTCGTGGCTCTCGTAGCCTTCCAGAATGGCCTGCAACGGCTTGTCGATCACGCCCGGCACGACGAACGTGCCCGACTGCGCGACGAGCCGGTCGTCCATCTCGGTAGGCTCGCCCGACCAGAGAATTTCGTTCGTGTTGCTAAAGAAGTAGCGCTCGAAGTTGTCGTGCGCGCGCGGGTCGATCACATCGCGCGTGAGCGTGGGATTGACCTTGGGCAGCGCGCGGCTGTTCCAGAGCGCCGGCGTGTTCAGTGCGTAGACGGCGGCGTCGCCGGTGGCGCGTTCGAGCGCGAAAAAGGCCGCGACGAACGGGCTCTTGGTGAAATCGAGCAGCCGCGTGGGTGCGCCGTGGTGCTGCATGAGCGCGAGACAGCGCAGATCGTCCTTGAGCAGGTCCGGATGCGCGAGAAAGTTGTGCGCCTTGCGGCGAAACACGCGAATCGCGCGCTCCTCGCGCTGGCGCCATTGCAGCCGGTCGCCCACGTAGTCGCGCATGTAGCGTGTGAGCGAGCTTTCGAGGTGCCACTGCGCGTTCTGCTGGCCGCGAAACGCCCAGCCGTCGAGCTGCGTCGTCAGCGCCATGAATTGCTGCCAGTCTGTGAGTACCGTGGTCTGCATCGTGGTTCCGGTAGCGTTCGTTTTTGCGTCGCGCCGGGGTCGCGCGAAGCGCGCGCCCCGCTGGACACGCTAGCACATCGACAATGACAACATCACGAAGGTTTCGCCACGCACTGTGTGCAAACCCAGGCGAATGTACGCAGCATCGCGATCTGCTCGCGCCAACGCTTCAGCACCTGCACGGGCTCGTAGAGCCGGAACGTCACGCCGCTCAGCACCTCGGCATACTTCGCGCGATGCCCGGTGACGGATTCGATTTCCACGCGAAATACGCTCAGTTCGAGTGCCGTTTGCCGCTGCGCCACGGCGTGTGCGCGTGCGCGGATCTCCAGCAGCGCGCCGTCATGCACGAGCGAGAGCGTGAGGCGGCCGTCGCGCATAAGGTTCGCGGTGGTGCTGGACTGCGGCCAGAGCGCGATGAGCAGCGTGGTGGCGTTCACGGCCAGGATCTCGCCCGCGCTCAGTTGCGCACCGTGCGGCCAGCCGTCCTCGCTGACGGTCGAAAGGCGAACCGCATCGGCAAGACGCGCTTCGAGGTGCTCGCCGTCGAATTCTCGAACGAGCGCTGCGGGCAGTTGCGTGGGCGATGCGGGCTGCATCGCCTGTGGGGCCGG
This sequence comes from Paraburkholderia sp. BR10141, assembly GCF_056155635.1. Classification (NCBI taxonomy): domain Bacteria; kingdom Pseudomonadati; phylum Pseudomonadota; class Betaproteobacteria; order Burkholderiales; family Burkholderiaceae; genus Paraburkholderia; species Paraburkholderia sp. BR10141. The sequence continues at coordinate 158,444 of NZ_JBMIQH010000016.1, read as the reverse complement.
TTCGTTTTGCTCCATGGGGCGTTCCTTGCGGGTATCGCGTGCGTCGGGTCGTTTGAAATTGGACCGTAGCGCCGCGCCGAAGTCAAATCGCCCCGCCCTTCAGCAGCCGTTCAGCCCTTGGTCGCGCCGAACGTGAGCCCTGCTACGAAGTGCTTCTGCATCGCGAAGAACATCATCACCGAAGGCAGCGCAGCAAGGACCGAGCCTGCGGAAACGAGGTTCCACGCCGTCGTCCATTGCCCCTTGAGGGCCGCGACGCCCACCGTGATCGGCGCGGCGTCGTCGCCCTGGGTCAGGCACAGCGCCCAGAAGTAGTCGTTCCAGACGAACGTGAAGACGAGAATGGCGAGTGCTGCGAGCGCCGGGCGGATGAGCGGCAGCACGATGCGCACGAACACGGTCCATTCGTTCGCGCCCTCGATGCGCGCGGCCTCCACGAGTTCGAATGGCAGCTGCTTGATGAAATTACGCAGGAAGAGCGCGCAAAAACCGGTCTGAAACGAAAGATGGAACAGGATCAGGCCGCCGACGGTGTTGTAGAGACCCAGCCTGAGCGTGAGGTCGCGCACCGGAATCATCAGCACCTGGATCGGCACGAAGTTGCCCGCAACGAAGGTCGCGAACAGCGCCGCATTGCCCGGAAAGCGATAGATGGCGAGCGCATAGCCCGCCAGCGCTGCGAGCGCAATCGCCCCGGCCACGGCGGGCAGCGTAATCTGCACGCTGTTCCAGAAGTAATGGAGCATGGGCGAAGTCGTGAGTGCGTCGCGATAGTTCTCGATCATCGCGAAGTGTCTCGGCCAGCCCCAGTAGTTGCCTTCGCTCAGTTCCTCGGTGGAGCGCACCGAGGTGACGAGCACGGCAATCAGCGGCAGCAGCCAGATGACGAGCGCCACGGGCAGCGAGAGCTTGTACAGGCGGCGCGACGCGGGCTTCCACTTGTCGACCGGAATCGGAAACATGGGGGCTCCTCGTAGCGGATTCAGTGCTCGCTGCGCCGCAGGCGGCGCAGGTGATAGACGATGTAGAGCAGCATGATCGCGAACAGCACGACGGCAATCGCGGCCGAATAACCGAGCCGGTAGTATTTGATCGCCTGGTCGTACATGTAGTACGCGAGCACGGTCGAGCTTTCGAATGGTCCGCCGCCCGTCATCACGGAGATGAGGTCGAAACTGCGCAGCGCGCCTATGATCGTGACCACCACGGCCATGAACGTGACGGGCCGCAGTTGCGGCAGGATCACGTGCCAGAGCATGGTCCAGCCCTTCGCGCCTTCCATGCGCGCGGCCTCGATCTGCTCGCTGTTGAGCGTGGTGAGGCCCGTGAGATAGAGGATCATGCAGTACGCGGTTTGCGGCCAGAGTGCGGCGAAGATGATGCCCGGCGTGGCGTAGTTCGGGTCGCCGAGCACGGGAATGCCGCGGCCCAGCATGAGCGCGAGCAGGCCGAACGTGGGGTCGTAGAACCACGAGTAGATGAGGCCCACCACCACGCCAGAAAGCACGAACGGCGCGAAGAACAGCGACTTGACGATGCGGATGCCGCCCACGGCCTGGTTGAGGTACAGCGCGATCGCAAGACCCATGGGCGGTGCGAGCAGGAACAGCACCAGCCAGATCACGTTGTTCCTGAGCGCCGTGTAGAACGTGGGCGAGTGGAACAGCTCGATATAGTTCGCGAAACCCACGAAGCTCGCTTCGGTCATGCCGTCCCAGTTGTAGAGCGAGAGACGCAGCGTGGAGAGAATCGGCCAGATCACGTAGACCGCGAACATGATGACCGCGGGCGCGAGAAAGAGGCACGCGGCACGGCGCTGGCGCCGCGCGGTGGGCGACGCGCGGCGGCGCGGCTGAATGCCTCGCCCGCTTGCGTGCTGCATGCCGCCGTTCTCGCCGCCTGCCGGCGCGGCGCCGTCCACGCGATGCGCAACGGTGTGACTCACTGCCTGTCTCACGGCAAAAACCTCCGCTTGATTACCCGGCGGGCAGCGCCGACGCACTGCCCGCCTTCGCTTCGAACACCTTACTTCTTGTAGATCCGCTGACGCGTCTGCTCGAGCTGCGCGAGAATCGAGTCGAGCTTCGTCGGATCGGACACGAACTGCTGCATGCCCTTCATGCCTTCGTCAGCCATTTCCTTCGTCATGTCGCGATCATAGAACTGCGCAATGCCGCCCTTCGTGTTCGAGAGGATCTGGAAGCCGATCTTCGAAATCGGGTCTTCGGGCTCCGGCGACTTGCTGTTGGCCGAAAGCGAACCCAGCCCCTTGGCAAGCTGCGCGCCAACATCCGGCGTCTCCGCGAACGCGAGGAACGCACGCGCATCGGCCTTGTTCTTCGCCTTGCCCGGAATGTGCAGCGATTCGACCGGACCGTCTTCGGCGGTCGGCACGTTCGGGTCGATGATCGGGAACTGGAAGTAGCCCATCTGCTGCTTGACCGTCGGGCTGAAACCGCCCGTGATGAAGGTACCCATCAGCATCATCGCGGCCTTACCCTGGAACAGGAACGGCTGCGCCGCATCGAGATCGTACGAGAGCGAATTGGGAATGAAGTCGCCGTCGTCGAGCAGTTGCTTCCATGTGACGTAGACTTTTTTCACGCGCGGGTCGGTGTACGGCACCTCGCCTGCCATCAGCTTCTGGTGGAACGCGTTGCCGTTCAGGCGCAGGTCCAGATAGTCGAACCAGCCCGCCAGTGTCCACGCGTCGCGCCCGGCCACGGCAATCGGCGCGATGCCCGCGGCCTTGAGCTTCTTGCAGGCATCGAGGAATTCATTCCACGTTTTCGGCTCGCTCTTGATGCCTACCTTGTCGAACAGGTCCTTGCGATAGAACATGCCCCACGAGTAATACACCGTGGGCGCGGCGTACTGCTTGCCCTGGTACGACGACGCTTCCTTCGTCGAGGCGTACATGCTGTCCCAGTTGTTCTTTTTCCAGTCGTCCGAAAGATCCGCGAAAAGGCCGCGCTTCGCGTAGTAGGCCATGCGCTCGCCGTCGTGCCAGTTCACGATGTCGGGCGGCGCGGTCGTGAGCCAGTTCGGCAACTGGACCTTGTAGGCTTCTTCGTCGACGAACGACACCTTTACGTCGGTGCCGGGGTGCGTCTTCTTGAACTGGTCGATCACCTGTTCCCACACGGCGCGCTGGCTTGCGCCCTTGTAGGCAATGTTCATTTCGAGCGTGCCGGCCTGCGCCGCGCTCGCGAACGCGCCTGCAAGCGCGCCCGCCGCCAGCGTCGCAGCAACGAGCAGGGTGCGTGGTCTGAAGGTCTTGCCGATCATGCGTGTCTCCTTGGTTATACGTCGTTGTCGGTGCTGCATCGTCAGGAACTGCGCAATACGTCTATTTGCGTCTATTGCGAACGGTAGGCGCTCACGCCCTGCGGCTCTATCGTACGCGAGCCGATCACGTATGCATCGTCGGGAATATCCGCAGAAAGGGTGTGCGTGCCCGGCCCGTAGTTGAACACCCAGGTGAAGCCGCCGCGCCGGCTCACGCGGATCGCGTCGCCAAGCGGCTGCGGCGTGAGGCCCGCTTCGCGCGCCACGCGCGCAAAGAGCGCCTGCGTGCTCGCCTCGTCGAACAGGCTCGCGAGGTAGTGGACCGCGCCGCTCCTCACGTACGCGGGATGGCCGTCGCTGAACGTCGCGCGCACTTCCGGCACGGCCCATTCGTTTTCGCCGGTATCGGCGCCGAGTTCGATCAGATCGCGCCAGTGGCGCGCGTGGCCTTCGTGCGCGCCATCCATGTCGAAGCGCACCGGCTCGCTGATGTTGGGCCGCAGCGACTCCACGCGCCACACGCGCAGCGGCAGCAGCGCCGCGAGCGGCCCCGGCGGCAGGTTGGCGGGAATTTGCAGATCCGCGGTTTTCGAGCCCGTGCGCGGCCCGATCACCACTTGCGCGCCCGAACTGGCGAGGCGCTGCGCGAAGTCGTCTGGCACGACGGGCAGCGGCGGCACAACCACGAGCCGGTAGCCGTCGAGCGGCGCGTGCACCGAAACGATATCCACGTCGAAGCCGAGCGCGCGCAGCGCCGAGTAGTACTCCACAGCGAAGCGCGGATAGTGGAAATCCGCGCCCTGCGGATGAATCTCGAAGAGCCACTTCGCCTCGTAATCGAGCACGAGCGCAACCGGCGTTTTCACGTCGAAGTCGCGGCCGCCCTTGGCCACCGCGAGCACGGCCTCGATTTCCTCGGCCACGCGCGCCGCTTCCGCACTGGCGAGGTCGGGGCGGTTGTCGGGCGTATTCAGGCCCGCGTGCATCTGCTCCTGCGCGAACGGCGCCTGGCGCCAGCGGAAATACGACACGCAGCCCGCGCCGTGCGCGAACGCTTCCCAGCTCCAGAGACGCACCATCCCAGGCAGCGGCGCGGGGTTCCAGTGGGCCCAGTTCACGGGGCCGGGCTGCTGCTCCATGACCCAGAACGGCAGCTTCGACATGCCGCGATACACGTCGTGATTGAACGAGGCGAAGTCCGGGTGCCCGGTGCGCAGATAGCGCGCCTTCACGTCGGGTGCGTACCACTGCTGGTCGAGCGCGCCGAGCGGATAGCTGTCCCACGTCGCGACGTCGAGATCGGCTGCAACCTTGTAGTGATCGAACTCCATGAAGAGCTGCATGAAGTTGTGTGCAATGGGCCGCCCCGGCGAATGCGCGCGCAGGATATCGACCTGCATGCGGTTGTAGCGCTGCACTTCGTCGGAGGCGAAGCGCTGGTAGTCGAGCCGGTGCGACGGATGCGCCTCGGTCACGGTGCCAACGGGCGCCTCGATTTCGTCGAAGCTGCGGTACTCCATGCTCCAGAACACGGTGCCCCAGGCGGTGTTGAGCGCGTCGATGCTGCCGTAACGCGCCTTGAGCCATTCGCGAAAGCGCTGCACCGCCGCCGTCGAGTAGCTGACCACCGTTTGATGGCAGCCGTACTCGTTATCGGTCTGCCAGTACGCGACGGCGGGATGCTGGCCATAACGCGCGGCGACCGCCTCGCAGATGCGCCGCGAAGCCTCGTAATACGCCGGCGACGAAAAATCGTAGTGCCGCCGCGAGCCGAACCCGCGCACGCGGCCATCGGCGCCCACGGGCAGGATGTCGGGATGCTGGTCGATCAGCCACTTGGGCGGCGTGGCGGTGGGCGTGCACATCACCACTTGCAGGCCGGCGGCACCGAGCGTGTCGATCGCGCGATCGAGCCAGCCCCAGTCGAATTCGCCCGGCGAGGGCTCGATGCGGCTCCACGCGAATTCGGCGATACGCACCTGCGCGATGCCCAGCGCCTTCATGCGCGCGGCATCGTCTTTCCACATGGCCTCCGGCCAGTGCTCCGGGTAATAGCAGACTCCAAGACGCATCCCTGTGTCCTCGGTTGTTGTTTTCATGCGGGTTGATCGGCGGTGGCGAGCGGCACAACGGCGAAGCCGTCTTCCGCGAACAGATGGCAGGCGCTCGCGCTCGCACGGAACTGCGCGGTATCGCCGCTACTGAGCCGGGCATCGCCGGGGGCCTTGGCGACGAGCACCGCCTCACCCGGCTGATCGAGGTGCACATAGCTGTGTTCGCCAAGCTCCTCGATCAGCGTGATGGCACGCGCAATCGTCAAGGCATCCTGAGCATCGCGCGAGGTGCGCGATGCCACGCCCTCCACCACGAGTTCGAGATGCTCGGGACGCACGCCGAACGTGACCGGCGCGCCCACGGCGAGCCGCGCACCCTGCACCGGCAGCCGCACCGTTTCGCCGCTTTCGTCGAGCGTGACGCTCACGCCGTTCGTCTCGATGGCCGCCACGCGCGCCGGCAGAAAATTCATGCGCGGCGAGCCGATGAAGCCCGCCACGAAGCGGCTCGCGGGCCGGTGATAAAGCTCGAGCGGCGCGCCAACTTGCGCGATGCTGCCGTATCGTTCGGTATCCTTACCGCTATGCAGCAGGACGATCTTGTCGGCGAGCGTCATCGCCTCGATCTGGTCGTGCGTCACGTACACCACGCTCGCCTGCTCGAACTGGCGATGCAGGCGCGCGATCTCGATACGCGTCTGGCCGCGCAACGTGGCATCGAGATTGGAAAGCGGTTCGTCGAACAGGAACACGCCGGGCTCGCGTACGATCGCCCGGCCAATCGCCACGCGCTGCCGCTGGCCGCCCGAAAGCGCCTTGGGGTGACGCTCGAGCAACGCTTCGAGCTGAAGAATGCGTGCCGCTTCGCGCACCTTGCGATCGATCTCGGCCCTCGGCGTTTTCGCGAGCTTGAGGCCGAACGCCATGTTCTCGTACACGGTCATGTGCGGGAACAGCGCGTAGCTCTGGAACACCATGGCCACGCCGCGCTGCGCGGCACTCACGTCGTTCACGAGCTTGCCGCCGATCGAAATGTCGCCGTCGGTGACGTCTTCCAGGCCCGCGATCATGCGCAGCAGCGTGGACTTGCCGCAGCCCGAAGGGCCGAGGAATACACAGAACTCGTTCCTGCCGATCTCCAGATCGACGTTGCGAATCACCGGCGCATTCTCGCCGTATGCCTTCTGAACGCCGCGCAACGAAATGCTCGCCATCGTCCCGTCTCCATGTTCTAATCAGCGCGACACGGGGATTAAGCGCTTAATCAGCAGCCCATAAAAAAGCGATCGCTTCTGCGATCTGGCTGCCTTGTCTCCGATATTCGCTTTGATTGTCGGACCAATGTTGCAGTGCCCGTCACAATCATGCAAATGTTGAATCGCCTTCCCATATTTTGAGATGGACATTTGAGATCCCATGCCGACCCTGAACGAAGTCGCGCGGCGCGCCGGCGTCACGCCGGCCACCGTCTCGAACGTCTTGCGCGAGCGCGGGCGCGTGGGCGAAGCCACGCGCCAACGCGTGCTCGAAGCGGTCGAGGCGCTCGGCTATCGCCCGCATTTATCGGCCCGCGCGCTCGCCGAAGGGCGGCCGCCCACCATTGCGCTGATGGTGTCGAGCATCGCGAATCCGTTCTATCCGGAGTTCGCGCTCGCCGTGGAGAATGCGCTGCGGCGCAGCGGGCGCTTTCTCATCATCTGCAATACGGATGGCGACCCGCAAACGGGCCGCGCCTACCTCGAACAGATTGCGGGCACGCTCTCGGCGGGCGTGCTCGTGATGAACGCCAATCTCGACTTCGCCGACCTGCGCGCCACCGTGCGGCGCGGCGCGCCGGTCGTGCTGTGCATGTGGGAGCGGCCGCTCGACCCGCCGGGCCTGCCGTGCGTGGCCGTGGACTTCCGGCGCGCGGGGGAGCTTGCCGCGCAGCATTTGCTGACGCTCGGGCATCGGCGCATTGGGGCGATCGTCGGCAGCAAGGTTTCCGGCATTCACGCGGCACGCTATGACGGCTTCGTCGCGGCCATGCAGGCCGCCGGCCTCGACGGTGCGGGCGCGCCCGTACGCTATGCGCCGGACACCACGCAAGGCGGTTATGCGGCCACGAGCGAGTTGCTCGCACGGCATCCCGACCTCACCGCGATCTTCGCGACCAACGACCTGCCGGCGCTAGGCGCCATGCAGGCCGCCGCCGATCTCGGGCTCGACGTGCCGCGCGAGCTTTCCGTGGTCGGCATTACCGATATTCAGCTGGCGCGCGAGTCGCGGCCCCCGCTCACGACCGTTGCGGTCGCAACGACCGAGGCGGCAGAGCTGGCCGTCGAGTTGCTGACGGAACTGGTCGAAGCGCCCGGTTCGGCCGCCGGCGCGGCGGCGCGCGTGTGCGTGGTCCCGGCGCCGCGACTGGTCGTGCGAGCTTCGACGGCGGCGCCGCGGGCGCAAGGCTAACGAAAGAATTAGCATGACAAGTCCCACCCAGCGCAAAGATCCCATACGCAAACGTTAAGGTTCCCTCCAAACCATCCGTTAAACACGTTGGCGCTGCACGTGTGCACTGCCGCGAGAATACAAATCGAAGACGGCTGGAGAAAAACGAACGTGAAGCGAACAACGTTGAATCAGAAAGCCTGGGGCATCGTCGGGCTGCTATGGATCTCGCTCGTCGTGCTGGTGGTGGCCAACGCCTTCATGACGCGCTCGGGCATGGTGACGGACCGCAAGGCCCTCGTCGAGCAGGAGACGCAAACCGCATTGGGTGTGGTCTCGTACTATCAGAAAGAAGCGGCCGCGGGCCACATGAGCGCCGACGACGCGAAGCGCTTCGCCATCGCCACGCTGCGCGGCACGCGCTACGGCGACGACCAGAGCGGCTACTTCGGCATTTACGACAGCAACGCCGTGGCGCTGCTCGTGCCGCCCAAGCCGGAGATGGAAGGCAAGAGCCAGGCGAACATGACGGACCCGCGCGGCACGCATGTGGCGCTCGAGATCGTCAAAAGCTCGTCCACGGGCGGCGACGGCTACAGCAGCTACTGGTGGCCGAAGCCCGGCAAGAGCGCGCCGGTCGAAAAGATCACGTACTCCGCCCTCGTACCGGGCTGGGACTGGCACATCTTCACCGGCATCTATACCGACGACATCGACGACGCCTTCCGCAGCGCGCTGATCAGCAACCTTTTGCTCGTGACGGTGATCGGCGCGGCCGTGACGCTCGGCCTCATGTGGCTCATCCGCACGATTCGCCGCAGCCTTGGCGGCGAGCCGGACTACGCTTCGCAGATCTGCCAGCGCATCGCCGAAGGCGATCTCACGGCCCACGTGAATCTCGCGCCCGGCGACCAGCACAGCCTGCTTCATTCGATGCAGCAAATGCAGCGCCAACTGGTCGACACCGTGCAACGCATCCAGACCTCGGCCGAATCGATCACGACGGGCGCCAAGGAAATCGCGGCGGGCAACCTGGATCTTTCCTCGCGTACCGAAGAGCAAGCCGCGTCGCTCGAGGAAACGGCCGCCAGCATCGAAGAGCTCACGACCACGGTCAAGCACAATACCGACAACGCGCGCCAGGGCAACACGCTCGCGGTCAATGCATCGGAAGTCGCCGCGCGCGGCGGCGAAGTCGTGCGCCGCGTGGTCGAAACGATGAACGAGATTTCGAGCAGCTCGCAGCGCGTGGAGCAGATCATCGGCGTGATCGACGGCATCGCCTTCCAGACCAACATCCTCGCGCTCAACGCGGCCGTGGAAGCGGCGCGCGCCGGCGACCAGGGCCGTGGCTTCGCCGTCGTGGCGGGCGAAGTGCGCAGCCTCGCCCAGCGCAGCGCGACGGCGGCCAAGGAGATCAAGGACCTGATTGGACAGTCGGTGGCGCAGGTGTCGGAAGGCACGAAGCTCGTCGACGAAGCCGGTAAGACGATCGACGAGGTGGTGATTTCGGCGCGCCGCGTGGCCGACCTGATGGGCGAAATCGCGGCGGCGTCCGAAGAGCAGCACACCGGCATCGAGCAGGTGAACCGCGCCGTCGCGCAGATGGACGAAGTGACGCAGCAGAACGCGGCGCTCGTGGAAGAGGCATCGGCGGCGGCGCAGTCGATGGCAGCGCAGTCGAACGGGTTGCGCGACGTCGTGACGGTATTCCGCGTTGGGGCGCAGGCCGAGTCTGCGCTTGCGTCGACGGTTGCAGCTCCGGATCAACGCGCGCGTGCCGTGCGCCCCGCCGCACCGCTCAAGCGCCCTGCCCCCGCGCCCGCGAAGGCCACGACAACCACGCCGGCCCGCAAGGCCGCCAACGCAGCGCCCGCGGTCACAGCAAAGGCGGCATCGGCCATCCCCGTGGCCACCGCCGCTCACGAAGCGGCAGACTGGGAAACGTTCTAATCGTCGGTCGCGAGGTGATCACGCAAGGCGCCCGCCCTCACCGGGCGCGCCTTGCGCCGCCCGCCATGCGGCAAACGTGATCAACCCGGGCGCAAGTCCCGGATCGCCGATACGGGTCCAGCTCGTATGCGTGTCGTCGAGTCCCGCCACCGGCTGCGGCGTGGCGAACTCCACGCGCGACATGCCGGGCCGATACGCCTCGTTCGGCCAGTACACCGGCATGACGCGGCGCGCCGCCATTTCCTCGCGCAACGCTTCGGGACCGCCTTCGTCGGTCACGACATCGCATTGTGCCGCCCAGTCGTGACTGTCCCACGCGAGAAACACGCCGGCGTTGCCTTCGGCGTCGAACGTGAGCACGGCGTTCTGCTCGGGGCGCCAGTAGTACTCGACGATGCGCTCGCGCTGCGCGACTTCGTGCAGCACGTCGGCGACGCGCCGGTTCGCGTAGATCGCGCCCACGCCGTGCACGCCGATATGGCCGCGCCGTGCGCAGAACTTGCGCTTGGCGTCTTCTATGGCGCCGCGCAGCTTGCGGGTCATCGCCGGATCGGACTTCTTCACGTAAAAGTCGATCAGCCCCGCGTTGAACGCCTCCACCGCGTGTGATTCGTCGGCCGTGGCCGTGAGCAGGATGCGCGTGCACGCCACGTCCTTCGCGGCGGCCAGGAAGTCGACGCCGGTCATCTCCGGCATTTCGTAGTCCACGACGAGCGCCGCGATATCGCCGAAGCGCGCCGCGTCGGTCATTACGTCCTCACCGAGCGCGTTGCCGCCGCGCTTCTCGAACTCCGACCATGCCGCGCCCGCAGCGGGGTTGCGCGCACTCTGCCGCGCCTCGTGCGAAGCGACGAAGGCCAGCGCTTCTCTTGCGCTCGTGAAGTAGCGATCCGTGCCCGCGCCCGGAAAGAGCCCGCGCAGCGCGTAGAGGAAGTCGGGGCTGTCGTCGAGGAAAACGACGGAGACGGGATGGTAAACCGGCTGTCTGACGATGGAACTCATGCTGGATCTCGGTAAGCGCGCTGCGCCTCATGCGGCGCGCCCGACACCTGGAGCGGCACCGCGAGGAAAACATGTCGATTATGCGGCGTCTCGCCTGGACACAGCAACCCGAAGCCGCAGGTGCGCGCTCAATCGAACGCGCGCAAACGTTATCGCACCCAGCGAGCATGAAGCGGTTTGCGTATGTGGGGAGCACGGTATTGGATGAAGAGGAACGCGAAGAGAATGGTGCATGCCTCCGTTTCTCCGGAGGCACGCGCGGCTGCCGCCTGCAGTCCCTATCTGGAGTCACTCTGATGTACGCACGCGAATCCATTCCCGCCGTCCTGTCCCGTGGCACCGCCGGATTCTCCGACGAAATCATGGAAGCTACGCCGACCAAAACGTTTCATCACGTCATCGACATCTACCTCAAGGACTCGAACGCATTCATGAACACGTATTTCGCCCGTTATTTCGAATGGCAGGGCATTTGCCGCGAACGCTGGTTTCACGAGTGCATTCACAACAATCTGCTCGCCTCGGGCGGCGTGTTCGTCACCAAGCGCGCACACCAGGAATACGTGCAGGAAACCTTTCCGTTCCAGCGCGTGGATTGCTACCTCAACACCTTCCAGGTGCGTCAGTGCTCCGCGTATCTCGTGTTCCGCTTTTGCGTGGACGGGCGGCCCGTTTCGCTCGGCTATCAGCAGATCCTCTTTGCCGGCACCGATAAGCGCATTCGCCGCTTTCCGCCCGGCATCATCGAGCGCGTGAAGGAATACGAGCTGGTCCTGCCTTCGGGTTCGAACTGAGCGGATTGAACCCGGCTACCTGAACTAGCCCGCGAAATCCTGCCCCGCCGGAAAGCGGCGGGGTTTCGCCGGCGCATCGTGCAGCGCGCGGTCGGCGCTCGTGCCGGGCTCGGGCAGGCGGATCGTGAAGGTGGTGTACACGTGCGGCTCGGACTCGCAGGCGATCGTGCCGCCCAGCGCCTCCGCCACGCGGCGGCAGAATGTGAGGCCCATGCCGGCCCCGCGCCCGTGCGCCTTGGTCGAATAAAACGGATCGAACACGCGCGGCAGGATATCGGCGGGAATGCCGCAACCGTTGTCGGTAAAGCGCAGCACGCAAAAGCCCGCTTCGCTCGTTGCACTGATCTCCACGCGGCCCACGTAATCGCTCACCCTGTCGCTTCGTTCGGCCATTTCCGCGTGAATCGCGAACAGCGCGTTCTTGAGCAGATTGAACAGCACGAACACGACGAGCGAATCCGAGCCCGAGAAACTCAGTTGTGCGTCGATGGGTGCCACCTCGACCATGTCGCGCTCGCCAGTGCGGAATGGAAAGCGCTCGAGCGCCGCATTCACGCAGGAGCGCACCGGGTAGGTCTCGAAGCTGCGGCGGTCGAGCCGGTCGAGCGTGAACGAAGCCAGCGACATTTCGACCACGGTGCTCGTGCTGTCCACCTGGCGGCGTATCGAGGTGGCGAGCGAGGAAAGGCGCTCCGACTGACCGGGGTAGAGTCCGTCCACGCACAACTGGTGCTGCACGGCCAGCTGATAACCGCGCATGAGTTCGGGCAACACGTTGCCGATTTCCTCCGCATGCATACCGATGGCCGCGAGCGGCGTGGCGACTTCGTGCGCCACCGTAGCCGCGATGAGGTACGGGCGCATGAGGCCGAAACGCACGATCGTGACCGCGAGAATGCCAAGGCTGATCGCGATGAACACCGCGCCCACGGGATAGAACGCGAGCCCGTAATTGACGGCGTAATCGGTGGCGGCGAGTGTGTACAGGCCGAGACTCACGAAGCACAGGTCGAGCAGCTTGCGGCGATCGTGCGCGTGCGTCTGACCGCGCGCGGCGTACAGCAGCCAGGCGCTGCGGCACGCGAGCAGCACGGTCTGCGCCACGTGCACGGGATGCAGCATGCCCGCCTTCGGATACTTGCCGAAGAAGAACGTGCCGTAGCCGTCCACGACGGAATCGCTCAACAGCAGCAGCGCCGCGAGCAGCACGCTGAGCAGATACGAGGCGATGAGGAGCGGGCGTTCGCCGCGCCGGGCGCTCACTTCCGTCACGAAGTGATAGAACGTGGTAGGCAGAAAGAGGATGAAAAAGTATCCGACCTTTACGAGCACGCCGGACAGTTCGGGGTCGGACGTCTGGAACAGAAAGGCCCAGGTGCCCTGCCAGAAGAACGTGGTCGCGCACATCAGGGCGAACGGCACCGAGAGGCGCGTGAAGCCCTCGGTCAGGAGCACGTAGACGCCGAATCCGAGAAATAACGCGGACACGAACGCTGGCAGGATCGAGTACATAGTCTGTCGCGTGGGTTCTTGTTCTTACCGACCTGGTTGGCGCGGCGCGTTCCCTGCAGCGTTCCCCGTGCGCCCAATGTGCGATTCGCGGGCCGGATCTCGCCGCCCGATGCAAGGCGCATGAAATGCGCGCCGATCGAATCGATTTTGCCGATTATCGCCGCTAATCCCGGATTGCGGCGAAATTTTGCCGCTATCGGCACCGCCGCTATGCGCCGCGAATCCGCGATGGCCCAATTTCGGTCGAATTGGCAGAAAACCACGGCATCCGTCGATTGAGGACAACCCTGGCGCCGCCCAGAATAGCGCTCATCACCCACCCCGACGGAGCATCCAGATGACCCCGACCCTCGCCGATATCGCCATCCCCGACAGCAAGCTCGCCCGCGAAATCACCGAACTCGTGCGCGACACCGAATCGCCGCTGCTGTTCCATCATTCGAGCCGCGTCTATTACTTCGGCGCGCTGGCCGGCCGCCGGCTCGGCCTGAAGTTCGATCGCGAACTGCTGTACGCCGGCGCAATGTTTCATGACATGGGCCTCACGCACGCGCACAGCAGCGAGCACGAACGCTTCGAAGTAGACGGCGCGAATGCCGCGCGCGACTTCCTGCGCGGCCACGGCATCTCGCAGCAGGACATCGACCTCGTGTGGACCGCCATCGCGCTGCATACGACGCCGGGCATCCCGCAGCACATGCATCCGGTGATCGCGCTCGTGACGGCAGGCGTCGAAATGGACGTGCTCGGCATTGCCTACGACCGCTTCAGCGACACCGAACGCGAGGCCGTGGTGCACGCGCACCCGCGCAGCGAACACTTCAAGGAGGACATCATCCAGACCTTCTATAACGGCATCAAGCACAAGCCCGCCACGACGTTCGGCAACGTCAAGGCCGACGTGCTCGCCGACAAGGACCCTCACTTCCATGCCGGCAACTTCTGCAGCGTGATCCGCCATTCGGCCTGGCGCGGTTGACTGACACCCGGAGCGATCCGGGACGTCTGAGGCGGCATGCGGCGCGGTTCTGACAGGCGATGCTATGCTCATCGCGATGTCCGCAAACGCGCTGCCGGGCCACGCTGCAATGCAATGCGATGCGCGCGCGTCCAGTCACAGTCCCCCGAGGGCTTCATGCAGCACACGCCAGGCCGCACGCGGCCGCACGGCTTCTCCAGCATAGTCATGAAACGCCCGCATCTCGTGGTGACGGTGTGCTTTCTTGCGGCCATGGCGCTGGTGAGCGGCGTCGGCCTGCGCCAGCTCTACCAGATGACGCGCTACGACCTCCATAGCCGCCAGCGCGACCTGGAGGTGCGCGCCGTAGGCGTGGACGCGCTGATTTCCGCAGAGCGCCGGCGCCTGCTGTTCCTGCGCGACTATGCGGAACATCTGCTCGCTTCGCCGGGCCAGCAGCGCGCCGGCTTGCAGAATCCGAAGGTGCAGGCCGCGCTGCGCGACAGCGGCCAGCCGCAATGGGAGGCTCCCGGCGCGATGGACGGACCGCGCGTTTTCGGCACCAATGCGCAAGGGCTCGCGGGAATCGAGGGGTTTGACCGCGACGCCGCCGCACTGCCCGCCGACATCGTGCTCGCGCGCTCGATCAGCCCGCTCCTCGCGATCAGCCAGCACGCCGACGCGGTGCAAAGCACGGTCGCGTACATCTCGGCCAACGGCCTGTACGTGCTCTCGCCCGAGCGCCCGGACGCGCACGCGCCCGACCTGTTGCGGCGCTTCAGCACCATGCCCTACTACCGCCTGCATGCCACCGGACAGAATGCGGGACGCGACATCGTCTGGACTCCGATCTATACGGAATCGAAAAAAGGCGAGGCGATCGCCACGCTCAGCGCGCCCGTCTACACGAACGGACAGTTTCGCGGGGCGGTGGTGATGGACGTCGCACCCTCGCGCCTGCTCGCGCTTCAGCTCGCCACCTCGAACCTGACCGACGACGAGGCGCCTGCCGAGTTCGGCCTGCTGAACAGTAACGGCGACCTTGTCTACTTCGTCAATGGCGAGATCACGGCGCAGCGTCCCGCGCGCTTCGATCCGTATCTGCTCGACGTCGCGCGAGCGTCGGCGGCGGCCTGGTTAAAGCGCGGCAAGGGCTACGCCGTGCACTCGGGCCGGTATCTGCTGTTCCAGCACGTGGGCGATACGCACTGGATCCTGCTCACGGACACGGACGACTCAGAACTCACGCTCGCAGCAGCGCGCCGCGTGTTCAACAGCCCGCTGATCGTCGCCTGGCTGGCGATCGCGGTGCTGCTCGTCGGCACGCTGCGCATCGTCAAGCACATATTCGGCCAGTACGTCGAAGCGAGTACGCGGCTTGAAACGCTCGCGCGCAGCGATCCGCTCACCGGCCTCGCGAACCGCCGGCGCTTCCAGGAAGTATTCGACGAAACACTGGAACGCGCCGCCCGCGAGGGCGCTGAAGCGGCGGCGCCCGCCGTGGCGATGCTGATGCTCGATATCGACTACTTCAAGCGCGTGAACGACCGCTTCGGCCACGCGGCCGGCGACCGCGTGCTGGTGATCTTCGCGGACATCCTGCGCAACAACCTGCGCAGCGCGGAAATGCCTGCGCGCGTGGGCGGCGAGGAATTCGCGGCGCTGCTTCCCGGCGCCGATCTCACGGCGGCCGCGAGCGTTGCCGAGCGCATCCGCCGGGCGGTCGAAGCGCACGCGGCAGACTCGGCGCATGGCGCCAGTGTGCCGGGCGAAGCCGTGAACCCGGATGCGATTGCGTTCACCGTCTCGATTGGGGTGGCGGCCAGTCCCGCCGACTGCGCCGCCCACTACGAAGCGCTCATGCAGGTCGCCGACCGGCGGCTCTATGCCGCGAAGACAGGCGGCCGCAATCGCGTCGTTGCAGAGGATTCCAGATCGATCGATCCAGCGCGTGCCTGACGTGCGTTTGCCGATCCCGGTGGCCGCATTCATGCGCCACGCATGAGCCGGAACCCCGTCGGCCACTGCGATTGCGCTTGCGCGCCGGACAGCAGCGCGTCGCCGCCAGCGGAAAGACGCTACCATCGGCAGCGGCGATCGACGAAGGCCGCGCGTCGCCTTCGTCCGCGACGCCGGAGCCCGACCGTACGCCATGAGCAGCCGACTCACCGCCCTGACGACCTATTGTGTCGTGGCGTTCGCCGTCCTGGCAACGCTCACGGCGGCAGTGTATGCGTCGGACGCCGTCAACGAACGCCAGCAGCGCCAACAGGTGGACGTCTTTTCGAATCGCGCGCTGCTGCGCGCCGAACTGGTCACCTCCGAAGCCGACTCCGCGCTGCGCCAGCTCATGTCGTACCCCGACACGCCGTGCACAAACGACCACATGCAGCGCCTGCGGCAGGTCGAGGAGCAGTTTCGATACATTCGCGAAGTCGCCTCGACCCATGACATGCGGCTGCGCTGCAGTTCGCTGCACGGCGCTGTCGACATCGCGTTGCCGCCGCCCGAATGGACCTATGCAGGCGGCTTCACCGCCTGGCATACCGAAGTCGGCAAGCGCGGCAACGAGCGGCAGATGCTCAACGTGCGCCTGGGCAACCACGTCGTGGTGATCGATCCGCGCTTCTACCTCGACATCGTGCCGCTCGACGACACCATCAAGCTCACCGTGCTCGAAACGCAGCACGGCGCCGTGATTTCAAGCTGGCCGCACACGGACGACGCCCTCGTACGCGCCGCGCTCCAGCGCACCGGCAGCCCGTATTTCGAAGGCCGCTATTACGTCGTCGAGCGCTCGAGCCGTTATCCCATTGCGGTGGTCGCATACGAGCCCGAGGACCGCATGCGCCGCGACGTGCCGGCGCAGCTCAGAACGCTGCTACCGCCCGCGCTCGTCCTGAGTGCCATCGGCACGTGGCTCGTCCTGCGCTGGCGCCGCACGCTGCGCACGCCGCGCAACGCGATGCTGCAGGGCATCCGTCGGCGCCAGTTCGTGGCGTGGCTGCAGCCGCTCGTCTCGCTGGAGAGCGGGCGCTGCGTCGGCGCCGAAGCGCTCGTGCGCTGGAAGCTCGAAGACGGCACCCTTGTGGCGCCCGACACGTTCATTCCGATGGCGGAGTCGCTCGATCTCATCGAGCCCATCACCGATCAGGTCATACGGTCCGTGTTCGAGGGCGTCGGCGCGATGCTCGCGCGTCGCCGCGATCTGCACGTCTCGCTCAATCTTGCCGGCAAGGATCTCGCCGGCACACGCGTGCTCCAAACCCTCAAGGCGAGCCTCGCGAAATATGGCGTGCGCCCCGAACAAATCTGGTTCGAAGCGATTGAGCGCACGCTCATGGATACGGCCAGCTCCGCACCCGTTCTCGAAGCGTTTCGCGCAGCCGGTCACCGCATCTTCATCGACGATTTCGGCACGGGATATTCGAGTCTCTCGTATCTGCAGGCATTGCCCGTGGATGGCATCAAGATCGACCGCTCGTTCCTCCTCTCGCTGGCGAGCGGCGAGGAAATGAACAAGATCGTGCCGCACATCATCGAAATGGCGCGCAGCCTCGACCTGCTGATGGTCGCCGAGGGGGTGGAAACCGAGGCGCAAGCGCAATATCTGCGCGAGCGCGGCGTGCAGTTCGCGCAGGGCTGGCTCTATGCGAAGGCCATGCCCGCCGACGAATTCCTGCGCTACCTGGAGCGTGAAGCGGCGCGCACGCGCGAGACGTGAGCGTGGCGCACGCTCAGGCGAACTGACCCGGCGACGCGGCGTGCGGCACCTCGCCAGGCGAATGCGGGAGTGCCACGCCGCCGCACCGTGCCGCAGCCGCCTTGCTGAGCACGGCGCTGTCGTAGCCACGGCCGGCAAAACGCACGACGTCGACGAGAATGAAGCCTTGTGCGCGATAGAACGCGATGAGGTGGTCGGCTGGAAACGGCGTGTCGAGCGCGAGCTGCGTGTAGCCGCGCGCAGCCGCCCAACGCCCCGCGAAAGCAAGCAGCGCGCGGCCGATACCGCGGCTTTGCCATTTTGGCTCGATGCCGAACTGATGGACCGAAGCCACACTGCGCTGGCGATAATGTTCGCACTGCGAATGGCTATCGTGACCTTCCACCGTGAGCGTGCCGATGATCCTGCCATTGCAGACAGCGACGAAACAATCTCCAGCCAGCGCGCGTTCACGCGTGAGGCTCGCCGCCTGATCGGCACATGAGCAGTGCAATCCGAGCGACGCGAGCCGCGAAAACGCGCGATGCAGCAGACGCGTCAGCGCTTCCCATGAGTCGTGGCGTGGATCGAAGCGCCTCAGCACGAGGCGGCCGAGGCCGGGCTGCACGGAGGTGATCTGCTCTTGCGGGCGCTGGCTTGCACGCGAGATCGACATGGCGTCTCCAGTCGTTTCGATGCCCCCAGTCTAGGGTTGGCCCGTAAGGGCCACAAGAAAAAATCTCGTAAAAACCGGCGCGATGGTTGTGAATGCAGTGGTGCATGCGCGCTAGCCTTGCTCGGCCATACGCTCCACCACGGCGAGCACGATGCGTCGTGCCGAGTCGATATGCGCCACGGTCAAGGCGCGCGCGCCGCGTGCGTTGCGCGCGAGGCACGCTTCCAGGATGGCCTCGTGTTCGTGCTGAAACGAGGGGGTATCGGCAAGGAGCGTATTTTGCAGCCGCTCATAGCGCTCCACCTGCGCGCGCAGTTCGCGGATCGCCGCCAGCTGCCGTGTGTTGCCGCAGGCGCCGTAAATCAGTTCGTGAAACTCACGGTTGAGTTCGCCCTGCTTCTGCGTGGTGACTGCTTCGCCCAGCAGCCGGTGAACGAGTTCGGCGCGTGCAAGCGTTTCGTCGTCGATGCGCTTGACCCCGCGAAAGACCGCGTCGCCTTCGAGCAGCGCGCGCAGGCCGTAGATCTCCTCCACGTCCTGCACCGTGAGCATGCGCACGACCGCGCCGCGATTGCGGAAAATCTCGACGAGCCCCTCGCGCGCGAGCCGCTGGATCGCTTCGCGCAGCGGAATGCGGCTCACCTCGAAACGCTCCGCGAGATCGCGCTCGACAAGGCGCTCGCCGCTGCCCAGCTCACCGCTGACGATCAGGTCGCGCAACCCGGACGCAACCGCGTCCGCCGTGGAGTCGAATTTTGTTTCCATGCATGTCATGCCCGGTTAGTGCCCGGTTCGTTTTTGGGCCCGTTCGGCATAATGGTATACCAAAATGCCGAATGCGGTCATAATGGCGCATCCCCTTTTCGATCGAACGGAGAGTCAGCATGGCGCATGGCGAACACACCTATCGCGTTTCGGTGCAATGGACGGGCAATCGCGGCAGCGGCACCTCGGGTTATCGCGACTACGACCGCGATCACGTGATCCGCGCGAACGGCAAGCCGGACATTCCGGGCTCGTCGGATCCGGCCTTTCGCGGCGACGCTTCGCGCTGGAATCCGGAAGATCTGCTGGTGGCCTCGGCTTGCGCGTGCCACAAGCTCTGGTATCTGCACCTGTGCGCCGAGGCGGGCATCGCCGTGCTCGCCTACGAAGACGAGGCCGAAGGCACGATGGCCGATACGCCGCAGCGCGGCGCCTTCACGAAGATCGTGCTGCGCCCGCGCGTCACGATCCGCGCGAGCGACAACCGCAGCCTCGCCGAGCGGCTGCATCACGCAGCGCACGAGCAGTGCTATATCGCCAATTCGGTGAACTTCCCCATCGTGTGCGAGCCGGCCATCGAATTGGCTGCGTAACGCTCGCGAACGCCCCAGGCGGCTCGGTCCGACGTCCCGGCACTCCCGCGAGTGCCGGAAACAAAAGGGCTCGATCCCAAATTCCCGCTGCAACGTTCGTGAACGTCGTCACGACTGACTGCTCCCTCCGAAACAGCCCCATATAAATCGCATGCGAGTTAATCTTATACGCTTGACACAGGGAAATTTCTTGTCCATTATGTATCGCATGCGATTCGATCTTATGCGACGCATATGACCCAAACCTGAAATCCATCAAGGAGCGCAACATGGCAACGATCGACAAAGTGCTGTTCTCGGGCAACACCCACACCACCATCAATCACGACCCCGCGGCCCAACGCGGTGAATTCGGCGTCGTCGACCTCGAACTGTCGTCTTCGAGCGGCGAAACCCTCGACATCGTCGCGACCGAACCGCATCCGCGCGCCGAGCAGCTGTTCGCCGGCGCATGGTCGGCCTGCTACATCTCCGCGCTCGCCATCGCGGCCTCGCTGAAGAAGGTCGCCCTGCCGGAGGACGCTTCGGTCGACATTCAGGTCGATGTCGGCCAGACCGGCGCCGCCTGGTTCCTGGGCGCGCACTTCACGGTCACGCTGCCGGGCATCGAGCAAAACGTGGCCGAGGCCATCGCGCGCAGCGCCCATCAGATCTGCCCGTACTCGAAGGCCGTGCACGGCAACATCGACGTGAGCCTCACCGTCGTCACCGCATAACCGGCGAACGCAATCGCCTCCTTCACCCCATTTCACTGCAATTCACCTAGCGAGATCCGATCATGAAGACCCAATTCATCGCCAAGCTCCTCATCGCCCTTTCTGTCAGCGCAACCGCCCCCGCATTCGCCAGCGGCTACGGCCCGGCCCCGTCGTATCGGCCCGAAGTCGGCGCACCGGCATCGCAACGCGGCCAGAGCGTGCAAACGCTCGCCGCCGAGCGCGCCGAAAGCGGCACCGCAGCGACGGCTTACGGCGGCACGGCCGACGCCACCACGGGCGCGGGCAGCCGCGTCTCGATGGAGCGAAACAACCTCTTCGCCCACCATTGATTGCGCCACGGCGTCGTGGCTGTTTCGCCCGGCATCGCAATGGCGATGTGCGGCGGAACCGGTTTCGGCCTACGATATAATCGCAAGCGATTTATTCAAGTTTGCGAGCCATTGAGGCCCTTTGCCCGAAGAGGATGACCATGAAATCGACGGACCACCCGGCGCAGGGCGCCACGCCCGCGCCGCTCGCAGACTACCTTTGCTTCGCGGTCTACTCGACCAATCTGGCATTCGGCAAGGCATACAAGCCGATCCTGGACGAACTCGGGCTGACCTATCCGCAGTACATCGCGATCATCGCGCTCTGGGAGCAGGACAACCAGACGGTGAGCGGCTTGGGCGAGAAGCTCTTTCTCGAATCGAACACGCTGACGCCCATGCTGAAAAAGCTCGAAGCGATGGGGTATGTGCAGCGGCGGCGCGATCCGGAAGATGAGCGTCAGGTGCGTGTGAGCCTGACCGCGAGCGGCCGGAAGCTGCGCGAAAAGAGCCTGAAAATCGCGGATCTCACCGACGCGACCGGGCTGGGCCACGACGAATTCATGAAACTGCAAAGGGCGATCGTGAACCTGCGTGCCAATCTGATTCGTTCACTCGACACCGAATAGCCGTCGCAGCGACGCGCACAGTTTCCGCGCGCCGGCTTCGATAAGTAATAGTTAGGACTACAACCCATATCGCGGTTGGGGAAAGGCATGCGCACGTCCAATGCTTCCTGCGCGCCATTATCCAACGTCACCATCAGGAATTGATATGTCAAACGATCTTCATCCCACGCCCCTTTCGCGCCGGCGCTTCATCGGGGCCGCTGCCGTGACGCTTGCAGGCGCCGCAATGAGCCGGTTCGCCTTCGCGGAATCGAAGCCGTCGGCCGGCGGACTCACGCAGATTGCCGCCGGCGATCCGTCTTCGATTCGTCCGCTGCGCGTGCATGCGCCGGAAGCGGCGCTGACCGATCTGCGGCGCCGTATTGTCGCGACGCAATGGCCCGAGCGCGAAACGGTCGACGACGCCTCGCAAGGCGTGCAGCTCGCGACCATGCAACGGCTCGCCAGCTACTGGGCAGACGACTACGACTGGCGCAAGGTGGAGGCGAGGCTCAACTCGCTGCCGCAATACGTCACGGAAATCGACGGGCTCGATATTCACTTCATCCATGTGCGCTCGAAGCACGAGAACGCGCTGCCGATCGTCGTCACGCACGGCTGGCCCGGTTCGATCATCGAGCAGCTGAAAATCATCGAACCGTTGACCAATCCAACCGCGCATGGCGGGAGCGCATCCGATGCGTTCCATGTCGTCATTCCTTCTCTTCCGGGTTACGGTTTCTCGGGTAAGCCGACGAAAACCGGTTGGGACCCCCAGCGTGTCGCTCGCGCCTGGGTCGTGCTGATGGATCGGCTCGGCTACAAGCGCTACGCCGCGCAAGGGGGCGACTGGGGCAATGCCGTGACGGAGCAGTTGGCGCTGCTCAAGCCGGCAGGACTCGTGGGCATTCACACCAACATGCCAGCGACCGTGCCCGACGCTGTCGCCAAATCGCTCAAGGACGGCACGCCGCCCCCGGCCGGGCTCTCGCCGGAAGAGCAGCACGCGTACGACCAGCTCGATTACTTTTACAAGCATGGTCTGGACTACGCCCTCGAAATGGCGAACCGCCCGCAGACGCTCTACGCGATCCAGGATTCGCCAGTCGGCCTCGCCGCATGGATGCTCGACCACGACGCGAGCGGGCAGGCGATGATCGCGCGCGTGTTCGCAGGCCAGCCCGAAGGCCTGACGAAAGATGACGTGCTCGACAATGTGACGCTCTATTGGCTGACGAAGACGGCGGTTTCCTCCGCGCGCCTATATTGGGAAAACAAGCTCAACTTTTTCGCGCCCAAGCATGTGGAGCTGCCGGTTGGCGTGAGTGTCTTCCCGGACGAAATTTATGCCGCACCGAAGAGCTGGACGGAGCGCGCCTACCCCAGGCTGGTTCACTACAATCGCCTTCCGAAAGGCGGCCATTTCGCAGCATGGGAACAGCCTGCCGCGTTCACGGAAGAAGTTCGCGCGACCTTCAGAACGCTGCGTCAGCCGGCCTGACGAAATGCCGCAGGCGTGAGCTTTCGGGTGTCCGACGATTTTATCAAGGACTCCGAAGGCTCACATACCGGTGCCACCTGCATAGACCCCGAGCGCCGTCTGATGGCCTAACGCAACGGGCGCACCCATTCCCAAATACTGGACTGCGCGGGAACCAGCATCGCTCAAGCGGAAAAACGGCGCAAATTCCAGTGCTTTTCCACGAATAGAAGATCGCGCACCTCGCGGACAATGCCGGTCATAGCCCGATTTGCGGCTATTTCAAACGTGCGCCGACCGGCGCAAGTCAAACTTCGACGTCAAAAAAAGAAAGGTGATTGTTGTGTTTGCCCGGATATTCCTGCTGTGGATGGCGTCGCTGATGCTGGTGCAAGTCGGTTTTCGATATCTCGATGCAGAGTCGCTGCTCGATTTCGGCGACACGGCATTCGGACCGGCTTCCGCGACGCAGGTCGCCCAGCAGCAGGACGCCGAACTGGAACTGGAACTGGCCGCACAAGGTGCGAGCGTCCGTGGGATCGCGCCGCTAGTGTCGATCAAACCGGACATCGTCAATCTCGGCGCCGAGGTAACGCCTCATCTGCGCGATGCCATCTGGGCGCCGCATGCCGGGACGGCGTCGAACGCCTCCTATCTGCGCGAAGCCTGTTCGTCTGGCTTCACGCGCCTGAAGATGGCCGCCCGCTGGTTCGATGCGCGATTCGCGGCGCTCATGCTGGCGCTCGGGGTGTTGCTGTTCGCGCTGCGCGCCTGGTGGCTGCGGACGGTGCGCCACGATCTGCTCGCCATGATCGCCACCCTGCGCGCCGCGACGAGCGCAAGCGCCCCGGCACCCGCGCTCGCGCTCGTGGACTGCCCGCGCAAGCTGCATGGGCTTGCCCGCGCGATCGGCGATCTGTTGTGCCGCCGCACCGGCGCAGTCGAAGACCAGTCGGCTACCTTCGCCGCTTTCCTGCGGCAGACTGAATCGCGAGTGGCGCGGTTGCGCGCCTATACGATGAACGTCACGCGCTGGAGCTTGCGCGTGGCCCTCGTCGAGGACATCGATCTCTTCCAGGATCTCGCGCGGCAGTTCGTCGACACGGCCGGCCAGGGCGGCGTGAATCATGCGCCCGTGACCGTGGACGCGTATCTGAAGGACCGCTTCGTCTATGGCGCGAACGCGGACGCGAGCATCGTGCTGCGACTGGACGCCGGCGAGGCGTTTGCGCTGCCGCGCTCCGCGCTCGTGCGCCTCGTCGACAATCTCGTGGGCAACGCGCACGCGCACGGCAAACCGCCCATCGAGATCTGCACGGCGCGCGGGCCGCGCTCGTGGACCTTGAGCGTGCGGGACCACGGCGAAGGCGTAGCGGCGAGTCTGCCCGAGGGCGGCGCGCCGGCGTCGCCGTTGCCCGCCTCGCGCGCGGCGAGCCTTCGCCTCGACTCGCATTGGGGCATGGGCCTGTCGATCGTCCGGCGCCTCGCGCGCCTGTGCAACGCGAAGCTCAAGATCGGCAATCATCCCGAGGGCGGACTCTGGGTGCGCGTGATCGTGCCGATGGGCAAAGCGCGGCACGCCTGACGCGACACCCTCCCCTCAAGCCCCCAGCAGCACGCCGCTGCGTATCGGACGCGTGCCCGTCACGCGACCGAGCGGCGCGCCGGCCGTGACGAAGCGAATCGCCCTGCGCATATAGAAAACGCCTTCCGCGGTGCTCTTCACCGTCGTCGTTGCCCCCGTCATCGGATCGACGATATCGAAGAGCGGGTCGTTTTCGCGGATCCAGTCGCCGATTTTCGCGCGATGCACGAGAATACCGCTGCACGGCGCATAGCATTGCGCGCTGCCGGCGAGCGGCGTGGCCGGCATCAGCAGCTCCGGCAGCGGCTTCACGTCGCCGCCGGTGAGCGCACCGCGCCAGCGCAGATAGTCGATCAGCGCGTCGGCGTCCTGCTGCGCGGTTCCCCACGACACGTCGCGCTGGCCGCGGCACTCGATCGTCACCGCGGTGGGTCCGGCGGGCACGGGCTGCGTGGCCGGCATCTGTTGACGCAGTTGCCACCACAGCAGGCTATGCGCCTCGTCGAACGCCTGCGCGCCCGAGTCGGTGGCGAGCAGTTGCGCGCGCGAGCCGAGGTAGCGGGCCAGCGGCTCGACATCGGGCCAGCCGGCCTCGCTCGTGTACACGTGCATGACCGCCTCGAGCGAGCAATGCAGGTCGATGATGAGATCGGCGTCGTGCGAGAGCCGCAGCAGCGCCAACTGGAGCGAATCGAATTCCGTGAGCGGCTCTTGCGCGTCGAGCGCTTCGCGCATCAGTTGCCGGATCAGCTCGCGGTTGCGGTCGACGTCCGCGCCGAGCGTCTCCTTTGCGCGCGCGAGCAGCTTTGGAAACGCGTGGAAATGGCGGTTGAAGTTCCTGCCGCTCGCGAGATCGAACCGGCCGATGAACTGGCCGAGCACGTGCTGGTTCAGGCCCACGGGATTGGCGAGCGGCACGAGCACCACCTGCGCGGCGAGCGCGCCTTGCGCCTCGAGTTCCGCCAGTTGCGTGCGCAACAGCACGGCCGTCAGCATGGCGGGCGTTTCGTCGGCGTGCAGCGACGCCTGGATATAGACCCTCTGGGATGCGTCGGCGGGGCCGAAATGGAAGCTGGTCAGTTCGCGGTGCGTGCCCGGCGTGGCGCTCAGGAGCGGAGTCGATTGCTGGTTCATGTATTCAATGCGGTTTCAAAAATGTGTGCAGCGGCTCAGTTGCCGCTCAGTTTCCGTACGGATCGAAGTCGAAATAGCGATGCGCGATCTGCGCGTAGGTGCCGTCCTTGAGCATGGACGCAATCGCGTCGTTCATCTGCGCCTGCAGCGCCGCTTCGTCCTTGCGCATGCCGATGCCCGTGCCGCGGTCGCCCATCGAAATCGGGCCGCCGGCAAACGCGAAACCGTTGCCCTGCGGCGTGCGCAGGAAGCCGTAGTCGGCTTCGACGTAGCCCAGCAGCGCGGCGTCGAGCCGCCCGTTGACGAGGTCGGCGAACACTTCGTCCTGGCTCTTGTAGGTGACGACGTGCACGCCCGCCGGCGCCCAGTTCGCGAGCGCATAGGTCTCGAACTGCGTGCCCGCCTGCACCCCGACCGACCTGCCGGCCAGCGACTGCGCGGTGGCGCCGAACGGGGCGCCCTTGCGTGCGACGAGCCGCGACTTGAACTGGAACAGCTTCGATGTGAAGAGAATTTGCTGCTCGCGCTTCGCGGTGATCGCCATCGACGACATGATCGCGTCGATCTTGCGCGCCTGCAGCGCCGGGATCATGCCCGAGAACTCCAGCTCGACCCACTGGCAACGCACGTGAATCCGGCGGCAGATCTCGTTGCCGAGATCGACGTCGAAGCCTTTGAGCGAGCCGTCGGGCGCCTTGGCGTCCATGGGCGGATAGGTCGGATCGATGCCGAGGCGCACGATGTCGCCCTCGCGCGCAAAGGCATTGCTGCTCAGGGCCAGCGCGAGCGAAAGAAGGATCGACGGGATTTTTTTCATGATGAGCGATCAGTGAACGTGGGGGTCTCCTGCCGACCGATGGTAGGACGACGCTGCGTTCGGGAAAAGCTCGAATTCGTCTATCATGATCACACATACCGATCACAGCCAGTCGTCGCCCATGAGTCTCACGCTCTCCCAGTTGCGCGTCTTCGTCGCCGTCGCCCAGCGTGGCAGTGTGCGGGCGGCGTCGCGCGCCCTCGGCGTGGCGCAAAGCGGCGTGACGCAGCAGTTGCAGAATCTCGAAGTCGAACTGGGCGGCCCGCTGCTCACACGCACGAATCGCGGCGTGACGCTCACGGTGCTCGGCCAGCGCATGCTGGTACGAGCGGCGTCGATTCTCGGCGAGTGCGAGCGCGCGAGCGAAGAGGCGCAGCAACTGCGCGGCGATTACGCGGGCGAAGTGGCGTTCGGCCTGACGACCGATCCGCTCATGGACGCGCTCGTGCCCGTGCTCGGGCAGTACAGCAAGCGGTTTCCACGCGTGGCGCTGCGTCTGCGCACGGGCACGTCGCGCATGATGATCTCGTGGATACGCGAAGGCACACTCGATTTCGCGCTCGCCCTCGTTTCTGACCAGACCGATACGACCGATCTCTCGGTGACGGAGCTTTACCCGTCGGACCCGGTGGTCGTCTGCCGCCGCGACCACCCGAAGGCGGGGGCGCGCACGCTGCGCTCGCTCACGCACTGCGACTGGCTCGCGACGCGCTCGCCCAATATCGCGGACGCCTTCGCTTCGAGCCGGCTCACGACGTTCTTCACCGACCACGGGTTGCCGCCGCCGCGCATCGTGGCGACGGTGGAGGGGCTCTTCGAAACGCTGCATTGGGTCAGCGAAACGGATTGCCTCGCGCTGGAGTCGTCGGTGGTCGCCACGCGCGGCCCGTTTGCCGAACGGCTCACGCGCATCAGGATCGCCGAGCGGCCGGCGGCGCAGCAGGTCTGTTTGCTGCAGCGCGCGGCCGTGCCGCTCACGCCTGCCGCACAGGAGCTCGCGACCATGCTCGCTTCGTATGCGCGGGCGGGCCGCGCGCCGCGCTGAGGCGATCGTTACGCGCCTTCTATGTAAGCGCTAAGCCCCGACGCCAGCGCCGCAAAAGTTACCGTGCAACGCGCGCTCGTGCGCAGATCCTCATGCATGGCGACCCACGTATCCAGGCTCAGCGAGAACTCGTCGCGCAGAACGCGCACCAGCTTCGGGTCTCTTGCCGCCAACGGCGACTGGCACCCGCCGATGCCGAAACCAGCGCGTATCGCGGCCAACTGGGCAAGGTCGCTGTCGGCGCGAAATGCAAAGTTATGACGGCTGTAGGCTGCGAACCTGGGCTGAACCGAACGAATGAACGCGTTCTCGTGATCGAAGCCGATGACCGAATGGCGTGTCAGCTCTTTCATCGACTTCGGCACGCCATGAAGCGCCAGATATCGTTCGTGGGCATGCAGCCCGACGTCGATCGCGCCAACACGTTTGGCGATCAGCGCCTCCTGCACTGGCCGGAACATGCGTATCGCAATGTCCGCTTCACGACGCAGGAGGTCGTCCGCCCTGTTTGACAGCACGAGTTCGATCCTCAGCTCGGGATATTGGTGGCGCAGCGCCGCCAGGATCGGCGGCAAGACCTCGACGCCGATGACTTCGCTCGCCGTCAGCCGCACGGTCCCCCGCACGCCCGAGCCGTGACCGCTCGCCGCGCGGCGCAAGGCGGCCGTCGTCATCGCAAGGCCGACCGCGTACGGCCGCAGTTCATTGGCCGCCTCGGTTGGCGAGAACCCATCGGATGAGCGCGTAAACAGCGTGAGTCCAAGCGCCGCCTCCAGACTTTCGATGTGGCGGCCGACGGTCGGCTGCGTGATGCCCAACGCGCGGGCGGCCGCCGAGAGCGAGCCGCTTTCCAGGACCTGCAGAAAGCTCCGGTACCACTCCCAGTTCGGTTCCTTGTCGGCCATACTTCGTCCCCAATTCAGATCGCACGCTATACATAAATGTATAGCTTATGGTCTATTTTCGCCAATTTTCTATTGACGGCAAGCGGCGCAGAATGCCCCTCATCACCGCTCACCCTTCAGGAGAACCCGCATGAACGCCACCCCCATCAATCGACAGAACCGCGCACTCGTACTCGGCGCCAGCGGCGGAATCGGCAGCGAAGTCGCGCGCCAGTTGCTCGACGCCGGCTGGCAAGTCCGCGCGCTGCGGCGCGGCGGTGCGCCGGGCACGGCTGCCGCCGGCGCCATCGAGTGGGTCGACGGCGACGCGCTCTCGCGCGAAGCGGTGGTACGCGCCGCGCAGGGTTGCGCGGTGATCGTGCACGCCGTGAACCCGCCCGGATACCGGCGCTGGGCGGAAGTCGTGCTGCCGATGATCGACAACACGCTCGCCGCCGCGGCCGCCGTGGGCGCGACCGTCGTGCTGCCGGGCACCATCTACAACTTCGGGCCCGACACCTTCCCGGTACTGCGTGAAGATTCGCCCCAGCAGCCGCTCACGCGCAAGGGCGCGATTCGCGTGGAACTGGAGCGGCGCATGCGGGCCGCGAGCGAGCATGGCGTGCGCTCGATCGTCGTGCGTGCGGGCGACTTTTTCGGGCCGCACGTGGGCAATAGCTGGTTTGCGCAAGGTATCGTGAAGCGTGACGAGCCGGTGCAGGTCGTGCGCCAGCCGGGGACGCGCGGCGTGGGCCACGCGTGGTCGTACGTGCCCGATGTCGCGCGTACGATGCTCGAGCTGATCGAGCGGCGCGACACGCTGCCCGCGTTCGCAGTGTTCCACATGGCCGGCCACTGGGACGCCGATGGCTCGCAGTTCGTCGAAGCGATCTGCCGCGTCGCCCGGCGCCACGGACTGAAGCCGCAGAGCAAGCCCTTCGCCTGGGCCTTCATGCGCGTCATCTCGCCCTTCGTGACGACGCTGCGCGAACTGATGGAGATGCGCTATTTGTGGAGCGAACCGTTGCAGCTCGACAACGCCCGCCTCGTCCGCGAACTCGGGCGCGAGCCGCATACGCCGCTCGACGAAGCCGTCGAGGCGACGCTCATGGGTCTGAATTGCCTCGGCGCCGACGAGCGCGCGCCGAAGGCGGCTTGATGGTTACGCCTTCAGGCGCTGCGCGATTTGATACGGATTCCGAATGTCAATGCGAGTGGCTCGGCACGTCCGAGCCGCGGCAACCCACCAGGAAGTCGAAATCGCAGCCCTCGTCGGCCTGCAACACGTGCTCGACATAAAGCTTGCGATAACCGCTGCGATCGGCGGGGATGGGCCGCTGGTTCGCAGCCCACTCGTCGAGCCGCGCGACGATCGCCTCGTCGCTGATATCCACGCGCAATACGCCCTCCTCGCAGTCCAGCTCGATCCAGTCGCCGTCCCGCACGATCGCGAGCGGGCCGCCCGCACGCGCTTCAGGGGCCACGTGCAGCACCACCGTGCCGTACGCCGTGCCGCTCATGCGCGCGTCCGACACGCGCACCATGTCGGTTACGCCCTGCGCAAGCAGCTTGGGCGGCAAGCCCATGTTGCCCACCTCGGCCATGCCCGGATATCCCTTGGGCCCGCAGTTCTTCAAGACGAGCACGGAATCGGCCGTGACGTCGAGATCGGGGTCGCCGATGCGCGCCTTGTAGTCGTCGAAGTTCTCGAACACCACGGCGGGCCCGCGATGCTTTAACAGCTTCTGCGTGGCCGCCGACGGCTTCAACACCGCGCCGTTCGGCGCGAGATTGCCGCGCAGCACGCACAGCGCGCCGTCTTTGACGAGCGGATTGTCGAGCGGGCGAATGACTTCGGCGTTGTGAATGGGGGCTTCGCGCACGTTTTCCCACAGCGTTTTGCCGTTGGCCGTGAGCGCATCGGGATGCGGCAGCAGGTTCGCTTCACCGAGGCGCCGCAGCACGGCGGGCAAGCCGCCCGCGTAATAGAACTCCTCCATCAGAAAGCGGCCCGAAGGCTGCAGGTCGACGAGGGTCGGCGTACCTTGCCCGATGCGCGTCCAGTCGTCGAGTTCGAGCGGCACGCCGATGCGTCCCGCGATCGCTTTCAGGTGGATCGCCGCATTGGTCGAGCCGCCGATCGCCGCGTTCGTGCGAATGGCGTTTTCGAACGCCGCGCGCGTGAGCAGCTTCGAGAGGCGCAGGTCTTCGAGCGCCATCTCCACGATACGCATGCCCGACATGTGCGCGAGCACGTAGCGGCGCGCGTCCACGGCCGGAATCGCCGCGTTGTGCGGCAGCGTGACGCCCAGCGCTTCGGCCATGCACGCCATCGTCGAAGCCGTACCCATGGTGTTGCAGGTGCCCGCCGAGCGCGACATGCCCGACTCCGCCGACATGAACTCGTGGATCGAAATCTTGCCCGCCTTCACCTGCTCGCTCAGTTGCCACACCACCGTGCCCGAACCGATATCGCGCCCTTCGTGCTTCCCGTTGAGCATCGGGCCGCCGGTCACGGCAATCGCAGGGACGTCGCAACTGGCCGCGCCCATCAGCAATGCGGGCGTGGTCTTGTCGCAGCCGACCAGCAGCACGACGGCATCGACTGGATTGCCTCGTATGGATTCCTCAACATCCATCGAAGCGAGGTTGCGTGTGAACATGGCCGTGGGCCGCAGGTTCGACTCACCGTTCGAGAACACGGGAAACTCGACCGGAAATCCACCGGCTTCATAGACGCCGCGCTTGACGTGCTCTGCGAGCTTGCGAAAGTGCGCGTTACACGGCGTGAGTTCCGACCACGTATTGCAAATGCCGATAATCGGCTTGCCGGCGAACTCATGATCCGGTATTCCTTGATTCTTCATCCAGCTCCGGTACATGAAGCCGTTTTTATCCGTGGTGCCGAACCACGCGGCCGAGCGAAGCTTGGGCTTACGGGTGTTCATGGCTTTGCCCACTTAGTGAGAAAGTCCTATAAATAGCATGACTATATGGACTGCGATTATCGGGAAAACGCTAATCGAAACCGTTCTGGTCGTTGCATATAGTTTGTCTATTGTGGTCAGCAGGGGCGGCCAACGGTATACCGAGAGGATATAACCGAAGGCCAGGGATGGCGCGATACTTCTCGTGATACTGTCCGGCCGTGATGGACGCGGGTGTAGCGCCATGAATTAAAGAAATACAACGCACAGAGCTACATCGGAGACACGCATGAAACTGGCAACACGCATGGTAAGCGGGTTGGTCGCTGCGGCGGCCGCTTTCTCGTTGGCGGCGGGTGTCGCACACGCCGAAGACAAGCAGATTACGCTAGGTTTTGCGCAGGTCGGCGCGGAAAGCGCATGGCGCACGGCAAACACGGTGTCGGTCAAACAGGCCGCCAAAGACGCCGGCATCAACCTCAAGTTCTCGGACGCCCAGCAGAAGCAGGAAAACCAGATCAAGGCGATCCGCTCGTATATCGCCCAAAAGGTGGACGTGATCGCGTTCTCGCCTGTGGTCGAATCGGGCTGGGAGCCGGTGCTGCAGGAGGCCAGGCGCGCCAAGATTCCCGTGATCCTCACGGACCGCAACATCGACGTGAAGGATCAGTCGCTCTACGTGACGATGATCGGCTCGGACTTCATGGAAGAAGGCCGCCGCGCGGGCAAGTGGCTTGAAGATCACTACAAGGACAACCCCGGCCCGATCAATATCGTCGAACTGCAAGGCACCGTGGGTTCCGCACCGGCCAACGACCGTCACTCGGGCCTCATGGAAGTGATCAAGAACGATCCGAAGTTCAAGATCATCGCGTCGCAAAGCGGCGACTTCACGCTGGCCGGCGGCAAGCAGGTCATGGAAGCATTCGCGAAGACGTATGGAAACAAGATCAACGTGGTCTACGCGCATAACGACGACATGGCGCTCGGCGCGATCCAGGCCATGGAAGAAGCCGGCATGAAGCCGGGCAAGGACATCAGCGTCGTGTCGTTCGACGCCACCAAGGGCGGCTTCCAGGCGATGATCGCCGGCAAGATGAATGTCGACGTGGAGTGCAGCCCGCTGCTCGGGCCGCAGCTCATGAGCGCCGTGAAGGACGTCGTGGCGGGCAAGCAGTTGCCCAAGCGCATCGTGACGAACGAAACGGTGTTCCCGGAGGACGTGGCGGCACAGGTGCTCCCGTCGCGCAAGTACTAAACTTCGCTGCAAGCGGCGCGGCGTGCTTCGTTGCCCTTAGTATTTAAGGAGTTGACTCAGCACACCGCGCGCTCTGGCCTCTTTCACGGTTGCTTATGAGCGTTGCCCCGATACTCGAAACCGTCGGTCTTACCCGAACCTTCCCCGGCGTGCGTGCGCTCGACCGGGTCGATTTTCGTCTGTACCCCGGCGAAATCCATACGCTGATGGGGCAGAACGGCGCCGGCAAGTCCACGCTCATCAACGTGCTGACCGGCGTGCACCAGCCCGAGGCGGGCGAGATACGCCTCGCGGGCGAGGCGGTGCACTTCCCGACGCCGCAGATGGCGGAAGCCGCCGGCATCCAGACGCTCTACCAGGAGGTCAATCTCTGCCCGAACCTCTCGGTTGCGGAGAACATTTTCGCGGGCCGCCAGCCGCGCAAGCGCGGCCTCGGCCTGATCGACTGGAAAACGATTCATCGCCGCGCAGAAGAAGCGCTCGCGCAACTGAATCTCTCTCTCGACGTCACGCAGTCGCTCGACACCTACCCCATTGCGATGCAGCAGATGGTGGCGATTGCGCGCGCGGTGTCCGTCGATGCGCGCATTCTGATTCTCGACGAACCGACTTCGAGCCTCGACGAAGGCGAAGTCGCGCGCCTGTTCGACGTGCTGCGCAAGCTGAAAGCGTCGGGCATTGCGATCCTGTTCGTCACGCATTTTCTGGAGCAGACCTATGCGATCTCCGATCGCATCACGGTGATGCGCAACGGCGAGCGCGAAGGCGAATATCTCGCCGCCGACCTGCCGGTGCAAACGCTGGTCGCGAAAATGGTGGGCCTGCAGAACGCGGGCGAGCGGCTCACGCAAGCCGAAACGGTGCACGGCGAGACGGCGGCAACGAACGCCGAACCGTATCTTGCGGCGCAAGGCGTGGCGCGCCGCGGCGTGCTCAATCCGCTCGATCTGGAAGTGCAGCCGGGCCAGATTCTCGGCCTCGCTGGCCTGCTCGGCTCGGGCCGCACGGAAACCGCCCGCCTGCTGTTCGGCGCGGACAAAGCCGATGCGGGAACGCTGCATATCAACGGCAAAGCGGTGAAGCTTTCTTCGCCGCGAGACGCCGTGCGCCACGGCATGGCCTACTGTCCCGAAGACCGCAAGAAGGAAGGCATCGTCGCCGATCTGTCGATCCGCGAAAACATCGTGCTTGCGCTGCAGGCGCAACTGGGCTGGTGGCGCATGATACGGCGCTCGCGCCAGCGCGAACTGGCCAACGAATATATCGAGCAACTCGGCATCAAGGCGCGCGACGCCGAACAGCCCATTGGCCTGCTTTCGGGCGGCAACCAGCAGAAGGTGCTGCTCGCGCGCTGGCTTGCGACGAAGCCGCGTTTGCTGATCCTCGACGAACCCACACGCGGCATCGACGTGGCCGCCAAGTTCGAAATCATGGACCGCGTGCGCGCGCTTTGCGCAAAGGGCCTCGGCATCCTGTTCATTTCGTCGGAGATCAGCGAGGTGGTGCGTGTCTCCGACCGCATCGCCGTGCTGCGCGACCGGCGCAAGGTGGCCGAGCTTTCGGGCGCGGCGCGCTCGGAGCACGAAGTCTACGACCTCATTGCCGGAGACCGTCGATGACGCGCCCCGCCCTCCCCGTCTGGCTTTCGCTCGTCATCCGGCATCCGCTGGTGTGGCCCGCGGTGACGCTCATCGCGCTTTTCGTCGTCGATGTCGTGCATCGCGGCAACTTCCTCTCGATCACGATGCTGGGCGGCCACCTGTTCGGCGCGCCCATCGACATCCTCATGCGCGCCGCGCCGCTCGTCGTGGTGTCGCTCGGCATGACGCTCGTGATCGCCACGCGCGGCATCGACATTTCCGTGGGCGCAGTCGTGGCGATCGCGGGTGCGGCGGCCGCCACGGTGCTCGCCGCCGATCCTTCGCGCGTGGGCCTCGCGTTCGGCGCGGCGCTCGCGGTGGGCCTGCTCGCCGGCATCTGGAACGGGCTGCTCGTCGCGTTCGTCGGCATGCAGCCGATCATCGCCACGCTCATCCTGATGGTGGCGGGCCGCGGCGTGGCGCAGCTGCTCACGGGCGGCCAGATCATCCCCATCGGCGCGCCCGGTTATCTCTTCGCGGGCGGCGGCTATTTCGCGCTGATCCCGTGCGCCGTGTGGATCGCGATTGCCGTGACCGCGCTCACCGCGCTGATCGTCAACCGCACGGCGCTCGGCCTGTTCATCCGCTCGATCGGCGTGAATCCGGTGGCCGCGCGACTTGCGGGCCTGTCGTCGCAAGCCGTGGTGTTCGGCGCGTACGCGTTCTGCGGCGTGACCGCCGCGATCGCCGGCATTCTCATCAGTTCGAACGTGCGCAGCGCGGACGGCAACAACGCGGGCCTTCTGCTCGAACTCGACGCCATTCTCGCCGTAACGCTCGGCGGCACGTCGCTGCTGGGCGGGCGCTTCAGTCTCGCGGGCACGGTGCTCGGCGCGCTCATTATCCAGACGCTCACCTACACCACCTATTCGATCGGCGTGCCGCCCGAGGCCACGCTCGTCGTGAAGGCCGTGGTCGTGCTGCTCGTGTGCCTGATCCAGTCGCCCGCCGCGCGAACCTTCGCTTTTCAACAACTCAAACGCATCGCTCTCGCGCGCCGCGTGCGCGCCTGAGTCGTCATGCACCCATTCGGGGGAAGCCGAGCATGAACCGCCCTGCCCTGTCCTTTTCGAACACGCTCGCAGCGTGCCGGCGCGGCGCCACCCGCTTCGTCGATCCGCGCGTGCTGCCCATCGTCGTGACCGTCGTGCTGTTTGCCGTGCTGTTCGGCTTCGGCTCGGTCATGTACACCGGTTTCTTCTCGCTTCAGGTGGCCTTCGGGCTGCTGGTCGACAACGCGTTCCTGCTGATCGTCGCCATCGGCATGACATTCGTGATCATCTCGGGCGGCATCGATCTTTCGGTCGGCGCCGTGGTCGCGCTCACGACGATTCTCTGCGCCGTGGGCACCGAAAAACTGCACTGGCCCGTGCTCGTGGTCGTGCCGCTCGTCTTGCTCTGCGGCGCGCTGTACGGCGCGGCAATGGGCGCGCTGATCCACTTCTTCCGGCTGCAGCCCTTCATCATCACGCTCGCGGGCATGTTCCTCGCGCGCGGCACCTGCTTTCTCATCACCACCGAATCCATCCAGATCAACGACCCCGGTTTTCACGCGCTCTCCGAATTCAACATTCCGGTGGGCAGCGGCTCGCTCACCACCGGTTCGCTCACGGCCATCGCCATGCTCGTTGCGGGCATCGTCATCGCGCACTTCACGCGCTTTGGGCGCAACGTCTACGCGATCGGCGGCAACGAGCGCTCCGCGCTGCTCATGGGCCTGCCGGTGGCGCGCACCAAGATCGGCGTGTACGCGCTCTCGGGCTTTTGCTCGGCGCTCGGCGGCGTGGTGTTTACGCTCTACGTGCTGTCGGGCTACGGGCTGCAGGCGCAAGGCATGGAACTCGACGCCATCGCCGCGACCGTGATCGGCGGCACGCTGCTTACGGGCGGCGTGGGCTATGTGATCGGCTCGGTGTTCGGCGTGGGCATTCTGGGCACGATCCAGACGCTCATTACCTTCGACGGCACGCTCAGCTCGTGGTGGACGCGCATCGTGATCGGCGCGCTGCTCTGCGCGTTCTGCCTCATGCAGCGCGCAACCGAGCGCCACGCCGCGCGCCGCAAGTCCACCGGCACAGGCCGCGGCGCCCCGCGCACCACGCGGCCGCAAGCCGCCGCGCCGATGGACCAGGCCAAGCTCGCCAGCCCGCCGCCGCACATGCAGGAGGCGAAGGGCGGTGCGTAAGCCGCTTGTCATGGACGATCGTCGCCATGGCAGCGCGTATGGAGTAGTTACGGGTATACATGGATTAGGAGGCCTCATCACGCTGCACTAAGATTTTTGCGGTACCGTCGGCGCCTGGCGAACCCATGTTCGCTGCGGATGTCTAGCGCGTTCCCCCGGTACTGGCCAGTATCTGCACGCTTTTCGACGAAAAGTCGCCTACATCGACCACGATGACAAGACCGGAGGAAAACATGGCGCAGGATCGGGATGACGCAAAAGACGGTAAGGGCTTGATCGACACGGGCCGGCGCGGCCTGATGCAGGGTGCGGGACTGGGCGCGGCGCTATCGCTGCTCGGTGCGGTTGGCGGCGGCGGATTCATTTCCACGGCGCAGGCCGCCGAATCGGGCTTCCCTTCGCACAAGAAGTGGAAGATCGTGTTCGTCAATCACGTCACCACGAATCCGTTCTTCGTGCCGACGCAATACGGCATTCAGGACGCGTGCTCGCTGCTCAACATGGACTACCAGTGGACCGGCTCGGCCACGTCCGACGCGGGCGAAATGGTGCGTGCCGTGAATTCGGCCATCGCCGCGAAGGCCGATGCGATCGCAGTGCCGATCGTCGACCCCACCGCTTTCGACAAGCCCATTC
This sequence comes from Paraburkholderia sp. BR10141, assembly GCF_056155635.1. Classification (NCBI taxonomy): domain Bacteria; kingdom Pseudomonadati; phylum Pseudomonadota; class Betaproteobacteria; order Burkholderiales; family Burkholderiaceae; genus Paraburkholderia; species Paraburkholderia sp. BR10141. The sequence goes on along the minus strand of NZ_JBMIQH010000016.1, from coordinate 121,493 downwards.
AGGCGGCGCTCGACGCGGGCATTCCCGTCTTCGCCTATAACGCCGACGCGCCGCGCGGCAAGAAGAACCCGCGGCTTGCCTATATCGGCCAGGACCTGTATCTCTCGGGCTACCAGATGGGCGAGCGTATCGTGAGCCTGATCGACAGCGGCCTCGTCGGCCTCTTCATCGCCACGCCTGGCCAGCTCAACATCCAGCCGCGTCTGGACGGAGCGAGCGACGCCATCAAGAAGTCCGGCAAGAAGATCGACATCCAGACCGTGGCCACGGGCGCGACCGTCAACGAAGAGCTTTCGAAGATCAAGTCGTTCTACCTGGGCCACCAGGACCTGAAGGGCATGTTCGCTGTCGATGCGGGCAGCACGCAGGGCGTCGCGCAGGTGATGAAGGAAAACAACCTGCCCTCGAAGGGTGTGCACGGCGGCGGCTTCGACCTGCTGCCGACCACGGTCCAGCTCATCCACGAAGGCTATCTCGACTTCACGATCGACCAGCAGCCGTACGTGCAGGGCTTCTATACGGTGATGCAGGCGTTCGTGACGCTCGCCTCGGGCGGGCTGGTCGGGCCGGCCGACACGAACACGGGTCTGAAGTTCGTGACGAAGGAAACCGTCGAGCCGTACCTCAATACCTCGACGCGTTTCGAAGGCAAGACCACCAAGCCGCAAATCGTGCCGATGAGCGGTGCGATCAAGTCGTAATGAACCCAGTGCAATGAACTACGAGTGATGAACTCTGTGAACGAAACCGGCAAGGCTGAAGTCTCCGCGCGGGCTGTTGCCCGCCCGCGCGGGCAATGGCTCTCCGCGTGGGCGCCCGAGTTGCGTATTCTGCTCGTGGCGATGATCCTCGCGGCGTACTTCGAATTTTCCAACCGGGATTTCCTGCTCACCAACGCGAGTCTCGTCAACCTCTCGCAGTTCATCGCGCCGGTGGCGATCATCGCGTTCGGCGAAATCATGCTGATGATCGGCGGCGACATCGATCTTTCAGCCGGCATGGTGTTCGCCTTCGCGCCGTTCATGATGGTGTTCGCCAACGACGCGGGCGCGCCCATGTGGCTCGCCGTGATCGCGGGGCTCGTGGCCGCGGGCATCGTCGGCTTCGTGAACGGGGCCGTGACCGTGTGGCTGCGTCTGCCCTCGTTCGTCACGACGCTCGGCACGCTCTTCCTCATCAACGGCATCACGCTCACCATTTCGCGCGGCACGCCGGTGCAGACGCCGGGTTCGCCCGAATTCGCGGCCTTCATGGGCGCGTGGGGCTATAGCGAGATCCTCTGGACTGTCGTCATCGCATTTGCCATGCACGTGCTGCTGCGCCACACGCGCTGGGGCCTGCATACGCAGGCGGCCGGCGCGAATCCGCTAGGCGCGAGCGAGGCCGGTATTCACGTGAACCGGCTGCGCCTCGGCAATTTCATCATTGCCGCCGTGCTCGCGGGCTTCACCGGCATTCTGGAAGGCTTTCGCATCACCTCGATCGACCCGCAGGCGGGCGGCAACCAGATCATGTTCCTCGCCGTGGCTTCGGCCGTGATCGGCGGCACGCCGCTCACGGGCGGCTCGGGCACGATCGTGGGCGGCCTGATCGGCGCAGCGGTGCTCGGCATTCTCAACGACGGCTTCACGCTCATCGGCATCAACGCGTTCACCTTCAACATCATCCTCGGCGCCGCGATTCTCGCCGCCATGGTCTTCAACATCCACGTTGGGCGCCTGCGCCGCAAAGGGAGCCGATGATGGACGAATCGCAAGCCTCCCCCGGCGGCGCAACCGCCACGGCCAACGCCCCGCTCGCGGTGCGCGGCGAGAACATCGTCAAGCGCTTCGGCGCGGTCACGGCGCTCGACGGCGTTTCGCTCACGCTCGGCCGCGGCGAAATCCTCGGCATTCTCGGCGACAACGGCGCGGGCAAGTCCACGCTCGTGAAAATCCTCACGGGTTTTCATCAGCAAACGAGCGGCACACTGCAGATCGACGGCAGCGAGACGCTGCTGCGCTCGGTGGACCATGCGCGCTCGCTCGGCATCGAATGTGTTTATCAGGACCTCGCGCTGGCGAATTCGCTGAGCATTTACCACAACATGTTCCTGAACCGCGAGATTGTGCGGCGCGGGCCCTTCAAACTGCTCGATCACAAGCAGATGCGCCAGCGCGCGGCGCAACTGCTCGACGACATCGGCGTGCACGTGCCCTCCGTGGACCTGCCTGTGGAGCGGCTTTCGGGTGGTCAGCGCCAGGCGATCGCGGTGGCGCGCGCCGTGCATTCGAACGCAAAAATCCTGTTGCTCGATGAGCCGCTCGCCGCGATGGGAGCGCGCGAAGCGGGTCTGATCATCGATCTCATCATGCGTTTGAAGGAAAAAGGCGGCCTATCGATTATCATGATCATGCACAACTATGCGCAGACGCTCGATATTGCGGATCGCATCATGTTGATGCAGCGAGGCCGCGTGACATACGAGCAGCACAGCGCCAATACATCGGTGGCTGAACTGATGGATATCGTGCGGCGGGAATATCGGGCCATGCGCGCCACCAGCGCGTAATGGTTCCCACATACAGGGGGGACGCTCCGATCGGGTAGCCCCCGGCCGGACAATCATGGATTACCGCAATCTAGAGAAACGCAAGAGCATGCACGCGCGCATCGTGCAGGAGCTCGGCATGCAGATCGTAGGCGGCACGCTCGCCCCCGGGCAGCGCCTGCCGCCCGAACCCACGCTGTGCGAAACCTACGGCGTGAGCCGGCCCGTGCTGCGCGAGGCCACGCGCGTGCTGGTCGCCAAGGGTCTCGTGGTGTCGAAGCCGCGCGTGGGCAGTGTCGTTCGCCCGCGCGAAGAATGGCACATGCTCGACCCCGACGTGCTGTACTGGACCGTCAACAGCATTCCCGAAGGCGAGTTCTTCCGCTCGCTCATGACCGTGCGGCAGATCATCGAACCCGCCGCCGCGGCACTTGCCGCGATTTCAGCAAACGACGAAGACCGCGCCCGCATCACCGCGGCCTACGCCCGCATGGAGCAGGCGCAAACCGCTGCCGACCTGCTCGAACCCGATCTGGAATTCCACCGCGCGATCATGGCCGCCACGCATAACAACATGCTGGCGTACATCGGCAACATGCTCTCGCTCGCGCTTTCCGAGTCGATCAAGCTCACGAGCCGCCATCCCAACACGCACGCCCTTTCGTTGCCGCGCCACAAGGCGATTCTCACGGCGATCGAGCACGGCGACGCGCTTGCGGCGCGGCAGGCGAGCGTCGTGCAACTCGACAATGCGCGCGCCGACGCCAAGTCGATTCTGGGCGGGGCGGGGCTGGAAACCTGAGGCTTGCAGACTGAAGCGCCGCCGCACCTGGGCCGCATTGCGCGGCCCATTGACGTGCGCTTGCCTCACACCGCCCGCTTGCTGCGACGGAACTGGTCGAACAGCACCGCGAGCAGCAGGATGCCGCCGCGAATCAGGTACTGATAGAACGTCGGCACGTTCATGAGGCTCATGGCGTCCTGCACCGCGCCCATGATGAGCACGCCCACCAGGACGCCCGAGATCGTCGCCACGCCGCCCGTGAGCGACACGCCGCCCAGCACGCAGGCCGAGATCACACCGAGTTCGAGGCCCACCGAAGTCTTCGGGTCGCCGAGGCTCATGCGCGAGGCCAGCATCACGCCCGCGAAGCCCGTAATGAGCCCTTGCAGCACGAACACCGTGATCTTGATGCGCGTGACCGGCAGGCCGGCCAGGCGCGCCGCTTCGCTATTGCCGCCCACCGCGAGCACGTTCTTGCCGAACACGGTTTTCTTGAGCAGGAAACCGAACACCACGAAACCGATGATGTTGCTCCAGATCGGGTACGAGATGCCCAGGAACGAGCCGCCGCCCAGATCGAAGAAGCGTTCTTCCGAGATCATCACGGCGTCGCCGTTCGAGGTGAGGAAGGCGAGGCCGCGCACCGCTTCCATCATCGCGAGCGTGGCGATCAGCGAGTTGATCTTGAAGCGCGCGATCAGCACGCCGTTCACGAGCCCGACCGCGCCGCCCGCGAGCACGCCGGCCGTAATGCCGAGCAGCACGCTATGCGACTGCGTGATGACCGTGGAGGCCACCACGCCCGCGAACGCCACGATCGAGGCGACCGAAAGATCGACCTCGCCCAGCGCGAGCACGAACATCATCGTGACGGCAATCGAGCCGATCAGCGTGACGGAGAGCAGCAGGCCCTGAATGTTGCGGGTCGTGAGGAAGTCGGGCACCGTGGCGGATAGCACCGCGAACAGCACCACGAACACCACCACGATGCCCGATTTGTTGATCATGTCCCACGCCCGCGCGCGCTGGGGGGTAATCGGCGCGGCGGCTTCGTTGACGGTAGGCGTGCCCTGTGGCTGCATGGCTTCACTCATTTCTGGTTCGTCGTTACAAAAAGGATTTCAGCGCGGCAGCGCCATCTTGATCAGTTCGTCGGGCGAAGCTTCGGCCTTCGGCAGGCTGCCGGCAATCCGGCCTTCGCGCATGACGATGATGCGGTCCGACACGCCGATCACCTCGGCCAGGTCGCTCGACACCATGATCACGGTCTTGCCCGCTTCGGCGAGCTCGTACAGCAGGTTGTAGATCTCGGCGCGCGCGCCCACGTCGATGCCGCGCGTGGGCTCGTCCATCAGGAACACCTCGATGCGCTCGGCGAGCCAGCGCGACAGAATCACCTTCTGCTGGTTGCCGCCCGAGAGCGTGCCGATGGCCGTGTCGCCGTTGCGCGTCTTGATCGCGAGCTTCTTGATGTAGTCCTGCGCGAGATCGCGCTCGCGCCGCGCGTCGAGGAGGAAGCGCGCGGGGCTGAAGTGGCGGCGCGCGCTGATGTTCAGGTTGTCGGCCACCGAGGCGATCGCGACGATGCCTTCCTGCTTGCGGTCCTCGGGGCACAGTGCGAGGCCCGCGCGCACGGCGTCGCGGGGGCTCGCGAAATTGACGCGCTTGCCGTCGAGTTCGACATGCCCCGCGCTGGCGCGCGTCGCGCCGTAAACCAGCTTCATGAGTTCCGAGCGCCCGGCGCCCACGAGCCCGAAGAAGCCGACGATCTCGCCGCGCCGCGCCGTAAACGATACCGGCTCGGCCAGGCCGGGACCCAGCAGGCCCTTCGCTTCGATCAGCACGTCTCCCGCCTGGCGCGGACGATAGCCGTACACGTCCTCGATCGAGCGGCCCACCATCGCCGCGATCAGGCGATTGCGGTCGAGATCGGCTACCGAATCGAACGTCTCGATGCGCTTGCCGTCGCGGAACACCGTCACGCGGTCGCAGAGCTCATAGACTTCGTCCATGCGGTGCGTGACGTAGATGATCGCGCGGCCATCCGCTCGCAGCGCGTTGATGATGCGAAAGAGGTTCTCCGTCTCGCGCGCCGAGAGCGAGCTGGTCGGTTCGTCGAAGGCGATCACGCGCGCGTCGCGCATGAGCGCCTTGCCGATCTCGATCATCTGGCGCTGGCCGATGGAGAGATTCTTCACCGGCGTGCGCGGATCGATGCGCTCGCCAAGCCGCTTGAGTTCATCCATCGCGCGCTTGACGAGCGTGCCTTCGTCGAGCACGCCGAGGCGATTGGGCAACTGCCCGAGCATCAGGTTTTCCGCCACCGTCAGCTCGGGCACGAGATGCAGTTCCTGATAGATGATCGCGATACCCGCTTCGAGCGCCGCCTTCGTGGTCGTGAAGCGGTGCTCCACGCCATTCAGCTCGAGCGTGCCTTCCTGCGGCTGGTTCACGCCCGAGAGCACCTTGAGCAGCGTGGATTTGCCCGCGCCGTTCTCGCCCATCAAGCCGTGCACTTCGCCGGCACGCACTTCCAGCGCCACGCGGTCGAGCGCGCGCACGCCCGGGAAGCTCACGGTAATGCCGTCGAGCTCCAGGTACGCGCGATTCCCCTGTTGAGCGCCCTTCACCGCGTTCGCTTGCGCGTTCGCATCAGTCATCGTTTCAGTCATTGCATCCCTGCCCTTTGCTTCGCCTCAGTCTTCTACGCAGTCCTTAGATACCCAGCTCGCTGCGCACGGCCGTCCAGTTGTCGCGCGTCATCAGCTTGCCGGTGGTCTGCGTGTCGGCGGCCGGCTGCTTGCCGTCGCGGATCCACTCGACGAGGTTCTCGGCGCTTTCCTTGCCGTGGTTCGTCGAGCTCACGGCGATCGTGCCGTAGAAGCCCGTAGGCTGCTTCTTCTGGAACTCGGCGAACGCTTCGCCTGCGCCGTTGATGCCCACGCCGATCACGTCAGCCGACGGAATGTGCAGCTGTTCGGTCGCGCGCACGGCGCCCAGCACGCTTTCCTCGTTGAGCGCGAACACCACCCACTTCTTGATGTTCGGATGCTGGGCGAGCACCGGCGACGCCGCATTGAAGCCACCTTCGTCGTCGGTGGTCTTTTGCGGGGCGTCGAAGATGTTTTCCTTCTTGAAGCCGCCGGCCAGCAGCGATTGCGTCGCGCCGTCCGTGCGCAGCTTCGCCGTGGGCAGTTCATAGTCGGTGATACGCAGTGCGCCCACTTCTTCCGGCTTCCAGCCGCGGCGCTTCATTTCGTCGGTGATCGCCTGGCCGACCTGATTGCCGATCTTGAGCGCCGACATACCGAGGTGCGGCACGCTGGCGATCGGCTTGCCCGACGAGTCGACGAGCTGGTCGTCCACCGTCACGAACTTCATGTTGTAGCGCTTGGCGCGCGCCTGGATCGCCGGCCCGAGACGCACGTCCGGCGCGCAGATCACGAAGCCCTGTGCGCCTTGCGCGCCGAGGTTGTCGATGGCGGCGAGCACCTTCTCGCCGTCCGGCGTGCCGATGTTCACCACCGAGAAGTTCTCCTTCTGGCCGAGCGCCGTGGCGGCCTTCTGCTCGTTGATGAACCATGCCTGTTCCGGCATCTTCACGAGGAAACCGATCTTCACGGGCGAGTCGGCGTGCGCCGCCACGTTCATGCCGAGCGGGGCAATGCACATCGCCGCGAATGCGGCACGAAGGGTCAAACGGCGGATCTTGCTGGTCATGCTCCTGTCTCCTCAGGTGTGGTGTGCTGCGTGTGTAATGCTTGAAAGAAGCGTCTTTAATGCCCGAAGGCCTCGACTTCGACGTGCCTGCCGAGCAGGAACGCGTCCGCCACGAGGCGCAGCGGGCGCACGTCCACGTCGTCGGTGCCGTGGGCGATCAACCAGTGAAAACGCTCATAGAGCGCCGCATATTCCCGTTCCGCGTCGAGCGCGACCGGCTCGCCCGCAATCGCGAGGCGCTTGCCGCCTTCCGCGATCGAGAGCAGGCCGTCCGTGGTCTCCACATCGATTTCCCATTGCTCGACCGGACCGTGGCGCCAGTCGAACTCGGCGCGCACGGGCACGCCATCGGTGTCGATGCAATCGAGTTCGGCTGCGATCGGCGTCGAGCAATCGCTCGGCACATGCAGCGTCGCGCCCTGCAGCAGCACTTCGCGCGGCAGGATGCGCGTGACGATGGAAAGCGCGTTGATGCCCGGATCGAACACGCCGAGGCCGCCCGGTTCCCAGATCCACGTCTGACCCGGATGCCAGCGGCGCACGTCTTCCTTCCAGCGCACGTGCACGGCGCGAATGGTGCGCTCGGCGAGCCACGCGCGCGCGGGTTCGACGGCGCTCGCGCAGCGCGAATGCCACGTGGTGAACAGCGTGCGGCCGCGCTTTTGCGCGAGTTCGCGCAGCGCCTCGACTTCGCTCACGCTCGCGCCAGGCGGCTTTTCGAGCATGACGTGCTTGCCCGCTTCGAGCGCGGCGCGCGCCTGCGCGTAGCGCACCTGCGGCGGCGCGCACAGCGACACGGCGTCGAGATCGGACTCGGCGGCCAGCAGCGCACCGATGTCCTTGTAGTTGCGCACGTTCTCGACCTGCGCGTTGCGGCTCGCGCTCGCGACGAGTTCGAAGCCGGGATTGCCCGCGATGGCGGGCAGATGCTGGTCGCGCGCAATCTTGCCCACGCCGACGATACCCAATGTATAGGACGCTTTCATGACGTATCTCCGTCCCTTCTTTTCAGGGAGATTTTTTATTCTGCATGACGAATTATTTATCTACCCCAGCGCAATACGAGCGGATCGAGGCGTCGCGCGATGTCGACCAGCTCGGCACGCGTCGCGGGATGCATCGCGGGCAACGGGTGGCGCGGCAGTTCACACTCGATTACGCCGCCTTCCTTCATCAGCGACTTGCAGGCGAGCATGCCCGCCTGGCGGTTTTCGTGATTGATGAGCGGCAGCCACTTCTGGTACAGCGCGAATGCGTCGTCGGTGCGGCCTTCGCGGTGGGCTACGATGATCGGGCGAATACCGTCCGGGAAGCCGCCGCCCGTCATCGAGCCGGTCGCGCCGGCGTTCAGGTCCGCGAGCAACGTAATGGCTTCTTCGCCGTCCCACGGGCCTTCGACGGCCTCGCCCGCCAGCTTGATCAGCTCGCGCAGCTTGTTTGCCGCGCCCGGCGTTTCGATCTTGAAGTACGAAACCTGCTCGATCTCGCGCGCCATGCGCGCGAGGAACGGGGCGGAGAGCACCGTGCCGCTCGCAGGCGCGTCCTGGATCATGATGGGAATGTCGATCGCATCGGACACGCGCGCGTAGAAGTCGTAAATCTGCTGCTCGGGCACGCGGAAGGTCGCGCCGTGGTACGGCGGCATGAGCATCACCATCGCCGCGCCCTGCTCCTGCGCGCGCTTGCTGCGTGCGGCGGCAACCGGCGTGCCGTAGTGCGTGGTCGTCACGATCACGGGCACGCGGCCTGCCACGTGCTCGAGCACGGTGCGCGTGATGACTTCGCGCTCGTCGTCGGAGAGCGAGAACTGCTCCGAGAAGTTCGCGAGAATGCACAGGCCGTCCGAGCCCGCGTCGATCATGAAATCGACGGCGCGCTTCTGGCTTGCCAGATCCAGTTCGCCCGTTTCGGTGAACGTGGTCGGCACGACGGGGAAAATGCCCCTGAATCGGGGCGTACGGCTCGTAGTCATGTCTTCAGTCCTGCTTGAGAAAGAGTGTCAGGCCGCGCCTTCACGATTCGCTCGCCAGCTCTCCCGTGCTGCGGCGAGGCGTGCGCAGCACCGCGCGCACGGCGAACGTCACAAGCACCGCGAACACCAGCGTGGCCGCGAGAAAGTAAAGCCCGGCCGCCAGGCTGCCCGTCGCGTCCTTGATGAGCCCGATGCCATAGGGGCCGAGATAGCCGCCGAGATTCGCGAGCGAGTTGATCGTCGCGATCCCCACGGCCGCGCTCGCGCCGGTGAGGAACTCGCCGGGCAGCGCCCAGACCACGGCCTGAATCGAGTAGATCGAAAAAGCGGTCAGGCAGATGAACAGCAGTTGCAGCGCCGGCGCGTGAAACCACGCGCTCGCGGCCATCGTCAGCGCCGCGACGCCCGAGACCACGACGATGTGGCCGTAGCGTTCGCGATGCTTGTCCGAATGGCGCGGCACGATCAGCAAGCCCGCTACCGCGAACAGATACGGCACCGCGGAAAGCAGGCCCGCCGTGGAATCGCTCACGCCGAACGCCTTGATAATGGTAGGCAACCAGAGCGACAAACCATAGATGCACAGCGGAAACGGCAGGAACAGCAGCGCAAGCAGCAGCACGCGGCGGTCCTTGAGCGCGCTGAATGGGTTGCGATGCGTGTCGAGGCGGTAGGTGCGCTGGTCGGCGGCGAGTTCGCGCGCGATCCAGCGGCGCTCAGTGTCGTCGAGCCAGCGTGCATGCGCGGGCGATTCGGGCAACAGACGCAGCGTGGGAATGCACAGCAGCACGGCAGGCAGGCCGCTCACGACGAAGAGCGTCTGCCAGCTCGACATGCCGAAAAAGCCGTGCGTTTCGAGCAGCGCGCCCGCGATCGGGCCCGTGACGATGCCGGCGATGGGCTGCGCGAGCACGAGCAGGCCGATCACGCGCGCGCGGTGGCGCATGGGGAACCACTGCGTGAGGAAATACAGAATGCCGGGATAGAGCCCGGCCTCCGCCGCGCCCAGCAGAAAGCGCAACGCGTAAAAGCTCTTCGGGCCGCTCACGAGCGCCATCAGCATCGTGATCACGCCCCACGTGAAGAGGATGCGCGCGAACCACACGCGCGCGCCGAAGCGCGCGAGCGCGAGATTGCTCGGCACTTCGCAGAGGAAATAACCGATGAAGAAGAGGCCCGCGCCCAGGCCGTAGGCGGCGTCGGACAGGCCCACGGCCGCGTTCATGTGCAGCTTCGCGAAGCCGACCACGGTGCGATCGACGTACGCCACCACATAGATCAGCGCGAGAAAAGGCAGCAGCCGGCGCGCGATATGGCCGACGATGTGCTTTTCCTCGCTGCTGGCGCTTACCAGTGCAGCGGGGCTTTCGTGTTGCAGCACCTGCGGGTTCGTCATCGTGTCTCCAGGCTCGTTTCTTCTCTTTTGCTGCGCTCAGGGCGCCGGCGCGCCCTGGCTCATTGCGTCAACCGCTCAGTGCGAATGCCGCGGCACCGCCGCCCCGCGCTTGCCCACGAGGAAGTCGAGGTCGCAACCCTCGTCGGCCTGCAGCACGTGATCGACGTAAAGGCGCGCATAACCGCCCTTGCCCAGCTGCTCCGCCACGCCGGGCGCGGCCGCCGGATCGACATCGCTCAGACGGCGCGCGAGTTCCTCGTCGCTGATGTCCAGATGCAGGCGGCCCGATTCGCAGTCCAGCTCGATCCAGTCGCCGTTGCGCACCGCCGCGAGCGGGCCGCCCGCCGCCGCTTCGGGCGCCACGTGCAGGACCACCGTGCCGTAAGCCGTGCCGCTCATGCGCGCATCGGAAATGCGCACCATGTCCTTCACGCCCTGGCGCAGCAGCTTGGGCGGCAGGCCCATGTTGCCGACCTCGGCCATGCCGGGGTAGCCGCGCGGGCCGCAGTTCTTCATCACGAGGATGGAGTCCTTGTCGACGTCGAGCGACTCGTCGGCGATCGTCGCCTTGTAGTGGTCGAAGTTTTCGAACACCACGGCGCGGCCCCGATGCTTGAGCAGCTCGGGCGTGGCCGCCGAAGGCTTGAGCACGGCGCCGCGCGGCGCGAGATTGCCGCGCAGGATACAGATGCCGCCGTCCGCGATCAATGGGTTGTCGAGTTGACGGATCACTTCATCGTTGTAATTGGGCGCCTCGCGCACGTTGTCCCAGATGGACTTGCCGTTGACCGTGAGCGCATTGGGATGCGGCAGGAGGTTCGCTTCGCCGAGCCGGCGCAGCACCGCCGGCAGGCCGCCCGCGTAATAGAACTCTTCCATCAGGAAGCGGCCCGACGGCTGCAGATCGACGATGGTCGGCGTGTTGCGGCCAATGCGCTGCCAGTCTTCCAGTTCGAGATCGACGCCGATGCGCCCGGCAATCGCCTTCAGGTGAATCACGGCGTTGGTCGAGCCGCCAATCGCGGCGTTGGTGCGGATGGCGTTCTCGAACGCTTCACGCGTGAGGACCTTCGAGAGCTTCAGGTCTTCCAGCGCCATCTGCACGATGCGGATGCCCGACATGTGCGCGAGCACGTAGCGGCGCGAATCGACGGCGGGAATCGCGGCGTTGTGCGGCAGCGAAACGCCGAGCGATTCGGCCATGCAGGCCATCGTCGAGGCAGTGCCCATGGTGTTGCAGGTGCCCGCCGAGCGCGACATGCCCGCTTCGGCCGAAAGGAACTGATGCAGGTTGATCTCGCCCGCCTTCAGTTCCTCGTGCAGCCTCCAGACGACCGTGCCGGAGCCGATGTCACGGCCTTCGTGCTTGCCGTTGAGCATCGGGCCGCCGGTCACGACGATGGCGGGCACGTCCACGCTCGCCGCGCCCATCAGCAGCGCGGGCGTGGTCTTGTCGCAGCCGCACAGCAGCACGACGGCGTCGATGGGGTTGCCGCGAATCGCCTCTTCCACGTCCATGGAGGCGAGATTGCGCGTGAGCATGGCCGAGGGACGCAGGTTCGATTCGCCGTTCGAGAACACCGGGAATTCGACGGGGAAGCCGCCCGCTTCATAAATGCCGCGCTTCACGTGCTCGGCGAGCTTGCGGAAATGCGCATTGCAGGGCGTGAGTTCCGACCAGGTGTTGCAGATGCCGATGATCGGGCGACCATCGAATTCGTGATCGGGAATGCCTTGATTCTTCATCCAGCTTCGGTACATGAAGCCGTTCTTGTCCGTGGTGCCGAACCACTGTTGGGAGCGCAGTTTGGGTTTGGTATCCGACATCGTGTTCGTTGTGTAGAGCGAGTAGTTCGCCGAGTGCTTCGAGCGATGGATTCGGGACAGTCTACGGAGAAGTCTGATAACCTCCTAATGAAATAATGGACGCTTCCGATATCGAAATCGGCATTGGTATAAACACCTAAAACTATTTGGGAAATCAGGCGGAGACATGCTCGATACGAGCCCCTGGTACGTGCGCACGCGGCTGAAAACGCGGCAATTGCTCCTCGTCGTGGCGCTGGCGGAGGAAGGTAACATTCACCGCGCGGCGGCGGCGCTGAACATGACGCAGCCCGCCGCCTCGAAGCTCCTGCGCGAGCTCGAAGACATGCTCGGCGCGGTGCTGTTCGAACGCATGCCGCGCGGCATGCGGCCCACGCTGTACGGCGACGCGCTGATCCGCCACGCGCGCGCCGTGCTCGGCAGCCTGGACCAGGCGCAGGAGGAACTGAGCGCGCTCAAGGCCGGGCGCCTTGGCCACGTGGCGGTGGGCGCGATCACCTCGCCGGGCGTGCGCGTGCTGCCGGCGGCCGTTGCGGCGGTCAAGCGCACGCATGCGAACCTGCGCGTCTCCGTGGAGATCGACGCCAGCAACGTGCTGCTCGAACACCTGGCGCAAGACAAGCTCGACGTGGTGCTGGGCCGCCTGTCCGCCGAGCACGACAAGCTCCAGTTGCGTTACGAACCGCTCGCGGGCGAGCCCGTGTGCGCCGTGGTCCGGCCGGGGCACCCCATGCTCGTGGCGGCGCAGGACGAAGCCCGACCGATCGCGCTCGCCGACATCGCGCGCGCCACGTGGGTCGTGCCGCCCGTTGGCAGCGTGCTGCGCCACCGCTTCGAGCTGATGTTCCAGCGCGCGAGCCTCGCGCCCCCATCGAACGTGGTCGAGACACCCGCGCTGCTGTTCATCACGCGCGTGCTGGAGCAAAGCGACATGATCGCCGTGCTCACCGAGGACGTGGCGCGCTACTACGCGGCGCACGGCATGGTCGCGATCCTGCCCGTGCCGATGGATTGCCAGATGGACGACTTCGGCATCATCACGCGCGCGGACGGCCTCCTCACGCCCGCGGCGAGCGTGATGATCGAGGCGTTGCGGCAGGTGAGCGCCGACATCTACGGGACACACGGCCGCGAGCAAGGCGCGCGATAATCGTGCGACGAAACCCGCGCGAGAGGACCGAACCATGCCCGCCAGCCATCCCGCCGCTCCCGACAGCACCGCCATTCGCGTCGCGCTGTGGCGCGCGCTGCACGTCCAGGTCGACGATGCGCCCCACGTGCTCGAAGACGAAACCGGCATGCAGATCGCCGCACCGGAGTCGAACTGGCGCGAGCGGCCCGATATGCACCCTGAAGGGACGCGCGGTTATCGTGCCTCGATCGTCGGGCGCGCGCGCTTTGTCGAAGACCTTGTCGCCGAACAGACCGCTAACGGGCTCGCCCGCCAGTACGTGCTTCTCGGCGCGGGACTCGACACGTTCGCCCAGCGCCACCCCGAAATCGCCTCGCGCCTGCACGTGTACGAAGTGGACAGGCCGGGCACGCAGACATGGAAGCGTCAGCGGCTCATGGAGCTGGGGTATCGCGAGCAGGCGTGGCTGCGCTTCGTGCCGGTGGATTTCGAAGCCGGCGAGACGTGGTGGGAGCGGCTCGCCGCGGCTGGGTTCGATGCCGCGAGTCCCGCGGTGATCGCCTCGACGGGCGTTTCCATGTATCTCACGCGCGAGGCGAACCTCGCGACGCTGCGGCAGATCGCGCAACTCGCACCGGGCTCGACGCTCGTCATGACCTTCCTCCTGCCGCTCGAACTCATCGACGAGCCCGAGCGCTCGCAGCATGCCGCCGTGTATGAACGCGCGAAGGCGGCGGGTACGCCGTTCGTGAGCTTTTTCGCGCCCGATGAGATGCTTGCGCTGGCAAGCGAGGCCGGGTTGCGCAATGCGCGTCATGTTTCGACCGCGGATCTCACCGCGCGTTACTTCGCAGGACGAAGCGATGGGCTGAGGCCGGCTAGCGGGGAGTCGATTCTGGTGGCGACGGTTTGAGGCGGGGTTGTCGTGGTCTGTGCGGGGGAAAGCTGAGTTTCTGCGCACATTCTGGCCCACTTGCCACCTTCTGCACGGTTTAGGTAGTCAACCGTCGATACGCGCTCAAATGACGAACCAAACCCTGCGGGTCGCCACGTCTTTCGAGCAGCATGGCCAGGTTGTGGTGAGCGTCCGCGTACGTCGGGTCGAGTTCGAGGCAGCGCATATAGCTTCGCTCGGCGTCTTCGAAGCGTCCCAGCTCCTCGAACGCAATCGCGCGATTGAAGTGCAACACGGCATCGTCGGGAAAGTGAGCCAACGCCTCATCGAATACATGCAGCGCATCTTCGCACCGGGATTCGAGTTCACACAGCAGCGCGCCCAGGTCAACGTAGGCAGGATAAAAAGGTTGCGGCGATAGCGCGATAGCCTTCTTGTACGCCCGTTCAGCGCCGTTTACATCGGATGCTCTCAACTGTTCGCCCAGGTCGTACCACTCCTGCGCCTGATGCGCGAGATTCTTTTGCGCAGGCGCCGAGTCGAGAAACACGACATCGCCCTTGATCTGCGCCACTTCGAAATCCAGCAGGAACTGACCGGTGGCGGCATCCCACTGCGAAGGACCCGTTCGCACGGCCACATCGTTGCCGACTGCCGATACGCGAATCCCCGTAAGCGGTAACCGATCGGGCAACTCGTCTCTGAGCCGCGTGAGCGCCATGATGATCTTGCGCGGTGGAATACGCGCATCGCGCAGCTGCAACGCCGTACGCAGCAGCACGACGTCCTGGAACGTGAAGCGGTAGGCGTTTCGCGGTCCGCGTGACGGGTTCACGAATCCTGCAGCAATGAGGCCCGATACCACCCTCCGGGAAACGCCCAGCATGGCCTGCAACTCGCGCATCGAAATTTCGCGCGCGGCGACTTGTGGCGTCACTTGCGTGCCCGCACCCTGGCAGGCGCTTCGGCGGGCGCCTTGGCGGCACGCGCCGGCGGCTTGCGCGTCCTGGGCGCGACAGGCAGTTCGGTAACGGGCTCGGCGCTCTTGCTACGCTTGGGCGCCGGAGCGGTCTTCGCTTTCGCGCCACCCTTCAAACTCGCCCGCAATGCATCCATCAGGTCGATAACCTGTCCGCCACCCGCAAGCTCTTCGCGAGCCTCGTGAACGACGACCTGCTTGCCTGCGATCTTTTCGTCGATGGCTGCGAGGATGCGCTTCTTCTCTTCGTCTTCGTACGCAGTCGGGTCGTAATTGTCCTCGGAGCCCTGCTCGATAATCTGCAGCGCGAGTTTCATCTCGGTATCGGATACGTCGACATGTTCGACATGGAGGTCAGCCAGCGAGCGAACCTCGTCGGCGTACAGCAATTGCTGAAAGACGAGTCCATCTTCTTCGGGGCGCACCTGCACGATCCGCGTCCGTCCTTTCGACGCCCATTTCGCCAATGCGCAGCGGCCACTCTGCACGAGCGCCTGCTGCAAGAGGCTATACGGCTTGCCGCCGCGCTTGTCGGGTGCAATGTAGTAGGCCTTGTCGTAGAAGACCGGGTTGATCGCCTCTTCCGGGATGAAGGCCATGATTTCGACGACATGGCTCGCAGCGTCTTCCAGCGCCTTTAGCTCGTCGGTGGTGAAGACCACGAAGCGGTCCTTTTCGAATTCGTAGCCCTTGCTCATGCTCGAGCGCTCGACGACATCGCCCGTCTTCTCGGAGACGTATTGCTGCTTCACGCGCGAGCCGTCGGGCGCCAGCATGTGGAACCGGATGTCGGACGAACTCTCGGTAGCGGTATAGAGCTTCACCGGAATCGAAACGAGCCCGAAGGACAGCGTCAGGGAAGCAATTGAGCGGGCGGGCATGGACTTCTCCTCGCGGATTTGCAGGTTCGGCACGTCGCTCACGCAAAGCGCGTGCCGCCGCCGACCGGCGGTCGTTTCATTTTAGGCGCTTTATCGCCGGTGCCAACGATTGCGACCCCGACCAGTAATCGGCCCACGGGTCCTGCTGCTGGAAGCTCAGATACTCGCGGGCCGTTTGTACGGTCCACTGCGCCCCGCTCTTGAGGTCATTCAACTGCTCCCAGGCGACCGGCATCGAGACGCCCATCCCGGGTCGCGCACGCGCGGAAAATGCCGCAGCGGTGGTCTGTGCCTTGCCGTTGCGCAAGTAGTCGACATAGACCTTTCCGACCCGGTTCGAAGCCCCGGCGGTCGCCGAAAAGCGCTCGGGAATCGTCTTCGCCAGATGCCGCACGAATGCCTGCGAGAACGACTTGACCGCATCGTAGTCCAGCCGCGGCGCGAGCGGCACGACGACGTGCAAGCCTTTCCCGCCGCTCGTCTTCAGCCAGGCTTGCAGCCCCACTTCCGACAACAACGTTTGAACCAGCAGCGCCGCTTCCTGAACGCGTCCCCATTTCACGCCCTCGCCTGGGTCCAGGTCGAAGATGACCCTGTCGGGCTTGTCGAGTCGTCGAACGGTCGAATTCCAGGTGTGAAACTCGACGGCGTTCATCTGTGCCGCCGACAGCAGCGCATCGACCGTGTCGACGCTCAAGAGGGGCGGATGATTCGGCCAGAGACTGCGGTCGTGAGCCGTCAATCCGGGCATGCCTGTTCTCTCGGCATGCTTCTGAAAGAACAGGTCTTCGGCGATGCCTGCGGGCGCGCGAACCATCGCAATGGGCCGGGCTTTCAGGTGAGGCAGCATCCGCTCCGCGATACTCGCGTAGTAGCGCACGAGGTCCGCCTTCGTGACACCCGTCGATGGGTCGACGACGCGTTCCGGATGCGTGATTTTCAGCTTCAGTTGCGGCTCCGGCGCCTGCGTCTTCCCCCCCTCCCGGACGACGCCGCCTGGCGGCTTGTCGATGCGCAGACCTCTGAACGAGGCCTGCCGGATGACGCCATCGGCGGTCCAGTCCGCGAATTCGACCTCTGCGACGAGTTCAGGGCGAACCCACCGCTCACTGCCGGCCGAGCGCCGGGCCCACCGGCGCGACCTCGCGACGTCGACTTCAAAGGGTGCCGCATCGACTTCGAGCGGCGTCAGCCGCGCCCACAGGTCCCGCGCGATCCTGGCGTCCCAGCCGGTGCCGACGCTTCCAGCGTCGCGAAGCCTGCCGTCTGCGTAATAGCCAAGCAACAGGCTGCCAATCTCCCCGTCTTTACCGCCTCGGGCCGTGAACCCGCAGATGACCAGTTCCTGCCGGAGCCGGGATTTTGCCTTGAGCCACGTCTGGGTCCGCCCCGACTCATAAGGCGCGTCGCGGCGCTTGAGCATGAGGCCTTCCAGGCCCAGGCCCGAGGCGGCCTCGAACAGTTGGGTCGGGGGCGCCTCGAAGTCCTCGCTGAACCGGATGTGCTCACCGGCATCGTGAAGAAGCTGCGCGAGCAGCATGCGCCTCGACCACAGCGGCACCTTCCTGAGGTCTTTCCCGTCGAGGTACACCAGGTCGAACAGGAAGTAGACGATGTCTTGATTCGCGTTGCCGTCTATCGCATCTTGCAACGCAGCGAAACTGGGAAGGCCGTTTTTGAGGACGGTGATTTCGCCATCCAGCCACGCGCTGTTGAGCCCAAGCGCCTCGACCTCTGCTGCAAGCGCGGGAAACCTCACTGTCCAGTCATGACCGCCTCGTGTGATGAGTCGCACACGGCCTTTGGCGACGCGGGACAGCATGCGATAGCCGTCGAGCTTGGCTTCCGTTACCCAATCACCGCTTGTGGGAAGTGATGGCGCCAGGGTCGCGAGTTGGGGCTCGAGCCTGGCAGGCAACGGAGCAGACACCGCCGCGCAAAGGTCGATCTCCGACGATTCGCTGCGCGCAGGCCTCGCTGCCCGCGGCGCACGTTCCTCGATGAGCCCGAGCGGCTTCGCCGTCACGCTATCGGGAAGCGCCTTGATGACATCGTATTCGGCAAGCGGCTGCGCCCAGGCATCGCGCTTCTTGAACAGCATCCACTGGTCTTGCCTGTCGCCCGGCTTCGATATGCGGACCAGCTCCCAGAGTCCGGCAAGTTTTTCGCCGTGGAGACGGAAGACCAGCTTGCCCGCAGTCATCCCCTCACGCGGATCACCGACGGGTTCCCAGGTGCCACGGTCCCAGACGATCACGTCGCCAGCGCCGTATTGCTTTGCCGGAATCGTGCCTTCAAAACCCGCGTAGTCGGCAGGATGGTCCTCCACGTGAATGGCCATCCGTTTTTCCTTCGGGTCGTAACACGGACCTTTGGGTACGGCCCATGAGAGCAATACCCCGTCGAGTTCGAGCCTGAAGTCGTAGTGCAGCCGGCTCGCCCAGTGCTTCTGCACGACGAAGCCCAGATGTCCATTTTCAACGGGCGAGCTGGCAGCCGGCGGCGCCGGTTCAGGCGTGACACTGAAATCCCGCTTTTTTCCGTAGCGGGAAAGCGGCGGTGATGACGGATTGCGGTCGCGGGTCGAGGCCATGACGATAGTCTAGGAAGAACTCTCGCCTGGTGCGTCGCAAGTGGAACGCGTGGCGCGAGCGCGCCTGCCTCACGTGTCCTGCGCTGCGGTCGCCGGACGCCGATTCCAGACCCAGCACAAAACCGGCGCCCCCAAATACGAGGCGGGAGCCGGCATTTCGCCGCTCCCGCCAGATCACTTCGTTGTGCTCACAAGCACCGCGCAAGAAGCCGCGGCAATGCTCAGCTCATGTGCAGGCCGCCGTTGAGCGAGAAGTCCGCGCCGGTCGAGAAACCTGCTTCGTCGGACGCGAGCCACGCCACGATCGAGGCAATTTCCTGCGGCTCGCCGAGGCGCCGCACCGGAATGCTGTCGACGATCTTCGA
Source organism: Paraburkholderia sp. BR10141 (assembly GCF_056155635.1). NCBI lineage: Bacteria > Pseudomonadati > Pseudomonadota > Betaproteobacteria > Burkholderiales > Burkholderiaceae > Paraburkholderia > Paraburkholderia sp. BR10141. Next base: position 102,419 of record NZ_JBMIQH010000016.1, on the reverse strand, counting down.
GAGCACTTCGGGCTTCACCGCCTTCACCATGTCCGTGCCGATATAGCCGGGAGAAACGGTGTTGACCGTCACGCCCTTGGTCGCCACTTCCTGCGCGAGCGCCATGGTGAAGCCGTGAATGCCGGCCTTGGCTGTAGAGTAATTCGTCTGACCGAACTGGCCTTTCTGCCCGTTGACCGACGAAATATTGATCACCCGCCCAAAGCCCCGCTCGATCATGCCGTCGATCACCTGCTTGGTCACGTTGAAGAGGCTCGTGAGATTGGTGTCGATCACCGCGATCCAGTCTTCGTGCGTCATCTTGCGGAACACGACGTCGCGCGTGATGCCGGCGTTGTTGACCAGGATGTCGATCTCGCCGACGTCCTTCTTCACCTTCTCGAACGCGGCAGCCGTGGAGTCCCAGTCGGCCACGTTGCCTTCGGACGCGACGAACTCGTAGCCCAGCGCCTTCTGCTCGTCGAGCCAGCGCGCCTTGCGCTGCGAGTTCGGGCCGCAGCCCGCGACCACCGTGTAGCCATCCTTGTGCAGACGCTGGCAGATGGCCGTTCCGATGCCGCCCATGCCGCCGGTCACGTAGGCAATACGCTTTGCCATAGATCCTCCTTTTGCTTTAGGGGGTAGGTGAGTTGGGAAAGACTCTGGAGGATGGAGTCAGTTTGACGAGCGCCACCAAGCCGGGCGATGGGGAAATACCCGTACAGGAAAACGCCTGCCGCAATCCTTCCGTAAGACAGCGTGCGCCGGCCTTCGCTCGATACCGCCGGAGAACCGACTCAGCGTAGCAGCGCCCTTTGGGGGACACAAGACGATCACGCCTGCGGGCGTGGGCAAAAGCACACAATTACCTGGCATGCCTCAGTAAATGCAAGCGGGGAAATGTGTTTTGCATAAAGATACGGCCCGGCTCCATTCGAGGCCGGGCCGCGCGCAGGCTCACTGCGGGAGAATCAGACAAGCATCAAAGGCCGGCGGCGAGGCGCTCGTTGCCATACCCCTCGGGCAAACCCGTCACGTATTCCAGCCGCCCCACGGCTTCGAGCAGCGAGCGGCCGGCAATCGTGAGCGACAGCCGGCGGTGGCCTTCCGTCCAATGCTCGAGCGCAACCAGCTGACGCTCGAGCAGCGTGTCCAGTTCCTGGCGATTCATGTCGATCTGGTCCGGCGAATGGCGGACCAGCATCAGCGTGGCGAATTCCTTAGGGCTCAGCAATGTCGTCTCCCAGTAACTTTCATGCCGCAACCAGGGGCACAGGGCCGCATATATTCGAGCCTTAATGTGACACGGGCATGACTGTCACAATTTCGCTCCCGCACTATATTGATCCTGCATATCCGGTGCTGCCGCCCTCTTTTCGCTTTGCGGCGTGTGAGCCGGCACGAGCGCCGCGCCGCATTCCTCCACGAGGTTGCGCAGCGAGGTCGGGAAGAGCGTGCCGGGGTCGTCGGCAATGCCTGCGCCGTCGTCGCGCAACGCCGCGCCGATGCCCACCACGATGGTCGCGTCGGGCGCACGCTCGCGCAGGCGCCGCACGAGATTGCGCAGGTACGGCGCCGACTCGGGCGCATCGAGCGACACCAGGCAGATGGCCGGCGAGCGCTCGTCGATCATGGCCCCGCGCGTGGCGCGCACTTCGTCGTAGGTGGTAGCCGTGCAGGGAATGTTGCGCCGCATGAGCAACTGGCCGACGATCGCCACCGCCACGTCGTCGAACGCGCCGCGTCCGGGTACGCAGAGCACCTCGCCCGCGTCCGGCGAGAGCGTGAACTCGATTACCTTGGCGCCTTCGTCCGCGCCTTCGACGGACTTCCTGGCGCTCTCCTCCTCGGCTGCGGTGTGGCGAGAATCGTCCACGGATTCGAGATCCTCGACGATATCGAGCAGCGCCTGGTTGATGCGCGCGACCTGCTCGCCGGGCAGCACGCCGCGCAAGGCGTCGTTGCGCGCGAAGCGCAGGCCCTCGAACACCACCTGCTCGTAGTAGTCGATGAGCGGCATGCTCGTGAGCAGCCGGTCCGCCTGCAGCAGCGCTTCATGAGGATCGTCGGCGAGCAGGCGCTGGTAGCAGGTTTGCGCAGGCGTGAGCGCGGGCTGGTCGCCGAGCAGGATCGTGAGGAAGTTCAGCCGGTCCACGTAGCGGCCCAGCGTGACGATGCACAGCGTGAGCGGCGTGGAAAGCACCAGCCCCACGGGCCCCCACAGCCAGCTCCAGAAGATCGCCGCCACTACCACGGCCAGCGGCGAAAGGCCCGAGCGCTTGCCATAGACCATCGGCTCGGCGAACTGACCCGCCACCACGTCCACGACGATGAAGAAGATCAGCGTCGTGACGCCCATGGTCCACTGCGGCTGCGTGGCCGCGGCGACGATCGTCGCCATGATCGCGGCGATCCAGATGCCGATGTACGGCACGAAGCGCATGAGCGCCGCCACCGCGCCGAACAACAGCGCGCCCGGCACGCCGATGCCCGCCAGCCCCAGCGCGATCACGCCGCCCACCGTGACGTTCACGCCGACTTGCGCGACGAAGTAGCGCGAGAGCCGCTGCGAGGCGTCGTTGATGGCGGTTGTGGTGCGGTGCAGGTCGTCTGAGCCGAACACGCTGATGAGCCGGTCGCGCAGATCCTCGCGCTGGAACAGGATGAAGATCGTCACCACCAGCACGATGAAGGTCGTCTCGAGCGGCGCGATAGCTGGGGCGAGCGCCTTTTGCGCGAGCGTAAGCGGCGTGGGCGCCGGATTATGGATCTCCACGGGCATGGGCTGCTGCGGCTGATTGCGCGCCGCGCGCCCGCGCGGCTGCGGCGGCGCGGGCGGCGGCGTGGGCGTCACACGCTGCAGCGCGGTGGCGGCTCGCGACATCAGCGAATCGGCGCGGCCCACGGTTTTTTCCTGCACCGTTTGCACTTTCTGCTCGATCTCTTCCTGGTACTGCGGCAGGGAGGCGGAAAGCTGGTAGACCTGCGCGGCGATCAGCGCGCCCACACCGGCAAGCGCGAGCACGGTGGAAAGCACCGCAACGAGGATGGCGAGGAACTGTGGCAGATGAAAGCGCCGCAGCGTGGTCACGAGCGGCGCCAGCAGAAAGCTCAGCAGCACCGAGAGCGTAATGGGAATCAGCACCGCACGCCCAAAGTACAAGCCGCACACCACGACCACGCCGGTAATGACGGAGGCGAGGCTGTGCAGCGTCGGCGGGCTTGGCGGAAACACCCGGTTGCGTCGGCCCTGCGGCGGCAGCGGGAAATTCATGTCGGATCGGATCGGCAAAAAAAGAAACATCGGGGCCGCGCGGGCTCGGGCAAGCGCACGGCCCATCTATACGCACGAGGCGCACCTGGAAATGGTACAGCGCCTCCATACGTGAGGCGCAGCCGTCCAGATTTTCGCAGGTCGCGAGAGGCGGACGCAAAAACCGCACGTCACTGCGTCTGCGTCTTGCCCGTGACGAGCTCCTGGTTGCGCGCGGTCAGGAACTGGATGAGCCCGTCCACGCCGCCCTGCTGGATCTTCTCGTTGAACTGCTGGCGATAGGTCTGGATCAGCCACGCACCGAGCACGTTCAGGTCATAAAGGCGCCAGCCCTGCGGCGTCTTGTACAGGCGGTAATCGATTTCAACCGGATTGCTGCTGGTCTGCGCGAGCGTGCGCACGACGACGTCGGTGTCTCCTGGCGAACTGCGCATGGGCGGGTACTCGATCTTCTGGTCAGGCTTGAGTTGCGCGATGGCGCCCGAGTAGAGATGGATCAGCAGCAGCTGGAACTGCTGCTCGATCTGCGCTTGCTGCTCGGGCGTCGTGGTGCGCCAGTGCGGCCCCATGGCGAGGCGCGTGGTGCGGCGAAAATCGACGTACGGAAGAATGTCGCGGTTGACGATATCCTGGATGCGCGCGATATCGTCGGGCGCGATGGCCTTCGTGCGGACCTCGTCGAGGATCTGCTGCGTGGCGGTCTTGATGAGCGCCTGCGGGTCCGACTGGTCCACCTGGGCCGATTGAGCGAATGCCGCCGTAGCGGGCAGGAACGACAGACACCACGCAAGCAGCGCGGTCATGCGGAATAACCTGGTCATCGATATCTCTGGGCAATGGCGGGAGAGGCGAGCGGGCGCGAAATCGACAAACCGCACGCTTCGCGCAAGCGCACGCCAGCGCTCAGTCTAGCGGGTCGGGCGGGGTCCGGTCGGATCGCTGTGCGGCTCGTGCGTTCATGCCTTCACGCGCGGGGCGTGCGAGCCCGCGCACCGGCTTCCGAGGAACGCCTCCAGCCCGAAAGGCGCTACGGCAAAGCAAGTTACATACCATTCCATGACATAGCGGGCCACCCGAAAACAAGGCTCACTCATCTGCACATAACGACCGCCCTGTAAAAACTACAAGCGCGTCATGGCAAAGCGGATGGTGCCGCGCGCTGCAGGCCCAGCAGTCGTTGCGCGGACCAGCGGGCACGAAAAACGCATGCAGCCCCACGCCCGCCCGTTCGCTCGCCTTGACTGACCGCGTAATCGGTTCAATCGCCATGCAATTGGGATCAAATCGATACGAGGGTGCAAGGTTCAGCGGTTCGTCCCGAAAGGAGGCGTGGCCCCATCGCTCAGGAGATCGCATGAACACACCGGAACAGGTTCGCATTGCGGACATCCTCGGCCAGCATCGCGACACGCTGCTCGCGGAATGGCTGCGCCTGCATCTGCCGATCGCGCTGCGCCGCGGCCTTGCGATGGAGGGGGAAATTCGCGAGCAGTTTTCGGCGTTCCTGAATGTCTTTCTCGACACGCTGCCTAACACCGGAACCTTCGATTCGGGCAGCCCGGACTGGGAGCCGGTGCGCGCATTCCTCGCGGACATGTCGGCGCATCGCGCACGTCAGGGCTACACGCCTGTCGAGACGGCCACCTTCGTGTTCTCGTTCAAGGAGCCGCTCTATGCGCGGCTGCGCGAGGCGTATGCGAACAACGCCGCCGAGCTTGCCCATGTGAGCTGGCAGGTCAACCTGCTGCTCGATGGCTTCGGCATCTACACCACCGACATTTTCCAGAAGAGCCGCGAAGCGATCATCGCGCGCCAGCAGGAAGAACTGCTCGAGCTTTCCACGCCCGTCGTGCAGCTTTGGGAAGGCATCCTCGCGCTGCCGCTCATCGGCACGCTCGATTCCGCGCGCACCCAGGTCGTCATGGAGAGCCTGCTGCAGAAGATCGTCGACACGGGCGCGGGCCTCGCGATCATCGACATCACGGGCGTGCCCACCGTCGACACGCTCGTCGCGCAGCATCTGCTCAAGACCGTGGCCGCCGCGCGCCTCATGGGCGCGGACTGCATCATCAGCGGCATCCGCCCGCAGATCGCGCAGACCATCGTGCATCTGGGCGTCGATCTCACCAACGTCACGACCAAGTCCACGCTCGCCGACGCCTTCGTCATCGCGTTGCAGCGCATCGGCGCGACCATCATCTCGCCGAAGGCCACGACCTGAACGCCACTCAGCGCCACTGAAGCACGGGGAACCGCACACGATGGAACGCATTCCGATTCTGCGCCTCGGCGACTGCCTGATCGTCACGATCCAGGTGGACATGCACGACCGCCTCGCGATCGCACTGCAGGACGACCTTACCGAGCGCATCGTGAAAGAGTCGGCCAAGGGCGTGCTGATCGACATCTCGACGCTCGACGTGGTCGACTCGTTCATCGGCCGCATGATCAGCAACACGGCCGCCATGGCGATGGTGCTCGACGCGCAGACCGTGGTGGTCGGCATGCAGCCGTCCGTGGCGATCACGCTGGTCGAGCTCGGTCTCACGCTGTCGGGCGTGCGCACCGCGCTGAACGTCGAAAAAGGCATGGCGCTGCTCAAGCAGCGGCAGCTCCGTTGAGTCCGATGACTCCGTTAGCTAGCACGTCTCTTGCGTTCAATCATGAATAGCAACGACACGACCGGAAGGCTTGCGGCCCAGGTGAGCCTGAGATCGGACGAGGAAATCGTCCGGCTGCGACAGATCGTGCGCGACGCCGCCATCGCGCAGGGTTTCTCGCTCATCGAACAGACCAAGTTCGTGACGGCGGCGAGCGAGCTCGCACGCAACACGCTGCAGCATGGCGGCGGCGGCGATGCGCGGCTCGACGTGCTGGAAAAAGGCGTGCGCGTGGGACTGCGGCTCTCGTTCGTCGATCAGGGTCCGGGTATTGCCGATATCGGGCGCGCGCTGCAGGACGGCTTCACGAGCGGCAATGGCCTGGGACTCGGCCTCGGCGGCTCGCGGCGACTGTGCGACGAGTTCACGATCGAATCGACTCCGGGCAGCGGTACAACGGTCACCATCACGAAATGGAAAGTACGCTAGACGGCGCGGCCGGTTCTGCCGGCGGCACCCACCGCTCCTTCGAGATCGGCGACGCCAGCGGCGTCGCCTTTGCACGCCGCGGCGCCAGCGAAGCCGCGCGCTTTGCGGCGCTCAGCGAGACCGACGCCGGCCGCCTCGCGATCGTGCTCACGGAAGCGGCCACCAATATCCTCAAGCATGCCGGCCACGGCGAACTGCTCGTGCGCGCGCTGGAGGGCGCGGTGGAGCTGATCGCGCTCGACAGCGGCCCCGGCATGGCCGACGTGGGCATCGCCCTCGCCGACGGCCACTCCACGACCGGGACGCCCGGCACCGGGCTCGGCGCGATCCGGCGGCTCTCGAACCAGTTCGCCATTTACTCGCAGCCGGGCGCGGGCACGGTGTTGCGCGTGCTCGTGCAGAAAAGCGGCGTCAACGCAGCGCTCGCGGCATTCACCCGACCCGAGATCGGCGGGGTCTGCGTGCCTTACCCCGGCGAGGAAGTCTGCGGCGACGGCTGGCAGGCGCAGGCCGACCAGAGCGGCCTCACGCTCGCACTCGCCGATGGGCTCGGCCACGGTGCCGAAGCCCACGTGGCCGCCGTGGCCGCGCTCGACGTGCTGCGCCGCCGCGCCGGCCTCGCGCCCGCCGCACTCATGGAACTCTCGCACGCGGCCCTGCGCCCCACGCGCGGCGCGGCGCTCGCGCTCGTGCGCATCGATCTGGCGCGCGGCGCGCTCGCGTTTTGCGGCACGGGCAACATCTCGGCGGTCGCGTATGGCGCGGGCCGCCCCATCGATAACCGCGCTTCGGCCGGCCACGCGCAGCGCTCCGCCGGCGCAGGCACACCACCCGCGCGCGAGTGTTATCAGCTCGTCTCGCGCAACGGCATCGTGGGCCACACGATGCGCGGCACCCAGGAGTTCGAGCTGACGTGGAGCGAGAACGCGCTCCTCGTCCTGCATTCGGACGGCATCGGCACCCGCTGGGACCTCGCCGCCTGGCCCGGCCTCGCCAACCAGCCCGCCGCCGTGATCGCGGCCGTTCTCTACCGAGACTTCGCGCGCCGGCGCGACGACGCCACCGTCGTCGTCGTGCGCGCCCGCCCCGGAGTACAGTTGAATCATGAATAAGCCCCTGCTGCGCATCCGGCTGCAAACCGCCCAGGACGTCGTCGCCGCGCGTCGCCGCGCGCGCGAGCTGGCCGCCGGACTCGGCTTCTCGCCGCTCGACCAGACGCGCATTGCGAGCGCCGTCTCCGAAATCGCCCGCAACGCGTTCGAATATGCGGGCGGCGGCGAAGTCGCCTTCGCGCTGGAAGGCGAGCGGCCGCGCGAAGCGCTCGCCGTGCAGGTCAGCGACCAGGGCCCCGGCGTGCGCGAACTCGAAGCCGTGCTCGACGGCACTTATCGCTCGCCGGGCGGCATGGGCCTCGGCATCACGGGCAGCCGCCGCCTCATGGACCGCTTCGAGATTCGTTCGTCGACCGGCGGCACGACCGTCACCATGACGCGCGACTTGCCGCACGAGCGCGGCGAGGCGAGCGGCCCGGAACTCGAGCGCATCGTGCACGAACTCGCCGCACGCAGTCCGCAGGAAGGCGCGCATGGCGACTCCCTCGAAGAACTGCAGCAGCAGAACCGCGAACTCGTGACGGCGCTCGACGAACTGCGCGAACGCCAGGAAGAACTCTCGCGCCTCACGCAGGAGCTGGAAGCGACCAACCGCGGCGTGGTGGCGCTCTACGCCGAACTCGACGAGCGCGCCGAGGAGCTGCGCCGCGCCGACATGATGAAGACGCGCTTTCTCTCGAACATGAGCCACGAATTGCGCACACCGCTCAGTTCGATCCGCGCGCTCGCCAACCTGCTGCTCAACCGGCTCGACGGCGACCTGAGCGTGGAGCAGGAACGCCAGGTCAAGCTGATTCTTTCGTCTGCGGAAAGCCTGGGCGAGACCGTGAACGACCTGCTCGATCTCGCGAAGATCGAAGCCGGCAAGACCGAAGTCGTGCCCACGTGGTTCGATGCCGCCGACCTCTTCGCCGCGCTGCGCACCATGCTCATGCCGCTGCTCGATACGCCGGAGGTCACGCTCGAGTTCGGTTCCACGGCAGGCCTGCCGCAGCTTTACACCGACGAACCCAAACTCACGCAGATCCTGCGCAATTTCGTCTCGAACGCGCTCAAGTACACCGAGCGCGGGCAGATTCGCGTGGGCGCCCAGTGCATGCCCGGCGACGGCGACGAAGCGCGCATCACCTTCTTCGTTGCGGACACGGGCATCGGAATTGCTCCCGAACACCACCAGATCATTTTCGAGGAGTTCGGCCAGGTGCAGAACCGCCTCCAGCAGCGCGTGAAGGGAACGGGTCTTGGCCTGCCGCTGTGCCGCAAGCTTGCGGCGCTGCTGGGCGGCGAAGTGGGCGTGGAAAGCGAGCCCGGCGTGGGCTCGACGTTCCGCCTGAATGTGCCGGTGTGCCTCGCGACGTCCGTCGAGGACGAACCCGAGACCTCCGGGGACGCGGTGCCATGAACGCGCAGGCCACGCTGATCCTCAACGTCGACGACAACGAAGGCGCGCGCTACGTGAAGTCGCGCGTGCTGCGCCACGCCGGCTACGCCGTGATCGAAGCCGCGACGGGCCAGGCCGCGCTCGAAGCCGTGCGCGAACAGGCGCCTGCGATCGTGCTGCTCGACGTCAAGCTGCCCGACATCAGCGGCATCGAAGTGTGCCGCCTCATCAAGGCAGACCCGGAAACGACCTCCACGCTCGTGCTGCAGACCTCCGCCGCCGCGGTGCAGACGCGCGACAAGATTCTCGCGCTCGACGGCGGCGCCGACAGCTACCTCACCGAGCCCGTCGAGCCCGCCGAGCTGGTGGCGAACGTGCGCGCGCTCCTGCGCCTCTACGCGGCCGAAAAAGCGCTGCGTGACGCCGACCGCCGCAAGGACCGCTTCCTCGCGACACTTGCGCACGAACTGCGCAATCCGCTCGCGCCGATTCGCAACGCCATCGCGCTACTCGACCCGCGCCATGGCGCGAACGATGTCATGCGCGCCGACGCGCGGCAGATCGCGAGCCGCCAGGTCGAGCATCTCGGCCGCCTCGTCGACGACCTGCTCGACGTCTCGCGCATCTCGCACGGCAAGATCGCGCTGCAGATGAGCACGCTCGACCTGCGCGAGATCGTCCAGACCGCCGTGGAAACGAGCCGGCCCTTCCTCGACGCGAAATCGCAAACGCTCACGGTCGAGATCGACTGCGAGCCGTGCCATGTGACCGGCGACGCGATACGCGTGGCGCAGATCATGAGCAACCTGCTTTCCAACGCCGCGAAGTACACGGCCGAAGGCGGCCAGATCGCGTTGCGGCTCGAACAGGACGTCTACGAGATCCTGATTCGCGTGCGCGACAACGGCATCGGCATCGCGCCCGACGAGCTGCCCTACGTGTTCGAGCTCTTCATGCAGTCGCGCGAAGCCGTGAAGCGCGCCGACGGCGGCCTCGGCATCGGCCTCGCACTCGTGCGCGAACTCGCGGAACTGCATGGCGGCTCGGTGAGCGCCCATTCGGACGGGCTTGGACACGGCTCGGAATTCGTCGTGCGTCTGCCGCTCGCGCGAGCGTCGCAGTGCGAAGCGCCGCGCGACGAAGCGCCGGGCGCCGGGGAACAAATCGCGCCGCCGCGCCGCCGCGTGCTGATCGCCGACGACAACGTCGATTCCGCTACTTCGCTGCTCATGCTGCTGGAACTCGAAGGCCACGAGGTGCGCGTGGCGCACGACGGACCGAGCGCACTCGCGCTCGCGCAGAGCTTCCTGCCCAACGTCGCGATTCTCGACATCGGCTTGCCCGGCATGGACGGTCACGCGCTGGCGAAGGCGCTGCGCGCCGGGCCGGCCACCGCGCACGTGCAATTGATCGCGCTGACGGGCTACGGCCAGGAGCGCGACCGCCAAGCAGCGAGCGAGGCAGGCTTCGACCGGCATCTCGTCAAGCCCGCGCCGTTCGAAGAGATTCTGCGGGAAATCGACAACGCGCCGCCGGATTGAGTGGCGCCGCGCGGTCCGCCTGCCGACCGTTCGCGCCACCCAGGCCCCGTTCGCGCCCGTTTCCCCACACTTCGTCGCATCCCCCTCGCCCGCCCCGCCCCCATTCACCACACTGCAGACATCGCCCCCGCTCGACCCGCCATGGAGAGCCAGCATGTCTGCCATCATTGCTGCGCACGTCGTCGCCGCAACACTTTCTGTCATACTCGGAACCGCCGTCATGCTGGCCGAAAAGGGCAGCGCGCGGCACAAGTGGCTCGGCCGCCTCTGGGCACTAACGATGCTTACCGCCGCGCTCAGCTCGTTCGATATCCGCGAGCTGCATCCGGGGCATCTGTCCTGGGTGCACGGCCTGTCGCTGCTGACGTTCGCAAGCGTCGGGCGCGCCATCTGGGCGATCCGCCACGGCAACGTCCGCGGCCATCGCCTCGCCATGCGCGGTTCGTTCTTCAGCCTCATTGCGGCCGGTCTTGCCGCCGTTGCGACGCCGCACCGGTTGCTCAACCTCATCGTCACGAGCTGGTTCGCATGATTCCTGGCATGCACGTCGAGTTTCCGAACGCCGCCGCCCGCCTCCCCGCGCCGACGGCCAATGTCCTGCTCGCCGGGTTCGCGCGCGAGGGCGTGATCGTCGTCATAGGCAATGCGCTGATTGCGGTCGCGCTCACCGCCGCGGGCGTTCACGAGCGCTTCATCGACAACCTCGTCTTCAGCCAGGCGATCGGGCTTTCGATCATGCTGCTGCTCGACGTCGCCCGCTTCTTTCTGCAACGCCACAATGCGCTCACGGGCCCGCGCCTCGCCTTGGCGATGGTGCTCGCCATCGTGCTCGGTGCGTCGCTCGGGCGCGGCATCGCGAGCGTGATGCTCGGAATCGGCTTGCACAACGCGTTCGCGACGAAGGATCTCGCGCTCACCGGCTGGATCGCGCTGACCGCCACGCTGCTGGTCACCTGGTATGGCTGGTCGCGCACGCGCATTGCCGAGCTGAGCGAACAGGTCGCGCGCACGGCATGGCAAAAGGAAGCCGCAGAGCGCACGGCGCTCAGCGCGCGCCTGCAGGCGCTGCAGGCCCAGATCGAGCCGCACTTTCTCTTTAACACGCTGGCGACGCTCGACAGCCTGATCGCGTCCGACCCGCCGCGTGCGCGCGAACTGCTCGCGAGCCTCAACCGCTTCCTGCGCGCGACGCTCGAGGCCTCGCGCGCGCAAAGCGAAACGCTCGCGGTGCAGTTCAAGGTGCTCGACTCGATGCTCGCCGTGCATGCCATGCGTATCGGCCCGCGCCTTGCCTACGCGCTCGACCTGCCGCACGATTGCGCCGACCTCCCGGTGCCGCCCATGCTGTTGCAGCCGCTCGTGGAGAACGCGCTCAAGCATGGCATCCAGGGTGCGCTCGAGGGCGGCAGAATCGACGTTGCCGCACGGCGCGACGGTGACAATGTCGAGTTGAGCGTGACCGATACGGGCCCGGGTTTTGGCGCGACGCCGGGCACCCAGGGCGCGGGCGTCGGGCTAGTGAACGTGCGCGAGCGGCTCGCGGCGCTCTATGGCGAGCAGGCGTCGCTCACGCTGATCGAGAACGTGCCGCATGGCCTCGTTGCGCGGGTGCGGCTGCCGCTGCCGCTGCGCGATACTGTTGGTGCAAGCGTGCAGGAGTCCAGATCATGAAACGCCACGCGCCCGCAGATACGGCGCAACACGGCGACGCCTCGCACCGCTCGCCCGACACTCCGACCGCACTGATCGCCGAGGACGAGCCGCTGATCGCCGCCGCCCTGGAACGCGAACTGGCCTCCGCGTGGCCGGAACTGCGCATCGTGGCAACGGCCGGCAACGGCCAGGAAGCCATTGAACGCATCGGCGCGCTGACGCCCGACGTCGCGTTCCTCGACATCGCCATGCCGGGCGCGACTGGCCTCGATGTCGCGCGCGCGTGCGCGAATCTCGCCGCGCCGCCGCAAATCGTGTTCGTGACCGCCTACGACGCCTATGCCCTCGAGGCCTTCGAGGCCGCGGCCATCGACTATCTGCTCAAGCCCGTGGAGACTGCGCGGCTCGCGCGGACGGTGGAGCGCCTGCGCGTCCGGCTCGCGCGATCGGCGGCAAACGACGCCGAGGCGCCGCAGATGCAGGCCGATCTGCAACGCGTGCTGCGCCAGCTCGAAACGATCACCCAGGACGTCCGCGAAGCGCGCGCCGGTGCACGAGCGGGCAATGCGGAAAGCGCCCCGCGCTGGGCCCCGCTGCGATATCTGCGCGCCTCGAGCGGCAACGACATCCGCATGGTGCCGGTGGAAGATGTTTTGTACTTCGAAGCAGCCGACAAATATGTCGTGGTCACGACGCACAGCGGCGAATTGCTGATCCGCACGAGCCTGCGAGAGTTATGCGCGCAACTGGACCCGGCGCGCTTCTGGCAAGTTCACCGCGGCACGGTGGTCAACGTGGATCAGGTGGAATGCGCCTCGGTCAGCGCGATCGGGAAGATGACGTTGAGGCTGCGCGGCCACGCGGGCGCCCTCGACGTAAGCCGCCAGTACGCACACCTGTTCAAGCAGATGTGACGCGCGCCACGAGAACGGCAAACGCCTTCAACGCGGCTCGCTTTTCAAATACCGCTGAGGCGGCTCGCCCATCGTCTTGCGGAACATGGAGATGAACGCGCTCGAATTCGCATAGCCGAGCTCGGCCGCGATCTCCGCCACGCGCACGCCCTGGGCGAGCCTCGACACGGCCTCGACGATGCGCAGCTGCTGGCGCCAGTGGCCGAACGTCAAGCCGGTCTCGTCCTTGAAGCGCCTCGCGAGCGTACGCTCGCTCGCCCCCACGCGCTCGCCCCAGGTCGCGAGCGAGTCGCCGTTGGCAGGCGCCGCCAGCAGGAAATCGCAAATCTGCCGCAAACGCCGGTCGAGCGGCAGCGGCAACCCGCCGCCCGAGGCCTCGCGCGCATTGCGCATTTCGCTGAGCAACAGCGGCGTAATAAGCGCGTAGCGGCACTCCGGGCCGCGCTCGCGGTCTTCGACCAGCGCGGCCACCAGTTCGCGCAACAGCGGTGAAACCCGCATCGCATGACATGCGGATTCTGGCCACGGCGACGCCTGCGGCTCTAACGACACGCTATGCAGGCTCACCGCGCTCGTCGCGATCAATTCGTGGCGCACGCGCGGCGCGATCCACAGCCCGCGCTGCGGCCCGAGCGTCCACATGCCGCTGGGCGTCGTCACACGCAGCACCCCGCTCTCCGTAAAGACGAACCGCCCCTGATCGTGCGAAAGCCACGATCCCTTATGGGCAGCGTCGTACTGGTAGCTTGCCGCCACGATTGGCCGTTCGAGCTTGCGGTGCGGGATTTCAAGCGGTCGCCGCCATATTTGATCCACGATCGAATATTCCTTCGCTCATTTTCCAGAAAAATGTCCGTTTTGCGCAATTTATGCCCGATGCGTCGGCCATCGCTGTGTCTCTTATTTTGCATCGGATGATGATTAATTGCTAATGCGAACGATAATGATTTTCTATATGAATACTGAATTTTCCAGAGAACCGATCTGGTGCCCTAGACGGCCCCGCCCTCCTGCGCCGCCGCGCTGCCGCCGAGATAGGTGGCGCGCACGCGGTTGTCGTCGGCCAGTTCATGGGCCGAACCCGCGAGCGCCACGCGGCCGCCTTCCAGCACATAGGCGCGGTTCGCGATGCGCAGCGCCTGCCGCGCATTCTGCTCCACGAGCAGCACCGCCGTGCCCGCGTGGCTGATGCGCGCGATCACTTCGAAGATCGCGCGCACGAGCTTGGGCGCGAGCCCCATGGAAGGCTCGTCGAGCAGCACGAGTTTGGGCTTGAGCATGAGCGCGCGCGCAATCGCGAGCATTTGCTGCTCGCCGCCGCTCAGCGTGCCGGCAAGCTGGTCCTTGCGCTCGCGCAGCCGGCTGAATGTTTCGTATGCCTGAGCAATGCCCTGATCAAGCGCGCCGGCATCGCGCCGCAACAGGTAGCCGCCCAGGCGCAGGTTCTCCTCGACCGTCAACCCGCCGAAAATACGGCGCCCCTCCGGCACGTGCCCGATCCCGAGCGCGACGATGCGATGCGACGGCAGCCCGACGAGCGCCTGCCCCTCGAACCCGATGCTGCCGCCGCGCGGACGCAGCAGTCCGGAGATGGTGCGCAGCGTCGTGGTCTTGCCCGCGCCGTTGGCCCCGAGCAGCGCGACGATCTCGCCCGGCTCGACATCGAGCGAAACGCCGTGCAGCGCTTCGATGTTGCCGTAGTTCACGCGCAGGTCGCGAACGTCGAGGAGTTTGTCGGACGTCTCTACCCCCATAGCGACTTCTCCCCGTCCGTGGCGTCGGGTCCGTCGTCTTCCTCCGCCGTGCCCAGGTAGGCGTCGATCACCACCGGGTCGTTCTGGATTTGCGCGGGCGTGCCCTGAGCAATGATCTCGCCATGGTCCATCACGATGATGCGGTCGGACACGCCCATCACGAGCGCCATGTCGTGTTCGATCAGCAGCACGGTCACGCCCAGGTCGCGGATGCGGCGGATCTGCGCCATCAACGCGTGCTTTTCGGTTGGGTTCATGCCGGCGGCGGGCTCGTCGAGCAGCAACAAGCGTGGCTGGCTCGCCAGCGCGCGGGCGATTTCCAGCCTGCGCTGATCGCCATAGGGGAGGTCCGAGGCATATTCGCTCGCCCGCGCGCCGAGCCCCACCAGATCGAGCCAGCGCTGCCCGAGCGCGCCGTGCTCGGCGGCTTCGGCGCGCGCGGCGCGCGTGCCCACCAGTTCCGCTACGAGGGCCGTGTGCAGGCGATGGTCCATGCCGATCAGCACGTTCTCGAATGCGCTCATATGGTTAAACAGGCGAATGCCCTGAAACGTACGGGCAATGCCGCGATGCACGTTGCGATGGGGCGCGCCGCCGCCAAGCGGCTCGCCGCGCCAGACGAGGCGGCCGCCGCTCGGCCGGATTACGCCCGTCAGGCAGTTGAACACCGTGGTCTTGCCCGCGCCGTTCGGGCCGATCAACGCGAGAATTTCGCCGCTGCGCACCTGGAAGGTAATGCCGCCAATCGCGCGCACGCCGCCAAAGCGGCGCTCGAGGTCATGCACCTCGAGCAGGGTTTCGCGCGCGGCGGCGGCTTCGAGGCCGCCGCTATCGGCGAGGGAAACGGCCGCCTCGGTTTCCTTGCCCGCCGCTTCCGCGGCTTCCGCTTCGTGCGCCACCGTTTCCTCTTCGGGCCGCGGCGCGGCACGCCTCACGCGCGCCGGCCACAATCCTTGCGGACGCAACAACATGAGCACGACGAGCGCCACGGCAAAGCCGAAAATACGCCACAGGTTCAAAAAGCGCAGCATTTCCGGCAGCCCCGCGACGATCAGCGCGCCGAGTATCACGCCGGGAATGCTGCCGCGTCCCCCCATCACGACGACGATGAGAATCGTCACCGACTGCAGATAGGTGAACGCCGTGGGGTCGATCGTGCCGAAGCGCGCGGCGAACAGACTGCCCGCGAGGCCGCCGATCAGTGCGCCGATCACGTAGGCGAGCATCTTCACGCGCAGGGTCGCGACACCCACCGCTTCGGCGGCGGCTTCGTCCTCGCGGATGCTGGTCCAAGCGCGCCCGAGGCGCGAGCGTCCGAGCCGCACGGCGAACACCAGCACGACGATGAAGAACGCCATGCCCAGCACATACACCGAGCGCGGCGAACTGAATTCGAAGCCGAACAGGCTCGGCGGCTCGATGCCGTAGATGCCGTTCGGGCCGCCGGTAATGTCGAGATTGGTGGCGACGATGCGCGTGATCTCGCCGAAGCCGAGCGTGACGATGGCGAGATAGTCGCTACGCAGGCGCAGCGTGGGGTAGCCGATCACGACGCCGGAGGCGCCCGCGAACACCAGGCTGAACGGCAGCGTCGCCCAGAACGAGAAGTGCAGCAGCGTCTCGAGCAGCGCCGTGGTATAGGCGCCGATGGCAAAAAACGCCGCGTAGCCGAGGTCGAGCAACCCGGCATAGCCCACGACGATGTTCAACCCGAGGCCCAGAATCGCGTAGGTGATGATGGTGAGCCCGACATCGACGATATAACCGCTCGCGAACTTGGGCAGCGCGATCGCCAACGCGAGCAGCACGCCGGAAACGACCCATGAAGTGTCCGTGGCCCGCGCGCGCATGTCTCACATCCTCTCGACCACGCGTTCGCCGAATAGCCCGGTGGGCTTCACCACGAGCACGGCGATCAGCACACCGAACACGAACACGTCGGTCCATTGGGAGGAGACATATCCCGCGCCGAACGCCTCCAGCAAACCGATCAGGAAGCCGCCCACCATCGCCCCCGGAATATTGCCGATGCCGCCGAGCACGGCCGCCGTGAACGCGCGCAGCCCGAGCACGAAGCCCATGAAGAAGTTGATCTGCGTGTAGAAGAGCCCTTCCATCACGCCGGCGACCGCGGCGAGCGCCGAACCGATGAAAAACGTGAGCTGGATGAGCCGCTCGACGTCGATGCCCATGAGCCGCGCCGCGTCCTGGTCGATGGCGAGCGCGCGCATGGCCGTACCGACGAACGTATGGTGTACGAACAGATACAGCGCGATCATCAGCGCGAAGCTGGCCGCGATAGTGCCGATCTGCGCGAACGTGATGTGCACTTGCGCAACGTCGAAGCCCGTATGCGTGAGCAGGTGCGGGTACGTACGAAAGCCCGCGCCGTAGGCAATCAGGACGCCGTTCTCCAGCAGCAGAGAAACGGCTAGCGCCGTAATGAGAATGGACAGGCGCGGCGCGCGCAGCAACGGCTGATAGGCCACGCGCGCGATCGCCACGCCGAGCACGCCGGTCGCGAGCATGGCCACCGCGAAGGCCACGAACAGCGCGAGCGCGAGCGGCAGGCGAGCGGCCGCGAGCGCGGCGAGCGCGGTCCAGCCCACGAACGCGCCCACCATGAAAAGATCCCCGTGTGCGAAGTTGATGAGCCGGATAATGCCGTAGACCATCGTGTAGCCGAGGGCGACGAGCGCGTAGAACGAGCCGATCGTCAGCCCCTCGATGACGAACTGGAAGAAGGTGCTCATGAGCGGCCCGGTACGCTTACTTCATAGCCACCCACTTGCCGCTGGCATCCTGGCGTTGGTAAGGCTCGAACTGATCGTTATGCACGACGACCGTGATGTACACGGCACGGCTACGGTCGCCCTTCGGATTGAAGCCGATCGTTCCCGTGGCGCCCTGGTAGTCCGTGATCTTGTGCAGCGCGGCGCTGATGTCTGCGGGCTTTGCCGACTTGCCGTCGGCGATGGCCTTGGCGGTCACGCCCACGGCGTCGTACTCGTACACCGAGTACGGCCCCGGCCCCTGACCATAGCTCTTGTTGTACTGATCGAGGTAGTCGTGCGCACCAGGAAGGAACTGTGCGAGCGGCGCAGTCGTGATGATCATGCCGTCGGCGGCTGGCCCTGCCGTCTTCATGAGCGTGGGGTCATTGGTGCCGTCGCCGCCCATGAAGGTCATCTTCAGGCCCACCTGGCGCGCTTCCTTCACGAGCAGACCCGCTTCGGAGAAATAGCCCGTGTAATAGATCACGTCCGGCTTGAGCGAGGAAACCTTGGTGAGCGTCGGCGAATAATCCATCTGGCCCGGCGTGATCGAGTCGGCATAGACCACGTCCACGCCCATCTTCTTGAGCGATTCCACCGTGTTCTGCGCGAGACCCTTGGCGTAGGTCGTGTTGTCGTCGATCACTGCCGCGCGCTTCGCGTGCAGCGAATTCTTGATGAAGCTGGCCGCGAAAGGCCCTTGCTCGTCGTCACGGCCAATCGTGCGGAACACATTGTCGTAGCCCATTTCCGTGAGCTTCGGATTGGTCGAGGCATCGAGCACGTAGGGAATGCCGGCGCGGTGGAATGCGGTCAACTCGGGCAGTGCCGCGCTCGAGCAGTAGCCGCCCGCCACGGCAACCACGCCCGCGTCCACGAGCTTCTGCGCGGCCTGTACCGCCGTTTGTGCGTCGCATGCGTCGTCTTCGGGCACGAGTTCGATCTGCTTGCCGAGCACGCCACCCGCCGCGTTGATCTTCGCGGCCGCGAGCTTCGCGCCGTTCAGGATATCCGTGCCCGCTGCGGCGCTGCTGCCCGAAAGCGGCACCGCCACGCCGATCTTGATGGTCTGCGCCTGGGCGAGTCCAGGCGCCAGCGCCGCGAGCGAAAAGAGCGTGAGCGCGAGGGTTGTGTGCAGCGCGCCATTGTTCTGAGGATTCATGTGAGCGGCTCCTGAGCGTGGACCCGACCGGGCGATGCCGCAACGCAGGCGAGCCCGCGCGGTCAGTTAGCGAAACGAAATAATTCGTCCAGTGCGATGCCCTGCAGGTCTCGCGCGCTCATGGCGCGCGGCTTGCATGGGACCGGCGCATAACGACTTATCCATGATAGATGCACGTCACCGTTTAACTGCCTAGGGTATGCGCGTATACAAATTACGTGCGCTCGCGGCAGCGTGAAGGTAATTTGTATACACGCATGGAGGGGCGCGAATGAAGACCATCGTACTGGGCGGCGGCATCGCGGGCGTCACGAGCGCGTATTACCTTGCGCGCGACGGCCGCGACGTCACCGTTATCGAGCGACGCTCAGGCGTTGCGCTCGAAACCAGTTTCGCCAACGCGGGGCTCGTCGCGCCGGGCCACTCGTACACATGGGCCTCGCCGCGTGCGCCGAAAATCCTGCTCAAATCGCTGTTCGTCGAGGGCCAGGCGTTGCGCCTGCGCCTGAAGGCCGATCCGCATATGTGGGCCTGGTGCGCGCAATTCCTGCTCAACTGCACCGAGGCGCGCTCGCGCGAGAACACCTCGCGCAAGGTCAAGTTGTGCCGCTATTCGCAGCATCAACTGCAAGAGGTCACGGCGCGCGAGCAACTCGAATACGACCTCATCAGCCGCGGCCTGCTCTATCTCTATCGCGACGCCGCCTCGTTCGAGCGCGGCCGCGCCCACATGTCGATCCTCGTGGAAAACGGACTGCCGCTCGAAACGCTCGACGCCGCCGCCGTTGCAGCACGCGAACCGGCGCTCGCCCACGCGCGCGAGCGCATCGCGGGCGCGATCTACTGCCCCAGCGACGCAAGCGGTGACGCCCACCGCTTCACGCGCGGGCTCAAGGAAGTTTGCGAACGTATGGGTGTGCGCTTCGTGTTCGATGCCCCGATCGAGGCCATCGAAGCCACCGGCGACCGCATTGCCGGCGTGCGCACGAGCGCGGGCATGATTCAGGGCGACGACTACGTGCTCGCGCTCGGCTCCTGGTCGCCGATCCTCGCGCGGCCACTCGGCTATCGCATCGCGGTCTATCCGGTGAAGGGCTATTCGGCCACGTTCCCCTGCGGGCCCGGGCATCGGCCGCCCGAGATGGGTGGCGTCGACGAGAATCACCTCGTGGCATGGGCGCGTTTTGGCGCGCGCCTGCGCTTCACGGCCACCGCGGATTTCGCGGGCTACGACACGCGCCACACGCCCGCCGATTTCACTTCCATGATGCAGGCGGCGCGCGAACTCTTTCCCCAGGGCGCCGACTACACGCAGCCGGCGTACTGGGCCGGGCTGCGGCCGATGACGCCCGAAGGCACGCCGCTGATCGGCCGCACGCGCCATCGCAACTTCTTTCTGAACACGGGTCACGGACACATGGGCTGGACCATGTCGTGCGGCACCGCAAAACTGCTCGCCGACATCATGGCCGGGCGCGAGCCCGAACTCGACATGACGGGATTGATGCTGAGATGACCATTACCGCACCGCCGCAAGATCACGAGGATGCCTACACGAAGCTCGGCTTCGCGCTCGACGGCGGCATTGCCCGCCGCGCCGCGATCGGCCTCGTCGTGCTGGCCACCGATCATACGATCGAATACGAATGGCGCGATCTGTTGCGCCAGCCGGGCGTGGCGTTCTACGAGAGCCGGCTCGAGAATTCGCCGGACATCACGCCGCCTCGCCTCGCGGAAATCGAGGCGCGCATCGCCCCCGCCGTGAACCTCATGCTGCCCGGCGAGCGCCTCGACGTGGTGGCGTTCGGCTGCACGTCGGCTTCGATGGTGATAGGCGAAGACAAGGTTGCGGCACGCATCCGCGAGGCGCGGCCCGATATTGCCTGCACCACGCCGATCACGGCCGCGCTCGCCGCGCTAAAGGCGCTCAAGGTGCGCCGCGTGGCGCTTCTTACACCCTACGTGCGTACCATCAACGACTTCATGCGCGATTACATCGAGGCGCGCGGCGTGGCCGTCACACGCATGGCTTCGTTCGAGCACGCGGACGACAACGAGGTGGCGCGCATCGATGCGAGTTCGATTCGCAGTGCGATAGAAACGCTGGCGCGCCACGACGATGCCGATGCGGTGTTCGTGTCGTGCACCAGCCTGCGCGTGGCCGCGCTCGTGCCTCAGATCGAGGCGCAGACCGGCAAGCCCGTTCTGTCGAGCAACTACGCGATGGCGTGGCACGCGCTGCGGCTCGCGGGGGTGCAGGATAGCGAGCCGCAGCTGGGGCGCCTGTTCGCGCGTTGATGCGCTAATGCACGACTGAGCAACGCGACGATCGATCGACTCCTTCACGACACGCGGGTCGGCCAGCGTTGAAACGTCACCGAGATTGCCGTAGTCGCCATCGGCGATCTTGCGCAGACATTGCGCACCGGCGCGAACATCCGCTGATGAAATCAGGCGTAAATGGGCTTGCCGGCGAGCGCGCTGCGAATCGCCCCCGCGAGGTCGCCGGCGGCGAATTTCGCCACGTAGCCGCTCGCGCCTGCATTCTTCACGTGCGCCTCATTCGCCGTGCCCGTGAGCGACGAATGAATCACCACCGGAATATCCACGGTGCGCGGGTCCGCCTTGATCTTGCGCGTCAACGTGAAGCCGTCCATCTCCGGCATTTCGAGGTCGGTCAGCACGAGCGCAATGCGATCCTTCGCGCGCACGCCGTCGCGCTCCGCGTTCCTGGCAATCTCGTCGAGCTGCTTCCACGCTTCGAGTCCCGTCTTCGCCATCGTGTATTCCACGCCGAGCGCCTTGAGGCTCTGGCCGATCAGCTCGCGCGCGAAGCCCGAGTCGTCGGCGGCCAGCACCTTGGCACCCGGCGGAATCATCGCGGGCTCGCCCACGTCCTCCGGCACGACCGCGCCGTGCTGCGCCGGGAAGACGTCGCGCAGCACCTGCTCCACGTCCACCACCTGCACGAGTTTCTTGCTCTCGGGGTCGTTCTCGAGCCGCGCGATGCTCGTCACGCGGTTGCCCATCGTGACGTCGGCGGTCAGCACCTGGCTCCATTCGAGCCGCACGATCTCGTCCACGCTTTCGAGCGCGAAGCCCTGGGTGGAACGCGCGAATTCGGTCACGAGCAGGATGTTCAGGCCCGTGGCCGGCTCGCAGCCCATGAGCCGCGGCAGGTCGATCACGGGCATCACCTGGCCGCGGATGTTCGCCGCGCCCAGCACGTAGGGGGACGACGCCGCGATCGGCGTGATCGCCGGCATGCTCAGAATTTCCCGTACCTTGAAAACGTTGATGCCGAAGACTTCGCCAACGTCGCTGCCCGGCGCCGCGCCGAGACGGAAAAGCAGCAGCTCGAACTGGTTCGTGCTCGTCAGGCGGGTTCGTTCGTCGATTGCGAAGCCGCTATCCATGATTCTCTGGTGTCCTTTACGTGTGGCGCGATGCGTCCGGCATCCGCTCTCTGCCAACGTCTACGGCCTGGCGCGGGAAATCTTGAGCCTGCCGCTCCCGCACGAGCGTGCCGGATCAGGACACGCTCACACGCCCTCGCGCACGCGGCCAGCAGCATGCTCGCGCAGGAGCGCCGCGCAGCCCTGGGCGCTCACCGGCCTGCCGAACAGGTAGCCCTGCTGCCGCTCGCAGCGCAGCGAGCGCAGAAACGACGCCTGCTCGGGCGTTTCCACGCCTTCGGCGGTCACGCGCATGCCGAGCGAATGCGCCATCGCCACGACGGCCGAGGTGATCGCCACGGAGTCGCGGTTGTCGGGCAGTCCCGCCACGAACGTGCGATCGACCTTCAGATGGTGCAGCGGAAAGCGCTTCAAATACGAAAGCGACGAGTAGCCGGTGCCGAAATCGTCCACTGAAATGCGCACGCCAATGGCGTTCAGCGCGTGCAGGAGAGGCAGCACACTCTGGCTGTCGCTCATCAGAATGCCTTCGGTGATCTCCACTTCGAGCGCGTCGGGCGCGAGGCCCGTGCGCGCGAGGCACCCCTCCACCTGTTCGACCAGCCCGTCCGCGATCTGGCGCGGCGAGAAGTTGACCGCCATGACGAAGTCGGGCGCGAAGAGGCGCCGCCACTGCGCGGCCTGGCGGCACGCGTGCTCGAGCACCCACTGGCCGATCGGGATGATCATGCCGGTGTCCTCGGCCACGGGGATGAACTCCACCGGCGAGACCTGGCCGAGCTCCTCGCTCTCCCAGCGCAGCAGCGCCTCGGCGCCGATCATGCGGCCGCTTTCGCCATCCACGATCGGCTGATAGACGAGGCGCAGTTCGCCCGAAGCGAGCGCGCGGCGCAGCCCCCGCTCGATCTGGAAACGGCGCTGCAGGTGCTGGCGCAACTCGTTCGTGAAGAACTGGAACTGGTTGGTGCCGCGCTGCTTGGCCGCGTACATGGCCGAATCGGCGTTGCGCATGAGCGCGGCGGCGCTGCGGCCATCGTCGGGATACAGGCTGATGCCGATCGAGGCGCCCAGGTAGTACTCGTTGCCCGCGACCGCGAACGGCGCGGCAAGCGCGCCGAGCACGCGCTGCGCAAGCGCGACAAGGTCGTCCACGCCCTTGTAGCAGCACACCGCGATCACGAATTCGTCGCCACCCACGCGTGCGAGCGTGTCCCCCTCGCTCACGCAGCCGGTGAGGCGCCGCCCCACGTCGCGCAGCAGCGAGTCGCCGGCTTCGTGGCCGCCCGTGTCGTTGACCTTCTTGAACCCGTCGAGATCGACGAAGAGGAGCGCCGGCTTCGCCGAACACGTGGCGCGCTCCAGCATCGCGTGCATGCGATCGGCGAGGAAGGTGCGGTTGTACAGGCCTGTGAGCGCGTCGCGCGTGGCGAGGTAGCGCAATTGCTGCTGCGCCTCGCGCACGGGCCCGATATCCGTGAACGAGACCACCACGGAAATCGGCTCGCTTTCGCCGGGCCGGAAGATCGGCAGCACGTTCTCGCTCACCCAGACGATCTCGCCGTCCGCGAGTTCGAGGCCGACGGTCTCGCCGAGCACCGGCTTGCCCGTCTCGAGCGCCTTCATGCTCGGGCGCTTCGAGGTGGGCAGGGGCTTGCCGCTTTCGTCGAGCACGCGCGGAATCACCTGCATGATGCTCATGCCGACAGCGTGCTCGGGCAGGCGCAGGAGGCGCCGCGCGCTGCGATTGCAGGCGAGCACGGTGTCGTCGCGGGCCTGCATCACGATGCCTTCGTTGAGGTGGTCCACCACGAGGCGATGGTGCTCCTCGCTGAGCGCGAGACGCTCGGCCATGGTCTGCTGGTTGAGCATGGCCGCGACGCTGTGAGCGATGTCGCACAGCAGCGCCTCCTCGGCCGCGCTGGGCCGCCAGGGCCGGCTCTGGTACACGGCGAGCGCGCCCAGCACGCCGCCGTTGTCGTCGTCGAGCGGCGTCGTCCAGACCGCGCGCAGGCCGCTGTCGAGCGCGATGCGGCGGTACTCGCCCCACTCGTGCGCGAGTTCGTAGTCCTCCACGCATATCGTGCGCCGCTCGGCGATCGCCGTGCCGGACGGGCTCGTGCCGGAACCGACCGGCGTGCCGTCGAACGCGGCGTGATACTGCGCCGGCAAGTTCGGCGCACTGCCGATGCGCAGGCGCTGGCCGTCGGCATCGAGTTGCAGGACCGCACAGTTTGCGCCCGCGCCCAGCAGCCGCCCGGCGCGACAGCAGACTTCCGCCAGCAGTTCCGGCAGCGGCATGCTGCGCGACACCAGCCGCAATACGCTGCGCTCCTGTGCGAGCGCCGCATCGGTTCCGTTCGCGGCCCCGCTGGTTGCCCCGTCCGATTCTTTCGACACCTCCGACTGACCGCCCCGTGATCCCGCTGCGCCGAACGCTCCCGCCGCTTGGGAATAGACCATACCTTCTTCCCCTCTTGTTGCCGCGGTGCCTGTGGTGCAGGTAGCGCCCGCGGCCGGCTCGATCTCTAATGTGGTGCGCGGCAAACCGCTCGCCGTCAGGCGAGCGATTGCGCCGCCCCTGCGTTAACGGCAAGGGCGGCGCGATTCTTGAAGCGTTGGGGCGAAAGGTACGGGCCGGCGGCGAGCCGGATAACAGGGCGCGGACGGGAAGGCACGCCGGGTGGAGGGGTATGGGCGGCGCGTAGGGGTTCGCGAGGGTAAACGCCTACGCGCGCCGGTACATCGCAAAAAACGCCTTACGCCTGACTCTTCTCGCTGCTTTCGCCGTTGCCGTCCTTATGGAACACGCGCTTGGTCGCGCGCTTGGTGGCCTCGTAGCCTTCGCGCGACGCATGCGCGATGCCGTGGCCCACCGTCTTCGCCGCGTGCGCGGTGGCGTGGCCGAAGTCGCGTGCGGCGTGGCCGGTTTTCGTGGCCGCTTCCTTCGAGTCGTGCTTGATGTTCTCCTTCACTTCGTGAAGGTCGGCGTGCGCCATCGTGCTGGCCATGCCCAGCACGAGCGCGGCAAGTATGAACCGTTTGGATTTCATCATCGGGCTCCCTTTTGTATTGTCATCGAATGACTGCGGACGCGTCGAGCATGACTGCCGCGCGTCCCGTAAGCAGCACGCGGCCCTCGCCGCGCACCGTAAAACCATAGAGTACCGTGTTGCCGCTGCCGCTCACGCGTTCGGCTTCGATCGCGAGCGGCGCGGCGAGCGTGTCGAGGCGCTCGATATGCGCCACTACCGTGCGCACGCTCGCAAGAAAACCCACGCGCGGACGCTCGGCCTCTGCGCCGTCCAGTGCGCCGAGCAACGCGCCATGCACCGCCATGGCCTGCGCCGCGTACTCCACGCCGCACACCGCCGCAAGGCGGCCGCGCGAGCGCAGCGGATTGTGCGGATCGCGATGGCTGGTCGCGATGCAGCGGATACGCGTCTCATCCCATGACTGTACCGCGTCGAGCAGGCACATCGCGCCGCTATGCGGTATGCGCGCCGCGATCCATGCGCGGTCGAGCGGCGCGCCCGGCGCGGCGTTCGCGATCACGTCCGCGAGCGTAGCGGGCAGAGTGGCTTGCGTCGTCATGCCCCCTCTCCAGACGCGTCCACGGGCTCGACGTCGATTTGCACACGCAGCTCGGGCATGTAGTCGATGACCACGCTCGCACGTTGGCCGGATGCATCGATGCTCGCGAGCGCTTCGAGCAGCGGCAGCACACGCGCGGCGGGATTGTTCGTGCGCAGCGCTTCGAGTTCAGGCGAGGCGAGCGGCGTCGCGAGCGCTTCGGTGAGCGTCACGTCGAGGCGCGCGAGCGTCGTCGCGCTGGCCTGCGGCGCGAGCACGAGCGCGACGCCGAATGCATCGGCCACGGGACGCAACGCGTGCAGCGGCTCGGGATAGTCGGCGTCGTAGGCGATCAGCAAGGTGGGCACGCCATCCACGGCCACCTGACACGCGCTTTCGAGCAGCCCCGCTGCGAAGCTGCCGTCGTGCGCGCACAGCACGTTCGATGCGGCCCGGTCGCGCGTCGCGATGCTCCAGTAGCCCGCGGGCGCGTTATGCACCGAGTTGTGAAAACGCGTGGGCGAAAGCAGGCGGTCGTCGCTTGCCAGCGCGTCGCAAATTATGTGGCAGTTCTGACCATCTCCACCCGAGGCCGCGAACACGGCGGCAAGCGTCGTCGCGTCGCGACCGCTCGCCGCGACGGCTTCGTGGCCCACGGCGAGCGCGGTCTTGACGACGGCCCCGGTGCGGCGGCGCTCTGCCGCCGGCAACCCCTCCGGCGGCGGCAGCACCGTGCGTGCGCTCGCGTAGGGCGCGCGCGCGGCGAGCACGTCGACCGTCTGCGGCCAGTTGGCGAGACCCGGGCCGATCACGCCGACGCTTTCGATGAATACGGAAAGTTTCATGGCGGTCATCCGTGATGTGCGCGGTCCGCGCGCCCGAACAGGAGGCTGCAGTTCGTGCCGCCAAAACCGAATGAATTGCTGAGTGCGGCGCCGACTTGCGCTTCGCGGCTTTCCAGCACGTAGTCGAGGCCGAGCGCGGCGTCAGGCTGCGTGGTGTTGACGCCGGCGGGCACGAAACGATGGCGCAGCGCGAGCGCCGCGATCACGGCTTCGAGCGCACCCGCCGCGCCGAGCGTATGCCCCGTCGCGCCCTTGGTCGAGCTGCATGGCGTGCGCTCGAACAGTGCGTTGATCGCGCGGCTTTCAGCGACGTCGTTGCTTGGCGTGGCCGTGCCATGCAGATTGATGTAACCGATTTCGTCTGGGGCCACGCCCGCGGTGGAAAGCGCCTGCGCCATCGCGGCGCGCGCGCCGAGCCCTTCGGGATGCGGCGACGACATGTGATGCGCGTCGCTCGATTCGCCCACGCCGAGCAGGAGGATGGCGTCGTCGTCCAGCGTGTCGGGCGTGCGCTCGAGGAAGGCGAACGCCGCGGCCTCGCCAATCGAAATGCCGTTGCGGTTCACGTCGAACGGGCGGCACGGATCGCGCGAAAGCAGTTCGAGCGAGTTGAAACCGTATAGCGTCGTCAGGCAGAGCGAATCGACGCCGCCCACCACGGCCGCATCGATCAGCCCCGCCTCGATCATGCGGCGCGCGGAGCCAAACACCTTCGCGCCCGAGGAACAGGCGGAAGAAATCGACGTGGCCGGGCCGCGCAGGCCAAAATAGGCGCGCACGAACGAGGCCAGCGCGAACGGGTTGTGCGTCTGCGCGTAGTGAAAGCCCGGCTTGAGCGCGCCGCTTTCCAGGTCCCGCTGCCGGTAGGCGTTTTCGGTTTCGAGAATGCCCGAGGTGCTGGTGCCGACGAACACGCCCACCCGCTCGGCGCCATAGCGCGCGACGGCGGCCCGAATGTGTTCGGCGAAACCGTCCTGCGTGAAGCCGATCTGCGCGAGACGGTGGTTGCGGCACGCATAGTCCGCGAGGTCGGCGCGTAGCGTCTCGCTCTCGAGGCCCGCCACTTCGCCAATCCACGTATCGAGGTCCGCGCGCGCGAAGTCGCAGCGCGCGAGGCCCCCGCGCTTGCCGCGCAGCGCGTCGAGCGTCGCGTCGAGCCCGCGCCCGAGGCAGCTGGTAGCGGTGAAATGCGAAAGGATCAGTGGTTTCACGTCAGTCGTTCCGTTTGCGCAGCGGTGGAATCAGGGTTGACCGGCTTCGCCGTCGAGGCACGCGCGCAGTGTGGTCCACTGCAGCTGGCGTTCGGCGGCGGCGCGCAGGAGCGGCGGCAGCACGTCGAGCACGAGCGGCTGGCCGCTTGCGTCGCGCGCCGCGTGGCCGTCGTGCACGAGCAGGATGTCGCGCGCAGCCAGGCCGTCGAGCAGGCGGTGCGTGACCGTCCCGGCCTCTTTCGCGCGGGTGTCGAAGCCGCGCCGCGTCCAGCTCGCGAGGTGCAGGCCGAGGCCGCACAGCACCGGCTCGAGGAACGGATTGCGCAGGCCCGCCGGTGCGCGGAAAAAGCGCGGCGGCGTCCCCGCGATTTCGGCAAGCGTGCGCTGCGCCGCCTCGATCTCGCGCTTCATCACGATGGGCCCCGAAACTGAAAACGTATGCCGATGGCGCTGGCTATGGTTCTCGACGGCATGGCCGCGCGCCACGATCGCTTCGACCAGATGCGGGTGGCGTCGCGCGAGATCGCCGATGCAGAAGAAGGTTGCGCGAACTTCGAAGTGGTCGAGTAAGTCGAGCACGCGCGGTGTCACTTCGGGGTCCGGGCCATCGTCGATGGTGAGCGCGATGCGCTGCCCCGCGTGCTCGGGCAGGCGCGTCCAGTTCGGGCCGAGCAACGCGCTGCGCGGCCACAGGCCCGCGGCGATCAGCGCGAGATGCGACGCGACCACGCTGCCCGCGGCCCACGGCCACGCGTGCGGCTGCGCGGCCACGGCGGCGGCCGCTCCCGCGTGCAGCGCCGCCGCGCCGCTTATGAACGGCGACGGCCTCCAGCGGCGCGCCGTGGCGGACGCGGGCGTCGCATGCGTAGCGCGCAACGAAGCCGAATTCATGCGCGGCCTCCGTGCGGGTGGGTCATCTGCGCGCGTTCGGTACGCGGGCGAGCCGGCCGCTGCTGCTCAGGCGTATCGGCGGCCACGCGCGCCTCGTCGCTGCTGTGCACGAGCGGCGGCGCGAGAATCGCCGCGAACACGAGCGCGAGCATCGCGCCCGGCCCCACCGTCAGCCCGAACGTTTCGAGCAGTGGCACATGAGACAGCGAGAGCAGGCCGAAGCCTGCCACCGTCGCGAGATTGGCGACGAGCAACGAGACGAGCGTGCGCGGCGTGATGCCCGCTTCGTCGTCGCGCTTGCAAAAGAACAGTGCATAGTTCGAGCCCACCGCGACGATGAGCAGCATCCCGACCAGGTGCAGAATGGTGAGCGACACGCCTGCCAGCGCGAATCCCGCCGCCACGACCAGCACCGCCGCGACGAGCGGCGCGAGCGCCCTCGCCGCACGCGAGAACGAGCGCAGCGCGAACACCAGCAGCACGACGATGACGGCGAAACCCGCGAGCGAGAGGCGAATGTCTTCGTGCACGTAGTCCACGTACATGCGGTCGGCTTCGGCCTTCATGTCGACGAAGAGCGCGCCCGGCACGTTCGCACGGGCGACGGCGCCGCTCACGGAGCTGGCGTCGAGGCTCGGCGTATTCACGGCCTGCGCGCCTTGTGAATGGCGCGGCGCGCGCAAGGCGAGCATGGCGCTCCACTGGCCGTCGCGCTGGGTCAGGAGCGCATCGACGGCGAGCGCCATCGACGTGCCCTTGAGGTCCGCGCGCGTGACGAGCGGCGCGTTGCGCGCCGCCTCGACGTCGGCGAGGAACGGCGCGAAGGCGTCGGGCCTCACATCCACCGGCTGGTTCCTGAGCGCCTCCTGCAGGCGCGCCGTGAGCACGTCCTTGCCGGGCAGGCTCGCGAGGCGTGCACGCTGGGTGGCGTCGCTCGGCAGGTAGCGCGCGGGGCTCTCGAAGCCGCCCAGCACACCACGCTCGACGAGCGGCTCCAACTGCGCGCCGACCTTCTCCGCGCCTTCGAGCGCGGCCTGCTCGCTCGCGGCCGGAATCACCACGAGATAGCGCACGTCGGGCGCGCCCACGTCCGCGCGCAGGCGCGTGTCGAGCGCCTGGCTCGCGGCGGGCACGGGGCTCAAGGCGGCAAGCTCGTGGCTCCAGAGGTCGTCGCGATGCAGCCAGAGCGACGCGAGCGCGGCGAGCACGAGCGCCGCGAGCGGCCAACGCAGGCGCGGTGCGGCGTGCGCCAGGCGCGCGAGCGCCGCGCCGATACGCGACACATCGCGGATCGCGACTGCGCCGCCCGACAGTTGCGGCAGCACGAATCGCGTGACGAGCGCGGCGCTCACGAGGCCCGCGATCGAATAGAGCCCGAGTTGCACGAGGCCGGGGAAGCCCGAGAACAGCATCGTCGCGAAGCCGCACACCGACGTCAGCACGCCAAGGCGGATGGTCGGCCAGTAAGCGGCGAGCCATGCGCGCATCGACTCGCGGCCCTGAGGCGCGCCGCGGGGGCCACCCTGCGACGACTGCACGAACAGATAGATCGAGTAGTCCACCGCCTCGCCCATCAGCGTCGTGCCGAAGCCGAGCGTCAAGCCATGCACCGTGCCGAACACGAGCGAAACCGTCGCAATGCCCACCGCCACACCCGAGAACACCGGCAGGAGCCCGAGCCCCAGCGTGCGCGGCGAATGGTACAGCGTGAGCAGCAGCGCGACGATCAGCACGAGGCTCAGGGTGGAGAGGCGTTCCACGTCGTGGCGAATCGCGTCGCGCGTGGCGACCCCGAACACGCCCGGCCCCGTCAGCGATACCTGGTAGGCCGAAGCATTGGGCAAGGTGCGCGTGGCGGCGGCAAAAGCGGCGCGCACGGCGTCGATGGCGCGGGACTGGGCGTCCGTGTCGGAGCCGGCGGCCGCCGTTTGCGCCACCAGCACGGCGCGCCGGCCGTCGCGCGAGGCCCAAACGCCGCCGCGGCTCGCAGGCTGCGCCGCGCTATCGAGCTGGCCGACCATCGCCGCCACTTCGCCCGTCGGGTCGCGCGGCAGCAGGTCCTTGGCAACCAGCCCCGCCGACGAAGTCAGCAGATCGAGGCTCTCGCCCAGCGCTTCGTGCAGCCCTTGTTCCGTGAAGTGTTGCGGCGTGACCGCGGGGCTCAGCACATAGCGGTGGGCGAACATGAACTGCTCGTCGCGCGCGTCGTTCTGGCCCGAGCCGTTGTGGATCGCCACGAATTGCGGGTCGGCGCGCAGGCTCGCCGCCACGCGGCGCGAAAGCTCCGCGCGCGTGCTCTCGTAGCCGCCGTCGATGCCGATCAGAATGAGCCGGGACGCCAGCCCGTCGCGCAGTTGATCGACGAGCACTTGCTGCGTGGGGCTCGGCGAGCGCGGCAGAAACGCCGAGAGATCGGCGGTGAAGTTCGCGCGGCCGATCGCCACCGCGCACGCGACGAGGCACAGCAGCCACACCGCAACGGCGCGACGCTGCACGAGCGCGACGCCGCGCGCAAGGACCGGATGGGCGCGCGGGTCCATCAGTTCGCGTCCGCGGAAAGGGCATGCAGGCGCATCACCGAATGATCGCCGTCTGCCTGCTGGATCGCGACGCTGCGCATCGCGTCGCGCGTGCCGTCGATCGTGATGGTGCTCACTACCTTGCGCATGCGCGAGTCGAGCGGCGTGAGCGTGAGCGTCCAGTCGTCGCCCTCACCCGTGAGCGCGACCTTGTACACCTGCTCCAGCGCGAAGCGGTTGCCTGCGAGCGTCGCGCGGATGCTCTCGATGAACGCGCCCAGTTCCGGATAGCGCGCGAGCGCCAGCGTGTACTTGTGGTTCTCGCGCTGCACGGTGAGCATGTCGCCGTCCACCACGAGGTGCTCGGGCTTCGGGTTCTGCGTGATCTTTTCCAGATGATCGGGCGCGACGAACACGAGTTCGCCCGACGACTCCACGGGCTGTGTCGCGATCGAGAGGTACTTCGTCTCGGTGAAGCTCGCGCGGCCGGACTTGCGCTGCGCGAGCGTGGACATCAGGCGGTCGAGCGTCCACGCGGGCTGCGCGGTTTCGGCGGCCTGTGCCGGCGCGGCGGGCGCGGCCGCCGTCATGACGGAAGCGGCGAGGAAAGCGGCGCTCGCCAGCGCACGCTGGCAGCGCGCGCGCAAGGTTGCGCAACGGCGGTTCGCGCTCATGCGTCGGTCACCTCGTGCACGGGTAGCTCGGCATGGGGGCGCGTCTCGCGGCGGCGCACCGTGGCCGGCGCACGCGCTGCAGTGCTCGCCGCCGCAGTTGCCGATGCCGTTGCGCCAACCATCGCGCCCTGCCTGCCGCCCTGCCAGAAGTCGTAGTAGTTGAACCAGTTGTACGGCGCCAGGCGGCAATAGCGATCGAGCAGGGTCACGTAGCGCACGAGCGCCGCGTCGATGGCGCGCTGGCGCGACTCGCGCGGCACGTCGGTGAAGTCCGCCAGCGTTTCGAAGTGCACGTCGTAGCGATTGCCGCCGCGATACAGGCCCGTCATGAACAGTACCGGGCGCTTGAGCATCGCGGCCATGTAGAGCGGCCCGAGCGGGAACGCCGCCGGTTCGCCGAGAAACGCCATGCGGCGCATGGTGGCGGCGTCGTCGGCGAGCAGCGTGCGGTCCGCGAGCATACCCACCATGCAGTTCTGGTCGAGACGCTCGTGCACCTTCAGCATCGAGCCAACCTGGCCGAGCCCGATCACTTCGGGCTTCGCCGCGGGATTCACGGCGGCGAGCGTCGCGTTGATCTTCTGCGCGTTCTCTTCGTACATCGTCACGACCACGCGCAGGTCGGGCCGCGTGCGGCCGAGCGCGCGCACGATCTCGAAGCTGCCGAGATGCGCGCCCATCAGGAACACGCCGCGCCCCTTGGCGAGCGTCTCGTCCACGAGCGTATGGCCGTGCGGGCGGATATCGAACATGTCGAAGCGCGCGTTCGCCAGGTAGATGCGGTCGTGAATCGTCGACGCGAATGTAAACACGTGGCGGTAGATATCGCGCCAGTGCGCCGGGCGGCCCAGCACGCGGCGCAGGTAGTCGCGCGAGGCGGCGCACGCGCGCGGCGAAAACAGCACGAAATACAGGGCGATCAAATGCAGCAGCACGCGGCCCGCGCGGCGGCCGAGGCGCAGCGAGAGCCACGTCATGATGCGCAGGAGCAGCGTATTGCTGCGCTCCTGCTGGTTCGCCCAGTCGGTGCGCTTCGTCATGGCTGCGCTCCGGTTTTTTCGTCGCTGATGACGCCGCTCGCGACATCGCGCGCGCCCGCGCGCAGCGTGAAGCGGATCGCGCCGCTCGCCGCCGCGTCCCAGGCGAGGTCGAGCGTTTCGCCAGGCGCGGCCGGGCTCAGGAATTTCGCGGTGCTGAGCTTGAACGTGGTGAACGGCCGGTTCAGCGCGTCGCCGATCGCGTCGATGGCGTGATCGAGCAGCACGACGCCGGGCACGATCGGGTGACCCGGGAAGTGGCCCGGCAGCGCGGGATGATCGGCGGGAATCGCGAACGAAAGCGTGGTTGCGGGTTCGGATAGAGCGTCGCCCGCTTCCCGCGCGGCCGGCGCGAGGCCGCCGCGCATCTGCCGCGCGACGAACGCCGCGAGCACATCGTGCGGCAGCTTGCCGGTGTCGTTGCGCGGCAGGGAATCGACGAACAGCAGCGGACGCGGCAGAAACGCGCGATCGATGCGCTCGCGCAGCGCGCGCTGCAGATCGGCAAGCGTGAGCGTGGGCGCGACCACGAGCGCGACGAGGCGCTGCACGATGTCGTGTCCCGTATGCGCATCGTGCTCGAGGTGCGCTGGCATGAAGAACACGCCGTCCACCACGCCAGGAATGGCGTTGAGCTGATGGTTGAGGTAGGCGAGCGAGGTCCGCTTGCCCGCGATGTTGATGAGGTCCGCCTTGCGCCCGTGCAGCAGGAAACGCTGCGCGTCGAGCAGTTCGATGGCGTCGCCCATCGGCACCGGCTCTTCCACGTGGCCGCCCGAAACCCACATCGTGGGGCCTTCGTCGTCCTGGACCGCGCTTGCGCGCGCTTCGAAGCGAACCTGCGGGAACAGTTGCCACGTTGCGCCCTTCGCGGTGCGGCGCGTCGCGATCTGGCCGGTTTCGGTGCTGCCGTAGATTTCGACGAGCGGCGCCTTCAGGCGCGTTTCCGCTTCGAGCGCGAGCTTTTCCGAGAGCGGCGCGGTGGCGGAGAGCACCAGCTCGGCCGGCGGCAGCGCGTGATCGGTGGCGAGCAGCGCGCGCAAATGGATCGGCGAGGTCACGAGCACGCGCGGGTGCGGCACGGCTTCGAGTTCGTCGCGGATATCGACGGGATAGAACGGCAGCCGGTTGCTGAAGGCGAAGCCACCGATCAGCGGCAGGAGCACGGTCACTTCGAAGCCATACATGTGCTGCGGCGGCACCGTGCCGACGATCGTGCAGTCGCGCGCGGCGAGCAGGCCGTGCCGCTCGGCCGACGCGCGCACGCCCGCCACCAGCACGCCCCACGTCTTGGCATGCGGCACCGGCGCGCCGGTGGACCCCGACGTGAAAACGTAGGCCGCGACGCGCGAGGCGTCGATCCGCGGGACGGCGAACGGCGCGTGCCCGTCGGCTTCCTGCCGGGCTTCGGGATACGCGAAACGCGGCAGGTCGATGGCGCAATCGGGCGCGTCGTGCAAGCAGAACGCGTCGGGTGCGAACGAGGCGAGCTGGCGCACCGTTTCCGGCGTCTGCGTCGAGGGCAGCAGGCTGACGCGGCCAGAGACGAGCGCCGCGCACAGGCCCACAGTAAAGCGGTAGCGATCGCGGCAGACGTTGAATACGTGGCCGCCCGCCGGCAGTGCCGCGGCCACACGCGTGACATCGGCGAGGAACGCGCGCACCGTAACGGGCGCGCCGTCGCGCCAGGCCATGACCTGATCGGGCGACGTATGAAAAACGAGCGGATGAGTCTGCATAACTTCAGTCAATACGGATTCCTGCGTTGTTCCCTGCTTTGATTCAGGCTGGCGAGCGGCGTCCATGATCAGGAATGCTCCGCGTGCGCCTGGGTCGTCTGCCGGTATGCGCGAATCGCGTCGAGCATGCCGGCATTCGCCTCGCCGGGCAGCACGAAACGCCGGCATGCGTGCTCGGCGACGAACATCACCGCCACGAGCGGCAACGCCAGATAGTTGGCGAACGTCGACCACGCGACGATCGGTGCAACCGCGAACATCAGCGTCGAAACGCCGGCAATCGCGACGAAAAAGAGCGTCCATGCGAGCGTGATCTGGCGCGTATAGCGCGCGACGGACGGCGTCAGCGCGCCGCCGTGGATCATCGACGCGAACTGCGTGCAAAGCGGCACGCGCCCCGCCGCGAGCGTGCGCCCAAACAGCAGCGCCATCGCGAGGTTGAAGCTCACATGCTCCAGATACAGTCCCCACTCAAAGTGCCAAGCAAGCGGCGTGCGCATGAACCACAGCGTGAGCACCACGAGCGTCCACAGCGGCAGCAGCCACGCCCGGCGCGGCGAACGCGCGGCGGCGGCCAGCGCGATCGCGAGCGGGGGCACGAGCGCCATGGCCAGGCCGAAGCCGTGCGCGCCGGGCGTCGCGACCGCGTAGTGCGCGCCGATTTGCCAGGCGGCCACAGCCGCCACTCCAAGCGCCGCGCGCGCCGCCGCAGCCACGGCGCTCATTGCCCGCCTCCGCGCACGCGCGCGCCAGAGGGCCGTGCGCAGGGCGCCGGCGGGCGGTCGGCCCCGGTGCGACCCAGGGCGGTCTGGCTAAGCAAAGAGGGCATCTGGCAAATATCGCAAATGGACTCGTAAGTGAATCGTAGGGTAAGGCAAGCGCCCCGAATCCTCTTAAGAAACGCAAGTATCGGGCCGGTTTCTTGCAACTATGGTCAGGCACGCACATTTTAAGATTGGCGGGACCCGATCACCTGTCCTGCCGGATGCCGGTTTGTAACTGAATGTTCGGAATCGCGTCAGGCGGGGTTTTTGTCGGATCCAGACAGGCCCGAAGCCGTGCAAGCGTCTCGCGCGTTCCGATCCCAAAAAAGGGCGGCGCCTGGCACCGACCCTCTGTAACCCTTTCGGCTGGGAGCACGGTATACGCACCGATACCCTTCACTTAGAATCCTGGTAACTTTTACATCAAACGAACCCTAAAAACGGGTGGCCGGCGCTTTCGGCCCGCACGCCCGGAGAGCCCACGCATGATGAACGCACTGGAACAAGAGCTCGCCACGCAGATCGTGAAAGAGCTGAATCTCGAAGATGTCTCGCTCGACGAAGTGGGCGCCGACACTCCGCTCTACGGCGAAGGCTTCGGGCTCGACTCGATCGACATCCTGGAAATTGCGCTGCTGATCTCGAAGAAGTACGGCTTCGAGCTGCGCTCGGACAATCCGGAAAACGAAAAGATCTTCGCGACGCTCGGCTCGCTGGCCGCCTACGTCGCGGCGCACCGGGTGCGCTGACGTGCGCGGCGCGTAGTGCCATGACTGCCGGCGCAGGCCAGGACCTGGCCAGGATTGAGGGAGGAAAACCCATGCGTGCACTCGTGACAGGCGGCAGCGGCGCACTCGGGCAGGCCATCAGCGTGGCGCTCGCGCAGGCGGGCCACGAGGTCTGGGTGCACGCGAACCGGCGTCTGGCCGAGGCCGAAGCCGTCGCGCAGCGCATCGTCGCGGCGGGCGGCAGCGCGCACGCCATCGCCTTCGACGTGACCGACGCCGACGCGGCCCAAGCCGCGCTCGCGCGGCTCGTGGACGAAGCGCCCGTGCAGATCCTGGTGAACAACGCGGGCATTCACGACGACGCGCCCTTGGTGGGCATGCGCCGGGAGCAATGGCGCCGCGTGATCGACGTCTCGCTCAACGGCTTTTTCAACGTGACCCAGCCGCTCCTCATGCCGATGATCCGTACGCGCCACGGGCGCATCGTCAACATCGCCTCGCTCGCGGGCGTGATGGGCAATCGCGGCCAGGCGAACTACGCGGCCGCGAAGGCCGGGCTGATCGGCGCAACGAAATCGCTCTCGCTGGAGCTGGCCTCGCGCGGCATCACGGTGAACGCCGTGGCGCCCGGTATCATCGCTTCGCCCATGGCGGAGCACGCGTTTCCCGCCGAGCGCATCAAGCAGCTCGTGCCCGCGCAGCGCGCCGGCCAGCCCGAGGAAGTCGCGGGCATGGTGGCGTACCTGGTGTCCGACGCGGCCGCCTATGTGACAGGGCAAGTGCTCTCGATCAACGGCGGCCTGGCTTGAACACGCGGCGCGTTTTCCGCTGCTGCATCCTCTGAGGAAATACGAGTGTCTGTGCAACCCTTCGACGCAAAGCGGCAGTCGCGCTCCGCGCCCGGCACCAGCACGGGCGCGAGCGCCGAGGCATCCGGATACGACGTCCCCGCGCACGATGCGCCGGACGTCCGCCCGGGCGGTTATGCGCGCGCAGCGGCGCGACCTAGAATTTTTTCAGGATCTCACGCTGTCGAGGCACCCGCTGCCATGGCCACGCCTTCGTCCACGCATCTCGTCCTGATCCCGAGCTACAACCCGGGCGCCAAGCTCGACGAAACCGTGCGCGGCGCACGTGCGCAATGGAACCCCGTGTGGGTCGTGGTGGACGGCAGCACGGACGGCAGCGCCGCGCGCCTGCAGGCCATGGCCAACGACGACCCCGGCCTGCACGTCATCGTGCTGCCCGACAACCGGGGCAAGGGCGGCGCGGTGCTCGCGGGGCTCGAAGCCGCCGCGGCGCGCGGATTCACCCACGTGCTGACGATGGACTCCGACGGCCAGCACCCCGCCGCGCTGATTCCCGAATTCATGGCCGCCTCGCAGGCCGCGCCCGACGCCATGGTGCTGGGCCTGCCGAAGTTCGACGCGAGCGCGCCGCAACTGCGCGTGCAGGGACGACGCCTGTCGAACTTCTTCGCCGACTTCGAGACGCTGTGGGCCGGCATTGGCGATTCGCTATACGGCTTTCGCGTGTACCCGATCGCGCCACTGAAGGCGATCATGCACCGCCAGACGTGGATGCGCCGCTTCGACTTCGATCCCGAAGCCGCCGTGCGCCTGTGCTGGGCCGGCGTGCGGCCCATCCAGATCGAAGCGCCGGTGCGTTACTTCGGCGCCGATGAAGGCGGGGTCTCGCATTTCAACTACGTGCGCGACAACCTGCTGCTCGCGGGCATGCATCTGCGGCTCGTGAGCGGGTTCGCGCTGCGCCTGCCGCGCTTGCTCGGCAGGCGCCTGTTGCCCTGATCGCTGCTTGGCTCGTTACGCCGTGGCGCGCTGCGTAGCGGGCGTGCGGTAGTCGGCCAGCAAGCGCTCCTGCTTTTTGCCGGCCGCCGCGAGATTGTGCGCCTTGACGTGGCCGAAGCCGCGAATCTCGTCGGGCAGCGCCGCGAGCTGCAGCGCGACAGGCAGGCGCTGGGCGTCGAGGCTCGCGCAGAATTCGTCCACGAGCGCGACGTATTGCGCAATCGAGCGGCGTTCGTCGCGACGCTCTCCGGTCTTGCCGAACACGTCGAACGCCGTCCCGCGCAGCCCCTTCATGCGGGCCAGCGTGCGCAACACCGGCAGCACCCACGGACCGAAACGGCGCTTCACGAGATGACCGTGCTCGTCGCGCTTCGCGAAGAGCGGCGGCGCGAGCCAGAAGTTCAGCTTGTAGTCGCGTCCCGGCTCGCCTTCGAACTGCTCACGCAGCTTCTGCAGATACGCGGGATCGGCGTAAAGACGCGCGACCTCGTATTCGTCCTTGTAGGCCATGAGCTTCGCGAGATTCACGGCAACGGCGCGCGTGAGCGGCAGCTTCGCGTCGCAGCCAAGCGCTGTCTCTTTCACGCGAATGCGCTCGACCACGCGGCGATACTGCTGCGCATAGGCGGCGTTCTGATACGCCGTGAGCAGCGCTTCGCGCGCGGCGATCACCTTGTCGAGCGATTCGGGCATGCGCAGAACGACGGCTTGCGGCTCTGCCTGCGTCCTGGTGAGCGCGCGCACGAACGCCTCGCCATGATGCGCGACGTAGCGGCCCGAGTTGAACGCCTGCTGGTTCTTCTCCACGGCCACGGCGTTGAGTTCGATCGCGCGGCGCAGATGCGCGAGTTCGAGCGGCAGCCAACCCTTTTGCCACGCATAGCCCAGCAGCAGCGGATTGCTGTAGATCGTGTCGCCGAGCAAGGCCAGCGCGAGCGCATTGGCGTCCACGAACGCACAGCCCTCGCCGATGCTCGCACGCAGTTCAGCCTCGGTTTGCGCGCCCGGAAACGTCCACTTCGGATTCTTGACGAATTCCGCGGTCGGCGTCGCGCCGCTGTTGATCGCCGCGACCGTCACGCCATGCTGGGTGCGCGAGAGCACGTCGCCCGAAGCGGAGACGATCGCATCGCAGCCGATCACGAGGCGCGCCTCGCCCGTGGCGATGCGCGTGGCGTGCAAGGCGGCGGGCGTCGCCGCCACCTGCACGTGGCTCAGCACGGCGCCGCCCTTTTGCGCGAGCCCGGCCATGTCGAGCACGGTCACGCCCTTGCCTGCAAGATGCGCGGCCATGCCGATCAGGCCGCCGATGGTCACGACACCCGTGCCGCCCACGCCCGTCACGAGGATGCCGTAAGGCTTCGCCAGTTGCGGGAGCACCGGCATGGGCAGCGCGTCGAAATCGATCGATGCGGCGCTGGACACGTTCGCCGCGCGCGGCTTGCGCAACTGCGCGCCCTCGGCCGTCACGAAGCTCGGGCAAAAGCCCTTCACGCACGAAAAGTCCTTGTTGCACGACGACTGGTTGATCTTGCGCTTCGTGCCGAGCGGCGTGTCGAGCGGCTCGACGGACAGGCAGTTCGATTGCACCGAGCAGTCGCCGCAGCCCTCGCACACGGCGTCGTTGATGAACGCGCGGCGCGCCGGGTCGGGATAGGCGCCGCGCTTGCGGCGACGGCGCTTTTCGGTGGCGCAGGTCTGGTCGTAGATCAGCACGGTGGTGCCGGCGATTTCGCGCAACGTGCGCTGCACGCTGTCGAGCTGGTCGCGATGATGAACATCCACGCCTGCCGGCAATGCGATCTTTGCGTCGTATTTTTGCGGCTCGTCCGTGACGATGACGATGCGCTTCGCGCCTTCGGCATGCACCTGATGCGCGATCTGCGGCACGGTGAGCACGCCGTCCACGGGCTGGCCACCCGTCATCGCCACCGCGTCGTTGTAGAGAATCTTGTAGGTGATGTTGGCGTTCGATGCGATGGCCGCGCGAATCGCCAGCAGTCCTGAGTGAAAGTACGTGCCGTCGCCGAGATTCACGAACACGTGCCTGTCGCCCGAGAAATGCATCTGGCCGAGCCACGCCACGCCCTCGCCGCCCATCTGGCTGAACGTTTCAGTCTTGCGGTCCATCCACATCGACATGTAGTGGCAGCCGATGCCCGCCAGCGCACGCGAGCCTTCGGGCACATTCGTCGAGGTGTTGTGCGGACAGCCCGAGCAGAACCACGGCTTGCGCTCCACCGTCACGCGCGGCTTCGCTGCCTCGCGTTCCTTCGCCTCGATGATCGCCACGCGCGCGAGCATACGTGCGCGGACTTCCTCGGGCACGTCGGCGCGCGCGAGACGACGCGCAATGGCCTTGGCGATCAGTGCGGGCGAGAGTTCGTAGTGCGCGGGCAGCAGCCAGTTGCCGCGCGGCACCGACCATTCGCCGCCTTCGTTGTCGCGCTCGTCGAACTTGCCGTAGATCTTGGGACGCACGTCTTCGCGCCAGTTGTAGAGCTCTTCCTTGAGCGCGTATTCGAGAATCTGGCGCTTTTCCTCCACCACGAGAATTTCTTCGAGCCCGGTGGCGAAGCCGCGCGCGTCCTGCGCGTCGAGCGGCCACACACAGCCCACCTTGAGCACGCGCACGCCGATCTGCGCGCAGGTTTCGTCGTCGAGACCGAGGTCGGTGAGCGCCTGGCGCACGTCGAGATACGCCTTGCCCGCGGTCATGAGGCCAAAGCGCGCGCGCGGCGAATCGATCACCACGCGGTTCAGGCGGTTCGCGCGCACATAGGCGAGCGCGGCGTACCACTTCTCGTCAAGCAGGCGCGCTTCCTGGGCGAGCGGCGTGTCGGGCCAGCGGATATTGAGCCCGCCTTCGGGCATGGTGTAGTCGGCGGGCGTGACGATTGCCACGCGATCCGGGTCCAGGTCGATCGACGCGGTCGATTCGATCACGTCGGTCACGCACTTCATGGCGACCCACAAGCCGGAGTAGCGGCTCATGGCCCAGCCGTGCAAACCGTAGTCGAGATATTCCTGCACGTTCGCGGGATAGAGCACGGGAATGCCCGCCGCGATGAGCGCGTGCTCGGACTGGTGCGCGACCGACGACGACTTCGCCGCATGGTCGTCGCCCGCGAGCACGAGCACGCCGCCGCGCGCGTCGCTGCCCGCGGAGTTGGCGTGCTTGAACACGTCGCCGGTGCGGTCGACGCCGGGGCCCTTGCCGTACCACATGCCGAACACGCCGTCGCGCTGCGCGCCGGGCCAGAGATTGATCTGCTGCGTGCCCCACACGGCGGTGGCGGCGAGGTCTTCGTTCACGCCGGGCTGGAACACGACGTCGTGGGCCTGGAGGTGCTTTTTCGCCTTCCAGAGCGACTGGTCGAGCGCGCCGAGCGGCGAGCCGCGATAGCCCGAGACGAAGCCCGCGGTATTCAGGCCGGCCTTGCGGTCGCGCGCCTTTTGCAGCATGGGCAGGCGTACCAGCGCCTGGGTGCCGCTGATGTACACGCGGCCCTTTTCTAGCGTATATTTATCGTCGAGCGAAACGGATGCGGCTAGCGATGCAGCGTCTACGGCGGCACGGTCTGGGGCGTTCATGGCGGGGCTGTCTCCGGAATCGGTACTTCATCGGTACGTTTTCCGGGCGAGTATAGGAAGCCGATATGCCATCGTAAAATCACAAATTGGGAACACCGGTATGCGAAAAACGGATGGCTGGGCGCGCAGCAATCCCCGCGTCGACGGGCGCTTGCTCAAGCGCCTCGGGCATTTGCCGTTAACACACGGGACCAGCAACCACTCATTCCGGAGTCCCGCTTGCACGCGAAACCACGCGCCCTGCCATCTGCATCTGTCTTGTTCGGAACCCTGGCCGCAACCCTGCTGATCAGCGGCTGCGTCTCGAGCCCCCGAGTCGCCACCGCCCCCGCGCGCCCCACGACCGTGGTTGTCGCTCCCCCGCCGCCGCCCCCGCCTGTCGTCGTCGCACAACCCGTTTATGTGCCGCAACCGTACGACGCCTACGTTTCGGTCGTGCTCGACCGCGACGTGGTCTACGCCGGCGGCGGCACGTATATCTGGATCGTGGGGCCGGACGGCCACCGCCAGCGCCGCTACTACGGCCGCGGCGACCTGCGCGGCGAAGTCCTGCACCGCCGCGCGGAACTGCGCGTGGTGATGGCGCATAACGAAGGCCATCTGCCGATGCAACATGCGCACATGTCCGAGCCCCAGCGCGTGCGCGTGACGATGCAGCCGCACGGCACGCCGCCGCATGGATACCGGCCCCAGCCGGGCGGGCATCCGCCGGCGCACACCGCCCAACATCGCCCGCCGCCCGCACCGAACCGCAACGCGAACGCCAGCGCCAACGCCAATGCCGGCCATCACCGCCACCCCGACGGCCATCCCAACGCCGCTCCCGCGCCGCGTTTCGCGGGTCAGCCGCCGCATGCCGGTTAAGGCTGGCTAAAACTTGAAGTTCGAACCGGCGGCCAACGTTCACTGGCCGGCCTAAAATGCGCCGCCGCCCCTCTGGCGGCGCCTCCTCACCTTGCCTCACCTGCCGCCGCCCGCCGCGCGGTTACGGTTGCGTCCCCAAAAATTCCTGCCCGAAGCGCATCCTCGGTACAACATCGCCGCGACTAAGTGACGCGATATATATCATATTGCGATATAATCCCTATTCTTTGGGCGGCGCCGAGCCGTCTGCGCTCCCCATCCGTTTCCGCTCCGAATCGTGTCACGCTTCAAGGTCCTTCGCTGGCTCACCCGCTTCACCCCTTCCAGGGTCACCATCACATGGCGCGAGCGTCTGCGCTCGGGCGGCGGTGCGCTGGTCGGCATCGCGCTGACTGGGGCGCTCGCGCACCGGCTGCCTGGCGGCGATGCGGGCATTCCGTACCTGATCGCCCCGATGGGCGCCTCCGCCGTGCTGCTGTTCGGCGTCCCCGCCAGCCCGCTCGCGCAGCCCTGGTCGATCATCGGCGGCAACCTCGTTTCCGCCACCGTGGGCGTGACCGCGGCGATGTGGATCCATGACCCCGTGCCGGCCGCCGCCGTGGCCATCGCCGTGGCCATCGTCGCGATGTTTACGCTGCGCTGCGTGCATCCGCCCTCAGGCGCGGTCGCGCTGACCGCGGTGCTGGGCGGCCCGGCCGTGCATGCGCTCGGCTATGAGTTCGTATTCGTGCCCGTCGCGCTGCAGTCGTTCCTGCTGCTCGGCGGCGCGCTCGTCTATCACGCCGCCACGGGGCATCGCTATCCGCATGCCGCGCGGCGCCCGCGGGTGGCCGGCCCCGTCCCCGCGCAAGCCGGTTTCACGCGTGCCGACCTCGAAGCCGTGCTGCGCGAGCGCGACGAAATGCTCGACATCGACACCGACGACCTGGAAGCCGTGCTCCAGGACGCCGAGATCCGCGCCTACGCGCGCAGCTTCGGCGAACTGACCTGCGCCGACGTCATGTCGGCCAACGTGGTGAGCATCACGCCCGCGACGACCGTGGGCGAAGCGCGCTCGCTGCTCAAGCGCCACGATGTGAAGGCACTGCCCGTGGTGGACGCGCATCACCAGGTGAAAGGCATCGTCACGCGCGCCGACCTCGCCGACGACGGGCGCGAACGGCATCCGCTGCGTCTCATGCTTTACGCGATTGCGCGCCTGTTCCGGCCGCACGCAGAGTCCGGCCAGAGTGTCGGCACGCTGATGACCACGCATGTGCTGACCGTCGCGAACACGACGCCGATCGTCGAACTCGTGCGTATTTTTGCGGGCCGCGGGCACCACCATGTGCCGGTGGTCGATCACGACCACCGGCTCGCGGGCATCATCACGCAGGCCGATTTGATCTCGGGGCTCTATCACCAGGCGAAGACGCCGCAGCAGGCACCGGCCTGAACCGCTTGGCGGCCAGAATCGCGGCCATACACCTGGCCGCATGCCGATGTGACGGGCGTTTTCGGGAAGAAATGTCACATCGTGATATATTAGGAGACTAAACCGTTCCAGGGACTCCCGATGAAAAAAAGCGCGCGCGACCTCGACAAGGTCGACTTTGAACAGCTGTCCGAATTTCGCTACCAGATGCGCCGCTTCGAGCGCTTCTCGGAGCAGGCCGCGCAGGCCGAGGGCATCACGCCGTTGCAATACCTGTTGCTGC
Organism: Paraburkholderia sp. BR10141; assembly: GCF_056155635.1. Lineage (NCBI taxonomy): Bacteria > Pseudomonadati > Pseudomonadota > Betaproteobacteria > Burkholderiales > Burkholderiaceae > Paraburkholderia > Paraburkholderia sp. BR10141. The sequence goes on along the minus strand of NZ_JBMIQH010000016.1, from coordinate 58,429 downwards.
TGCATGTGAAGGGTTACCCCGGCCGCACGTGGGCGACCATCGGCGAGTTGGCCGAGCGTTTGCAGGCGCAGCATCACGGCGTGGTGGCGCTCGTCTCGCGCTGCGAGGCGATCGAACTCGTCGAACGCCGCGTGAGCGAGCGCGACCGGCGCCAGGTGGAAGTGCATTTGCTCGCTGCCGGCGAAAAGCTGCTCGCGCGCCTGGCCGAACTGCATCGCGCCGAGTTGAAGTCGCTCGAGGGCGCATTCACCATTCCGCGTATCGATCTTTAGGGCCTGCTCACCATGCATTCCGACGATTCCCACAAGCGCGACTTCTCGGCGAACGCACGCCTGCCCGGCATCAGCGCGCTGGCCGCCGTGATTGGCGCACTGGCCACGCTCGCGGCGTTCGTGCTGCTGAGCCTGATCCACTGGTTCACGAACCTGTTCTTCTTCGGCCAGTTCTCGTTCGCCGACCGCTCGCCCGCGCTCAACACGCTGGGGCCGTGGGTCATCGTCGTGCCGGTGATTGGCGGACTAATCGTCGGGATGATGGCGCGCTTCGGCTCCGAGAAAATTCGCGGCCACGGCATTCCCGAAGCCATCGAAGCCATTCTGTTCGGCAAGAGCAAGATGTCGCCGAAGGTGGCCGTGCTCAAGCCGCTTTCGTCGGGCATCGTGATCGGCAGCGGCGGCCCGTTCGGCGCGGAAGGCCCGATCATCATGACGGGCGGCGCGCTCGGCTCGCTGCTCGCGCAGTGCGTGCGCGTCACCTCGGCCGAGCGCAAGACGCTCCTCGTGGCGGGCGCGGCCGCGGGCATGACCGCCGTGTTCGGCACGCCGGTCGCGGCCGTGCTGCTCGCCGTCGAACTGCTGCTGTTCGAATGGCGCCCGCGCAGCTTCCTGCCGGTGGCGCTCGCGTGCGCGGTGGCCGGCTTCGCGCGCTCCGTGTTCTTCGGCACGGCGCCGCTCTTTCCCATGCAGACCCCGCCGCCGCACGCCGTGGCGCTCTTCTCGTGCATCATCGCAGGGCTGCTGGCTGGCGCGCTCGCGTCGGGGCTGTCGGCGGCGCTCTACAAGGTCGAGGACCTGTTCGGCCATCTGCCGCTGCACTGGTCGTGGTGGCCGGCCATCGGCGGGCTCGTGGTGGGCATCGGCGGCTTCATCGAGCCGCGCGCGCTCGGCGTGGGCTACGACGTGATCGGCGATCTGCTGCATCAGCACATCGTTCTTCAGGTCGCCATTGCGATTCTGGTGGTGAAAGCCGTGATCTGGGTCGTGGCGCTCGGCTCCGGCACCTCGGGCGGCGTGCTCGCCCCGCTGCTCATGCTCGGCGCCGGGCTCGGCTCGGTGTTGAGCCACGTGCTGCCCGGCAGCGACCCGGCGCTGTGGCCGCTCGTGTGCATGGCGGCGACGCTCGGCGCCACGCTCGGCGCGCCGCTCACGGCCATCGTGTTCGCGTTCGGCCTCACGCACGATACCAATGCGCTGCTGCCGCTGCTCACGGCCACGCTGGTGGCGCACGGCTTCGCGACGGTCGTCATGAAGCGCTCGATCATGACCGAAAAGATCGCGCGCCGCGGTTATCACATCTATCGCGAGTACGGCGTCGATCCGCTCGAACGCCATTACGTCGATGAAGTGATGACCCGCACCGTCGATACGATCGACGCGAACGTCACCGTGCGCGACGCCCTCGACCGCTATTTCGGTTCGACCCAGCAGCGCCGCGCCTTCCCGGTGCTGCGCGACGGCGCGGTGCTCGGTGTGGTGGATCGCGCGATGCTCGACGCCGTGCGCGCGAGCGCCGCGACCGAAGCCCTCGACACGCCACTCGGCTCGTTGCTCGCGCAACGTTCCCCCGACATGGCGCTCCCCGCGGAAACCTGCCGGCAGGTTGCCACGCGCCTCGCGATTCACGGGCTCGAACGCCTGCCCGTGGTTGCCGACCGCGAATCGCGGCGGCTCGTGGGCATCGTCTCGCGCAGCGACCTCGTCAAGCTCTCGCTTGCGCACTTCGAGGAAGAGCACAAAAAGGAGCGCTTCCGCCGCATTCCCGTGGGCAACGGCAAGCGGCGCTTTCCGCCGGTGCGCAAGGCGGGGTGATGGAAACGGCGCGCGTCTACTGATGCAGCGCCAGCCCCTTCACGGCCTTGTCGACCGCGTTCTTCGGGCCGTATAACGCGATTCCCACCAGATCGGGATTCTCCGGGTCCTCGGCGCGAAAAACCTCGCGGTTCGCCGCGTCGTGGCCCGTCGAGAACATGGCGTGCACATACGGCACGATCGTGAGTTCGCGCGAAACGCCGCGCCGCATCGCCGCCTGCAATCCCCCGACATCGGCGCCATAGATCATCATCGGCTGGCCCAGCATCCTGCCGTAGCGTTGCCCGCGCGCGTCTTCGTAGGGCTCGCCAAGCGCTTCGGGCACCGCCGCCGCAATGCCCGTGGCGAGAAACGCGGTCACATTGAGCTTCTGCCAGACCGCGAGGTTTTCCCGCACGACCAGCGCGACTTTCGTATCGAACATGCTGCCTCCTTTTTCGAGGCAGTCATGATCCTCGAAACGCCGCTGCAAGTCTGGAATGTTTGTGCACGGCGGCTTGGGTCGCCCGGAAGCCGCACATCTCAGTGCAGATGCCGCAGCTTGTCCGGATTGCGCATCACGTAAATGGCCGTGACCTTGCCGTCTTCGATCTCGAGCGCGGTGGTCTGCAACTCGCCATCGGCCTCGCGCGAGACGAAACCGGGCAGGCCGTTGATGAAACCCGCGCGCACGAAAGTCGAGCCATTCTTGCGGAACAGGTCGGCTAGCTGCGCATGCAGCTTCATCACACTCTCGAAGCCGAACACCGGGCGGCCGATCGCCGGGCGCTTGCCGCCGCCGTCCGCGTGCAGGCTCACGTCATCGGCAAGCATGGCGCCCAGCGCGCTCATGTCGCCGCTGCGCGACGCCGCGAAGAACGCCTGCGCCAGCTCGAGGCCGCGCGCTTTCTCCACATGAAAACGCGGGCGCGCCTCTCGCACATGAGTGCGGGCGCGCGCCGCGAGCTGGCGGCATGCGGCGCTCTCGCGCCCGATCGTGGCCGCGACTTCGTCGAACTCGAGCCCGAACACGTCGTGCAGCAGGAACGCCGCGCGCTCCAGCGGCGAGAGGCGTTCGAGCGCGAGCATGAGCGGCAGCGTGACGTCCTCCTGCTCGTCCTCTTCGACGACCGGGTCGGGCAGCCACGGACCGACATAGGTTTCGCGCTGATGCCGCGCCGATTTGAGCTGGTCGAGGCACATGCGCATCACCATGCGACGCAGGAACGCCTCGGGCACGCGCACCTCGTCGCGCTCCACGTCCGCCCAGCGGATGAACGCGTCCTGCACGATGTCCTCGGCGTCGGCGACCGAGCCGAGCATGCGGTACGCCACGCGGATCAGCTTGCGCCGCAGCGGATCGAAACTCGCCGCGGCGTCCGTGAGGCCAGCGTCCGTCATGCGGCAACCATCTTCCTGGCCATGGCCTTCGCCGCCGCCGGATCGACCCACAGGCCGAAGCCGACCGCAAGGCGGTTCCAACCGTTGATCACATTGATCATCAGCGTGAGCTTCACCTGCTCCTCCTCGGTAAAGTGGTCGGTGAGCGCCGCGCGTGCCTCCTCCAGCACATGACCTTCGGAAAGGCGCGTGAGGGCGTCGGTCCAGCCGAGCGCCGCGCGTTCGCGGTCGGTATAGCAAGGCGCTTCTTTCCACGCGGAAAGCAGGTAGAGACGCTGTTCGGTCTCGCCTTCCTCGCGAGCGTGGGCGGTATGCATGTTAAGACAATTCGCGCAGCCGTTGATTTGCGACGCGCGCACCTCCACCAGCGCAATGAGGCTCGGCTCGAGGCTCCCGGACACGGCGAGCGAAGTGCCCATCCAGGACTTCATCAGGGTCGGGGCGGCGGCGAACAGGTCGAGCTTGGCAGTCATGTTGCATCTCCTTTCGGTTGGGTTGCCATGACATGACGAGACAGCCTGGGCCGCGTGTGACATTGGGGCGAAAAAAGTTCGTTAGCGACAATTGCGCCGCCTCGGCCGGTATCACGGCCGGAGGCGGCTCGTCACGCTGCATCACTCTTTGGCCGACTGCGCGGCGGCTTGCTCGATGACCTTCGCCACTTCCGCCGGATGCGACATGTAGACCACGTGGCTCGAATTGATCTCGACCGTCTTGCTGCCTGCGCGCTGGGTCATGAAGCGTTCCAGATCGGGATTGATCGCGCGGTCCGCCGTCGCCACGACGGCCCAGCTCGGTTTCGTTCGCCAGGCGGCGTGCGCGATCGGAACGCCGAATGACTGCGCTGCGGGCGTGACCTGCGAGATGGCCATGAAGCGGGCCTCGGCGGCGGGCAGGTCGGCGGCGAAATCCTCGTGGAAATTCGCCGGGTCGATATACAGGTGGCCGTCGGCGGTGGCCTTGATCGCCTGGGTGGCCGGCGGCGTCTTCTTCGTCAGTTCGAGCGGCGATTCTCCCGTATCGGGCTGGAACGCGGCCACATAGACGAGACCCGCGACCTTCTCGTCATTCCCCGCCTCGGTCACGACCGCGCCGCCGTAGCTGTGGCCGACGAGGATGCTCGGGCCGTCCTGGGCGTCGATCACGCGGGTCGTCGCCTTCACGTCGTCGTCGAAGGACGTTTCCGGCTCCTGCACGACGGACACCTTATAGCCGTCGCGCGTGAGGATCTTCGACACGGCCTGCCAGCCCGAACCGTCGGCGAAGTAGCCGTGCACGAGCACGATGTTCTTGACCGGTGCGGCCGTGGCGGCCTGCGAGCCGAGCGCGGCGGCGCAAAGGGCAACGGCGGCGGCCATGCGGGTGACGTATGAGGAAATCTTCATTTTCATGCTCCAGGTGATTTTGAGGGCTCGACAGGGCGTCGCCTGTTCGATGCAGCCATCCTACTAGTAGGATGGCTTAGGAGCAAGAAAAATTTTGCAGGGGCTTGGGGGTGGCAATGGGCTCCCGCTCCGCGTAAGCTGTCGGTAATTCAACCGACTAGATGGTAGGCAAAATGACAGTAAGCGGCGAACTGACGGCCGACAGGATCATCGCGGCGGGACGGCAGCTCATCATGCGGCGCGGCTACAACGGCTTCAGCTATGCCGACATCGCGGATGCGATCGACATTCGCAAGGCCAGCATTCACCACCATTTCCCCGCCAAGACCGATCTCGTGGTGGCGGTGCTGGACGCGTGGCAGGAAGCGCTCGACGCCGATGTGGCGGCGCTGGAGGCGAGCGGCGCGGACGCCATCGCACAGTTGCGCGCCTACATCGGCCATTGGGAGCGCTGCATTGCCGACGACACGGCTCCGTTCTGTGTCGCGGGCATGCTGGGCGCCGAACTGCCTTCGCTGCCCGAAGAAGTGGCTCAAGGTGTGAAGACGTTCTTCGATCACCTGACGGCGTGGCTCGAGCGGGTGCTCGAAGCCGGCGTGAAGGGCGATCTCCTCAAACTGGAGTCGTCGGTTCACGCCGAAGCGGCCACGCTCGTCTCGCTGGTCTACGGCGCCATGCTCGCCGCGCGGGCGTATGCGAACGTCGAGCTGTTCAAGCAGGTGACCGAGGATGCGGTCGAAAGACTGGTCAAGCCTCGCAAACGCACCCGCTCCACCGGTCAGGCGACCGAGTAGCCGCCGTCGGCCACCAGCGCGTGGCCTGAAACGTAGCTCGAGTCGTCGGAGGCGAGGAACGCCACGATCGTCGCCATCTCCTGCGCGGTGCCCCAGCGGCCAGCGGGCGTGCCGGCGGCGAACTGCTGCTGCACTTCGGCCGATGGCCAGATGCCGCGATGATGGAACGGCGTCTCGATCAACCCCGGGCACAGTGCGTTTACGCGTATGCCTTGGCGGAACCATTCGATCGACGCCGATTTGGTCATGCCGACTACCGCGTGCTTGCTCGCGATATACACCGACGCGTTCGCGAAACCGATCAGGCCGCCCATCGAGGCGTTGTTGATGATGCTGCCCGCGCCTTGCTCGAGCATGACCTGCGCTTCGTATTTCATCGCGTTCAGCACGCCGCGCACGTTCAGGTCGAAGACCATGTCGAATCTTTCGGAATCCTGTTCGATGAGCGGCGCGAATACGCCCTCGGTTCCCGCATTGTTGAAGGCGATGTCAAGGCGCCCGTAGGTCTGCACCGTGTAATCGACGAGACGCTCGATGTCGACCTCTTTCGAAACGTCCGCCACGAAGGTCGACGCTTCGCCACCCTCGCCCGAAATCTGCTGCACGAGCTGGTCGAGTTCGTCCTTGCGGCGGGCCGCCACGACGACCTTTGCGCCGCGGCGGGCGAGTTCGACGGCCGAAGCGCGGCCGATACCGGAGCTTGCGCCGGTCACGAGTGCAATCTTGCCTTCGAGCTGCCGTTGTGTGCTGATCGTGTTCATGATGTCGTCCTTGGTTCCAGTGGATATTGCGCAGGGTCTGGCGCGCTTGTCACGGCTACATTGCCTCACGCCTGGAACGAAGTATGGATACCCAGCCCTCGAAGGTGAATGGAATAATCGCGCTTTCACAATTCCTGATTTGGGAATTTTCAACGACAATGACTCGTCATTCTCAGCGCAGGAACAATCATGCTCAATCGCCTTGATCTCCTGAGGATCTTCCTGGCCGCCTCGTCATGTACGAGCTTTCGCGAAGCCGCCGCGCGACTCGGCGTTTCGCCGCAAGTGGTCACGCGCGCGGTGCGTGAGCTGGAGGAGCAACTGAGGGAAACCCTGTTCCATCGCAATACGCGACGCGTGCAGATCACGACCTTCGGCCAGTCGTTCGTCGCACGCGCGCAGGCCGCGCTAGCAGGCGTCGACGGTCTGTTCGGCCAGGCAAGCATGAGCGATGACGCAATGGGCGTTGTGCGCATTACTGCGCCGTCAGCCTTGGGCCGCTACTACGTACAGCCGATTTTGATGGAATTGATGGCCCGCCATTCCGGTCTGATTGCCGATCTCAGACTCTCGGATGCCCCCTCGGCCGTCGTGGACGAGCAGATCGACCTGGGCGTGCGTGTGGGCGCAATTGGCGACAACCGGTTTGTCGCGCGCGCTATCGGTCCACTACCGGTGTGGACTGTCGCGTCGCCTGCATTGATCGCGCGGTTGGGAGAACCGAAGAACTTGAAGGACCTCGAAGCACTGCCTGTCACGTGCCTGATCGACCCCGCAAGCGGTCGTCCGTGGCCATGGATGTTCCGCGGCGAACGCCACTTCCAGCCGGCTGCACCTGCATTCGTAACCAACGATACTTCCGTGGAGGTCGAAGCAGCTTGCGCTGGAATTGGCTTCAGCCAATGCACCGAATATCTGATTCGGCCTTACATTCAGCGAGGTCAACTCGTCCGGCTTCTACCTCGCCTCGATCCCGATCCCTGGAAGCTATACGTCTACCGTCCCCAACGCGGCCCGGTGTCGAGGCGAGTCCGTGTCGTATTCGACGAACTGGTTGCCAGACTTCCCCTCGCAACGTTGCGTGAGTAGCTGGCGCGCCCCGAAGAGCGAACGTCAGTTCAACGCGAAGGCGAAGTCTGAAACCGGACTAGAAACGCGTCGCCAGGAGTTTGATCCCGGCGATCCCGAATACGACAGCGCTGCGACCGTCGCCCAAAGCGTTGCTCGGCCCGGCACTCGCGGTGCCGACGAAATACGCTGTGTAGGCAAGCAGCAGGTTGGTCGAGAAGAAGGCGTTTCCAGTCATGATTGAAAGGGGTTTCAAAACGTTGATATGTGATGCAAGCAAGCATGCTCCGGACGCTCCAGTGCCTGCTACTGGGGGGCAGGCGAATTCAAAAGCTTGCTCAACGGCTTCAGCGGGCCTATTGGGAAGAGCGAGAACGTCATCAAATGCGCTTTCCCCAAGGGCAGTGCCTCGAGCATTTCATGCGCTTGGTCGACGTCCGTTACGTTCAGGATGAATGCCACCCCGGGCTGGTCTTGCAGTGAATACCACTGATCAATCTTGCCCTCGAGGTAAAGCTGCGCCGTCTCGCGCACTTCGGTCGGCAGCGTGTGTTGGACAAGTTGCATGTCCGTGCCCGGCGGAAAAGTGCCGATCGCCAGAATCTTCGTGGTTGGCGTGGCAGGCATAGGCATGGTTTGCGACATGGAAACTCCAGCAGAAGCGACCAGCACAGAGGCGATGGTCGAATTAAGAAGAAGGCGTTTCATTCAGCGTCCAGTGACTGTGGTGCGAGCCGCTGATGCTCCGGCCCAATGGCTGGTGCCAAGGTATCATCGCTATTCGCACGCGGCTATCCATCACATTGTTGACGGGCCATGAAGCAGAACTTCACAGTCAGGCAGGGCGCGCTGGACGGCGTGGAAGTGTTCCTGAGCGTTGCCCGGCATCGCAGTTTTCGCAAGGCGGCCGCGGAGCTCGGTGTGACGCCCTCGGCTATCAGCCAGACAGTACGTGTACTCGAAGCGCGCATTGGCGCAGCGCTCTTCATCCGCAACTCGCGCAGTGTCGGCTTGACCGAAGCCGGCGAACGGTTTTTCGCGCGCGCCAAGCCCGCCTTCGAGGAGCTGGTCGCCGCCAGTGAGCTGGCGCGTGGACTCGGCCAGCGACCGGCGGGATTGCTGCGCCTCTCGGCGCCGCGCGCGGTGATCCCCACTCTGCTTGAGCTGGTCACATCGTTCTGCAAGGCTTATCCCGAGGTCGAGGTGGAGCTTGCTGCGAGCAAGGAGGTGACCGACCTTGCTGCCGAAGGCTTCGACGCCGCTGTCCGGCAGGGTCATCTCGTTGCTCCCGATATGGTCGCGGTGCCGATGACGCCGCCGTTCCGTCTCATCGTCGTCGGCAGCCCGGGCTACTTCGCCGGGTCAGGCCCGCCCGCTCACCCGAACGACCTGCGCCAGCATGCCTGCTTGCGATGGCGGCGGTCCAACGGCGCGCTCGCCCTATGGTCCTTCAACGACGAAGACGAGCCGATCGAGATCGCCGTATCCGGCCCCCTCATCGCCAGTGACTTTCCCACCGTGCTGGGCGCTGCGTTAGAAGGACTGGGCCTCGCCCAGGTACCCGAGCCGCTGGCCGCTGCCGGGTTGAGATCGGGTGAACTGATCGAGGTGCTGGCGGCCTACGCGCCGATGAGGCCCGGGGTGTTTCTCTGCTATCCGGACCGCCGGCAGGTCATGCCGAAACTGCGCGCGTTCATCGACCATATGAAGAGCCGCACGGCGGGCGATGGAAAAGTCCGCGTAAAAGCTGATGCAAAACGCGCAGGGTCGCGAATAGAAAGCTGATGCCGCAAAGCATTCACAAACGCCGAACGCTAACAAACATCCCCTACGCCGCGCAGCGCGAAGCGCTCGCACCATCGTCCTACAATGTCGCATAGCCATACGTCGCCACGACATCACCGGTGCAAACCTCTCTTTCCCAGGAGCAGACGATGCCAAAGATGCACGTAGTGCAGGTAGCAAAACCCGGCGCCCCTCTCGAACTGGTCGAGCGCGATATTCCCGAGCCGTCCGAGGGACACGTCCTCGTCAAGGTGCAGGCCTGCGGGATCTGCCATAGCGATTCCCTCACGAAGGAAGGCCAGTGGCCCGGCCTGCAGTTCCCTCGCGTGCCCGGCCACGAGATCGCAGGCGTGATCGAAAAGCTTGGCCCGCGCGTCGACGAATGGAAGGTTGGTCAGCGCATCGGCGTGGGCTGGCACGGCGGACACTGCGGCCATTGCGAACACTGCCGTCACGGCGACTTCGTGCTCTGCAAGAACGGGCAGATTCCCGGCATCAGCTACGACGGCGGCTATGCCGACTACATGGTGGCGCCGCAGGAAGCGCTCGCACGCATGCCCGACGACCTCTCCGACGTCGACGCCGCGCCGCTCCTGTGCGCGGGCATCACCACCTTCAACGCGCTGCGCAACAGCGGCGCACGCGCGGGCGATGTCGTGGCGATTCTCGGCATAGGCGGTCTCGGCCATCTCGGCGTGCAGTACGCCCGCAAAATGGGCTTCGTCACCGTCGCCATCGCGCGCGGGCAGGACAAGGCGCCGCTCGCGAAACAGCTCGGCGCGCATCACTACATCGACAGTTCCTCGCAGGACGTCGCGCAAGCCTTGCTCGCGCTGGGCGGCGCGCGCGTGATCCTCGCCACGGCCACGAGCGGCAAAGCCATGAGCGCTGCGCTGGGCGGGCTCGGCCTGAACGGCAAGCTGATCATGATCGGCGTATCGGAGGAGCCCGTGGAAGTGCCGATCACGCAGTTCATCATGGGCCGCCACTCAGTGCAGGGCTGGCCCTCGGGCACCGCCGCCGATTCTCAGGATACCCTGGCATTCAGCGCGCTCTCGGGGGTGAAGCCGATGATCGAAGAATATCCGCTGTCGCGCGCGGCAGAAGCCTATGAACGGATGATGAGCGGCAAGGCGCGCTTTCGCGTGGTGCTCAAGCCCGGCGCCTGACGCGCATCGAGGCGAAGTGCGGTGCGATGCGGCGCTGGGAGGCTGGCACCGCATCGGCTTTTCACTACCGTCCCGTTTGCGGCCCGGCCTCGTCCTTCGCGAGGCCGGTCTCGTCGACATAGCGATCGACAGCACTGCTCACGGTCGGATCGAAGCGCTCCGGACCGATGTCTTCGAGCAAATCGAAGCGCTTGAGCTTGTCGCGCACCGGGTCCTTCATCTCAGCGAAATGCAGCGCGATGCCGCGCTCGCGCAACGTATGAGCCAGTTCGCGCAGCATGTCGGCGGACGTGACGTCCACACTCGTCACGGGCTCCGCCGCCACCACGACCCGGCGCACCGGCGTGGGCGACGCTTCCACCGCCTCCATCAGGCGCTGCTGAAACAATTCGGCATTCGCGAAAAACAGCGGCGCGTCCCAGCGAAACAGCACGAGTCCCGGCGTGCGCACCGCTTCGGGATAGCGCTCGATGTCGTGATAGCCGCGCACGCCCTCCACACGGCCGAGCACTGCGAAATGGGGCCGCCAGCCGTCCCAGAGGAATTCGATCACGGCGATCAGGACGGCAAGTCCAATGCCGGGAATCGCCCCGAAGACCGCGACTGCCACGAAGCAACCGATCGACAGCCAGAACTCCCACTGCTGAATCCGGTAGATGCGTTTGAGATCCGCGATTTCGAACAGGCCGAGCGCGGCGGCGATCACCACGGCGGCGAGCGCGCTATTGGGCAAATAGCGCAACAGATTGGGCGCGACCATGAGCAGCGCCGCCACGGCGAGCGCGCCGACTACGCCGGTTAGCTGGGTGCGTGCACCTGCGGCTTCGGCAACCGGCGTGCGCGAGGCGCTGCTGCTGATCGGAAAGCCCTGGAACAAGCCGGCCGCGAAGTTCGCCACGCCGAGGCCCACCATCTCCTGGTTCGGGTCGACGCGCGCATGAAAGCGCGCTGCATAGGTGCGCGAGAGCACGCTCGTATCGGCGAAAGCGATCAACGCGACGGCCGCGCCGCCCAGCACGATCTTGACCAGGTCCGCGTTGGCGACCCATGGCAGCGAGAGTCCAGGCAAACCCTGGGGAATCGTGCCCAGCACTTTCACGCCCACGGTGTCGAGATGAAAGAGACTGACCGAGAGCGTGGCCACGATCACGGCAATCAGGATGCCGGGTACTTTATCGAAGCGCTTGAGCGCGAGGATCAGCACGAGGCTTCCCGCACCCACGGCGAAGCTGTACCAGTTCGCCTCGCCGCGCGCGACGCCCTGGGCGAGGCTGAGCAGGTCTCTCATCGGCCCCTGCTCGTCGATGGAGATGGCGAAGAGCTTCGGCAACTGGCTAATGAGCACGGCGAGCGCAATGCCGTTCATGTAGCCATATCGAATGGGCTTGGACAGCAGCTCCGTGATGAAGCCGAGGCGCAACAGCCCCATGACCACGCAGACAAGCCCGGAAACGATCGCCATCATGCTCGCCACGCCGATGGCGCGTGCGGGGTCGCCGCCCGCTACCTGCACCACCACGGCGAGTATCGGCGCGGCAAGCGCGGAGTCGGGGCCGAGCACGAGAATGCGGCTGGGCCCGAAAATGGCGTAGGCCAGCAGCGGAATGATCGTGGCATAGAGACCGTATACACCCGGCACACCGGACGCCGCCGCGTAGGCGATGCCGACCGGCACGAGCATGGTGGTCAGCACGAGTCCCGCAGCGAGATCGTTGAGCAACCAGGCGCGTTGATAAGTCCTGAACAACGTGACGCCGGGCAGCCAGCGCAACCAGGGCTGGCTTGCGCTGGCACTGGCGGGCTGTGCGTTGGGGGAAGCAGGTCTTTCCATTTCCATTGGCCGGTTAATTGTCGTGAGAATGCTGGCGCTGGGAATCGTGGAGCCGACGGCGTGCGCTAAAAAGAATAGGTGAAATATGCGTGTCACAAAAGACGCCGCGGTCCCCCTGTCTTGACGCCGGAGTCCTGAGCGCGGATTCATGCTGCCCTCCCGCACTTTTTCGGGCATCGCGCGCGACCACTGCGCCAACGGGGTGCGCCGTATCGCCCATCGCACTGCTGCGGTGCACAACACATCTCGCGCCGAGTTTTTGCGAGGCGCACCCAAAACCCCAACGGGCATGGCTTCGCGGCCAACGGACAAACTGGCACGCACCTTGCTGAACCCTCATGCGCGCCCAGCGATGGCGCGCAATGCACCGATTAACCGTCGAAGACGTCATGCCGACGACCACCGAATCCTCATGCTGCGCGTACTGCTCGTAACCGACACCGACAAGCCTATCGGCGACCTGCGCGACGCGCTCGCCAAGCTCGGCTACGACATGCTCGCCGAGCCCGCCACGCCGCAGGCGCTGCATCGCGTCGTCGAGCGCGAGCGGCCCGACGTCATCATCATCGACACCGAGTCGCCCTCGCGCGACACGCTCGAACAACTCGCGGTGATGAACGCCACCGCGCCGCGCCCGGTGCTGATGTTCAGCCACGACGCCAACCAGCAGTTGATCCGCTCGGCCGTGAATGCGGGTGTGACCGCCTATCTCGTGGAAGGGCTCGCGAGCGAGCGCCTTGCACCGATCCTCGAAGTCGCGCTCGCGCGCTTTGCACAGGAAGCGCAGTTGCGCGAGCGTCTCACGCAGGCCGAAAACGAACTGGCCGAGCGCAAGCTGATCGACCGCGCGAAGCGCATCCTGATGGAGCAACAGAAGCTGACCGAACCCGCGGCCTACGCGGCGCTGCGCAAACGCGCGATGAACGAGAGCGTGAAGCTCGCCGAAGTCGCCCGCCAGATCGTCGCGCTCGCGCAAGCGCAGGAACGACCCGATTGAGCAGGAACGAAGCTCGCCCATGAACGCCACCCCTACCCTCGCCGCGCCCGAGAAAACCCATCTGAAGATCGGCTTCGTGCCGCTCGCCGACGCCGCGCCGCTCGTCGCCGCGAAGCTGCTGGAGTTCGGCCACGCGCACGGCCTCACGCTCGAGCTCTCGCGCCAGCCCTCGTGGGCGGCGCTGCGCGACAAGCTGCTGTCCGGTGAACTCGACGCCGCGCATTCGCTCTACGGCCTCGTCTATGGCGTGCAGCTCGGCCTGGGCGGCCCGCAGACCGACATGGCCGTGCTGATGGTGCTCAACCGCAACGGCCAGGCCATTACGCTCTCGAACCGTCTCTCAGATGCGCTCGCCGAACACGGCTCGCTGCCGCGCGCGCTCGCCACGCTCGCGCGCAAGCCCGTGTTCGCGCAGACCTTCCCCACCGGCACGCACGCGATGTGGCTGTACTACTGGCTCGCTTCGCAAGGCGTGCATCCGCTGATCGACATCGAGAGCGTGGTGATCCCGCCGCCGCAGATGGTGGCCGCGCTCGCCGAAGATCGCCTCGACGGCCTGTGCGTGGGCGAGCCGTGGCCAGGGCTCGCGCAGCAGCGCGGCGTAGGACGCACGATCATCGCGAGCGGGGCGATCTGGCCGGATCATCCCGAGAAGGTGCTCGCCTGCCGGCGCGATTTCGTGGTGCGCCATCCGAACACGGCGCGCGCGCTCGTACAGACGATGCTCGAAGCGTGCCGCTGGCTGGACGGCGAAGGCAATCGACGCGAGATTGCGCAATGGCTCGCGCGCCCGGAGATGCTGGGGGTGGACGCCGCGCTGATCGCGGCACGGCTCGAAGCGGACCCGGCATCACGCGCGCCGGGCATGAAGTTCTTCGAGGAAGGCCGCGTGAACTATCCGCACGAATCCGAAGGCGTATGGTTTCTGACACAGTTCGAACGATGGGGCATGCTCGCGCGCCGAAGCGACTATCGCGAGATCGCGCGCGGCTTGAACCATACCGCGCTGTACGGGCAAGCGGCGGCGGCGATGGGAATCGCGCTGCCGGCAGAGACGGCCACCGCGCCGTTCGTCGATGGACGCGTTTGGGACGGGGAGGACGCGGTGGGGTATGTGGAGGGATTCGGTATCAAGGCGTAAGCGCGGCTGGCCGCGCCCAGCCGCTTACTTCACGACGACCTGCGTGTGCCCCACGACAGGCGGCTTCTCGAAGTACGGGCCGACGAGCCGGCGCCATTCCTGAAAGTCATCGGACTCGCGAAAGTGCACCATGTGATCTTCGACGGTATCCCACTGCACGACGAGCACATACTGGTTCGGCTCTTCCACGCCGCGTTGCAATTCCACGCTGCGGCAGCCGCGTGCGCGATGAAAGAGCGGCAGCGCCTGCGCCACGTTTGCCTCGAATTCGGCGTTCTTGCCTGCGCTCACCGTGATATGCGCCATCTCGTAGACCATCCTGTTCTCCTTGTGATTCGCGTTGATTCGCGTTGATTCGCGTTTGATCCGCCACTGCAGTCAGTGTGTTTTCAGGCGTTCGATGACTTCGTCCGCAATCGCGAGCGAAGCCGTCAGCCCAGGCGACTCGATGCCGTAGAGGTTCACGAGCCCGCTCACGCCGTGCTCGCGCGCGTCCTGGATCGCGAAGTCGCCGCCATGCTTGCCCTCGGCCAGCTTCGGGCGAATGCCAGCATAACCCGGTTGCAGCGCGTCGTCAGGCAGCGCGGGCCAGTAAGTGCGAATCGCCTCGTAGAATTTCGCCGCGCGGCCTGGGTCCACGGTGTAGTCGATCGTGTCGATCCATTCCACGTCCGGACCGAAGCGCGCCTGGCCGCCCAGGTCGATCGTCAGATGCACGCCCAGGCCCCCTTCCTCCGGCACCGGATAGATGAGCCGCGAAAACGGCGCCGCGCCCGCCAGCGAGTAGTAATTGCCCTTCGCGTAGCGCCCCGGCGGAATCGATTGCGCCGGCACGCCTTCGATGCATGCCGCGATCTGCTGCGCGTAGAGGCCCGCACTGTTCACCACGCGCGTGGCGAGCAATTCCATCGGCTCGTCGCCGCCTACCTTGAGGAGCGTCGGCTGGCCCGGCCGCACGAGGCCCCCCGTGACCGGCGAGCAAAACGCGAGCATGCCGCCCGCCGCTTCAAAGTCGCCCTGTAGCGCGAGCATCAAACCGTGGCTGTCGACAATGCCCGTGGAGGGCGATTCGAGCGCCGCCACGCACTCGAGCGCGGGTTCCCGTGCGCGCGCCTCGCCACGGTCGAGCCAGCGCAGGTCGTCCACGCCATTGGCGGCGGCCGCCGCGCGAATCGCGCGCAGCGCATCGAGCTGCCCTTCGTGCGTCGCGACGATGAACTTGCCGCAACGGCTGAACTCCACGCCCTTCTCTTCGCAATACGCGTAAAGCTTGTGCTTGCCTTGCACGCACAGCCGCGCCTTGAGTGAGCCTTGCGGGTAGTAAATGCCCGCGTGTATCACTTCGCTGTTGCGCGAGCTGGTGCCCGTGCCGATGGCGTTTTCCGCCTCGACGAGGACGGTTTCCCAGCCCTGCTGCGCGCACGCGCGCGCAACCGCGAGACCGACCACGCCCGCGCCGATCACGACGCAATCCACCGTATCCGTCATGAAACTTCCTTTCTCGTCACGCGAGTGCTGTTGCGACTGGCGTTATTTTGCCCAATTCGCGAGCCTTTCGTGAAAGGATGCGCACCATGAAAAAACGCCGCCCGATCAGCCGATCGGGCGGCGTCAAACAACTGCCGGAGATGATGAAGCTAGCGGTGCATCAGAAGTGCGTATGCAGGCCCACGCGCGCAACCGCCTGGCTCTGACCGCTCGAAGCGCCGTCCGAGGAGTTCATGCCGTTGATCTGCGCGAGACCGCCCGAGCTGGCGCGCTGGTACACGCCCAGCACGTACACGCTGGTGCGCTTGGAAAGCGCGTAATCGACGATCGCCGCGACCTGGTGCGCGTGATTGTTGTCGACCACGTCGTTGCCCTTCATGTACATGTACGACGCGCCGGCGCTGAGTGCAGGCGTGAAGTTGTAGTGCGCGCCCACCGAGCCCTGATACACCGAGCCGCCGTTGGCCGAGTTGTGCACGGTGGTGAAGAGCGCGTTCGTGATCCAGCCGCCGAAACGGTAGTGCGCGCCGATACCCCAGTTGCGCACGCTCACGTCGCCTTCGCCCGTCACGACGGTCTTGAGGTTCGTATAGGCCGCGTTCACGCCGAAATCATGTGCCGAGTAGTTCAGCGCGAAGCTCGTGCCATTGGCCGTGCCGATCGAACCGGCCACGCCGCCGAAGCTGTACATCGCGCCCGCGCTGAAGCCGCCGAACGTCGGCGACAGATACTTCACCGAGTTGTTGACGGTTTCGCCAGCCATGCGGTCCCAGTCGAACGAACCAGTCGGGTTGTTCGGCAGCGCGAGCTTCCGGAACGGACCTGCGCGGAAATCGTAGAAGTGGCCCGAGAGCTCCGCCGGATCGTTGCCCGCGAAATACAGCGAGTCCGTCATGAAGTCGTACTGGTTGCCGAGCGTGAGCTTGCCCAGCTTGTCGTTGCTCAGACCCAGAATCGACGTACGGCTGAAGAGACTCTTGTTCGGCATGAACGCGCCGTTGTCCACCTGGAACTGGTTGACGAGCTGGAAGAAGGCCTTCGTGCCGCCGCCCAGGTCTTCCGTGCCGGTCATGCCCCACAGGTTCGGGCCGTTCACGCCGTCGTCCATCTTGACGTTGTGCTTGCCGCCCTGGTTGCTCACGTAGGTAATGCCCGTGTCCATCATGCCGTAGAGCGTCACGCTGCTCTGCGCGAACGCCGGTGCAGCACACGCCATCACACCGATGGCCCCCGTAATCGCCCATGCAATCTTTTTGTACTGCTTATGATCCTGCATTCTCCAGGTCTCCTGTTTTGAACAAACATGTTTATTCGAGCATCGAAGGGTAGCGCTCTCGCCGCCCCGAGATCCGGCGAGCCGCAAGCGAGCGCGCGGCATGTGGGGCCACGCGGGTCAAACGCGTTCGAGTGGGCAAAATGCCCACCCGAGCGCAAAAGTCAATCAGGAAATCAAACGGTCGGGCAAACGCTCAGACTGCGTCGGGCACCTTGCGCGTCTTCAGGAACGCTTCGAGGGTTTCGCCGCGCATACTGGCGTACATGCCGAGATTCGTGATCTTCACCACGCGCGCGAACTTCTCGAGCACGAAAAAGCACACGCCGTATTGAATGAGGCCGAGCCAGTCCGTAGCGTCGACGAGCGCGCGCTCCTCGCTGGTGAGCGCGGCGGCGTCGTAGGCGGCCGTGCGGTCGCGCAGCCACAGATCGCGCGCTTGCGGCAGACGCATTTCCCAGAAGAAGCGATTCAGGCGCATGGCCTTCATGCTCTGGCGAATGTCGAAGGGGTAGGTGCCCGTCAGTTCCTCGATGCCAACCAGTTGCGGATTCATTGCTGGCCCTCTTCTTCGTACACCGTGACCGCCATCGCCGTGCTGGTCGCGAGATAGTAGTTGCGATGGACTTCGCGGATCTTGCCGCCCAGCGCCCCGCGCATGGCGAGCCACATGATCGTCTCCACGCTTTCGGCGCCGCCAAGGCGCACGTAGTCCACGTGCTTCATGCGTGCGAGGCGCTCCGGATCGTTCACGATCAGGTCGAGGAACTCCATGTCCCATTCGGTGTTGTTGTAACCGCTGCGCTCGCCGTGCACCTGGTGCGAAAGACCGCCCGTGCCGACCACCACCACGTCGAGATCCTGCTCGAACGATTCGATCGCGCGGCGCAGCGCCTGGCCGATCCGGTAGCAGCGGTTCGCCGTGGGCAGCGGATACTGGAGCACATTCACCTGGATCGGCACCAGCGCCGCGGGCCAGCCGCCTTCGTGCGGCAGCATGAGCGAAAGCGGCGAGTTGCAGCCGTGGTCGAGCGGCTTGTCCTGGAAGATCGTGAGATCGAACTCGTCGTTGACGAGCTGCTCGGCAATATGGATCGCGAGATCGGGGTGGCCCGCGATGTCCGGCAGCGCGCGCTTGCCCGCGCCTTCGTCGGCGAACTCGTGCGTGGCGGAAACGCCCAGCGCGAAGGTGGGATAGCAGTCGAAGAAGAAGCTGTTGGCGTGGTCGTTGTAGAACATCACGAGCGCGTCCGGCTTGCGCTCGGCGAGCCACTTCGCCACCGGTTCGTACCCCTGGAAGAGCGGCGCCCACGCGGGTTCGTTCTGCTTGCCCTTGTCGTACGCCATGCCGATTGTCGGCACGTGCGATGTGCCGATGCCGCCCACTATTCTTGCCATGATCTTGCCCTCTGCTGCTGTTCATGCGGCGCACTCGCGCCGCGCTGGACCCGATGCGTCGGCAGACGCCTTCGATCCATCACTTGGGATACGAAATTACAAAAACGCCGCCCAGACCGTAAGCAAGGGTTAACCACGATTTTTTCCCTTTCCCTCATGAATTCAAGGCTTGTGCGCGCTTGCGCACATTCGGCCGATCGCGCAAACCCGCGCGCCGCAACGGTTTTTGGTATCCTGAAACCCTGTTGCGGGAAGTGCGGCCGATCCGCCCCGGCAACCTCCTCATAAACGAAACAGATATCAAAAGAACGAACTCGCAAGGGCCGCGCGCGCCATACGCCGCGCGCCTCGCCCGCTGCGATTCACGCATGACATGAACGGGACGACCCAGCAAACCATCGTGCAGGCGCTGCGCACGCGCATCCTCTCCGGCGAACTCGAGCCCGGCGAGCGGCTCGTCGAGGCGCAACTCGCCGAGCGCCTCGGCATTTCGCGCACGCCGCTGCGCTATGCGCTGAGTGTGCTCGCCACCGAAGGCCTCGTCGAGCGCTCGGGCGCGCGCGGCTACACCGTGCGGCGCTTTTCGGTGACCGACGTGCTCAACGCCATCGACGTGCGCGGCGTGCTCGAAGGGCTCGCCGCGCGCACGGTCGCCGAGCGCGGCGTGGACCAGGCGCTCGCGCGCGCACTCGAAGACTGTCTGCGCGAAGGCGACGCGATTTTCGCGGCCGGCGTGCTCGACAGCGAAGCGGAAACGCGCTACGCCGCGATGAACGGCCGCTTCCACGCACTGATTGTGGAAGCGGCGCACAATCTTGCGGTGAGTGCCGCGCTCGGGCTCAACGACAAGATTCCATTCGTCTCGCCGGGCACGGTGGTGTTCGACAAGGCCGCGCAGCAGCGTCAGTTCATGATGCTCTCGTATGCGCACCGCCAGCATCACGCCATTGTCGGCGCGCTCGTCAACGGCGAAGGCGCACGCGTCGAGGCGCTGATGAAAGAGCACACGCATATTTCGAAGGAGAGCCTCAATCTTTCGGTCGACCGGCTGCATCTGAGCGCGGTCGACGATGGCGCCGCCGCCGCAGTTGCCATGGTTGCCACGGTCGCCGCATGAGACACGGCGCGTATCCCACCCAAAACGACATGATCGAGCCGTGAGCCAGCCCGAACTCCTGAACCTCGCGCATCTGCGCGCTTTTCGCCTCGTTGCCGACACGGGCAGCGCCACGCGCGCCGCTTCGGCCTTGTATCGCGCGCAATCGGCCGTCACGCGCTCGGTGCAGGAACTGGAGACGGCGCTGGGCGCGCCGCTCTTCGAGCGCAAACCGTCGGGCATGCTGCCCACGGCCGTGGGCCGCGTGGTGCTCGAGCGCTGCGCGCGAATTTTTGGCGAACTGGAAGAACTCGCGCAGTGGTGCTCAGCGCGCCAGGCGCGCCGGCGCGCGTTGAGCGAAGGCACGCTTCCCGCGTATCTGCTCAACACCCGGCGGCTGCAGCTATTCGTCGCTCTCGCGCGGCACCGCCATATGCCGAGCACGGCCAATGCATTCGGCATCAGCCAGCCCGCCGTGAGCAGCGCCATGCGCGTGCTCGAAAGCGGCTCGGGTGTCACGCTCTTCCATCGCGGACCGCGCGGCGTGCTGCTCACGGCCGAGGGCGAGACCTTCCTGCTGCACGTGCGGCGCGCGCTCAACGAACTGCGTCACGTACCCGACGATATTGCGGCGCTGCACGGCAATATCCAGGGCGCGGTGACCGTGGGCGCGCTGCCATTGGGCCGCACGCTGATCCTGCCGGCCGCGATCGCGCGCCTTTCCGCGCAGCATCCGGGCGTGCGCGTCGTGACCGACGAAAGCGCGTATGAACTGCTCGTGGCGGGCCTGCGCGCGGGCGACGTGGACTTCGTGCTCGGCGCGCTGCGCGAAAACGATGCGGCAAGCGGCCTCGGCAACGAACGATTGATGTCGGAAGACATGGTCGTGCTCGCGCGGCGCGATCATCCATTCGCGAAAAAGCATGGCCTCACGCTCAACGATCTGCGTGATGCTCAATGGATACTTTCACGCACGCATTCGCCTTCGCGCGGGCTGCTCGAAGCGCAGTTCCGCCGCGTGAAGCTCAAGCCGCCCCTGCCCACCGTCGAAACCGCCGATCTCGCCGTGATTCGCGGGTTGCTGCTTGGCACGGACATGATCACGGCGCTCTCGGCGCAGCAGTTGCACTACGAAATCGAATCGGGCCAGTTGGTGATTCTCGACGTGCCGCTGCAGCACACACGCCGCGATATCGGGCTGACACTGCGCGCGCAGGGCTCGCCCTCGCCTGCGGCACGCGCGCTGATCGACGCGATCCGGCTCGCGGTGATGGAGGTTGCGCCCGCAACGCGTGTGGTGGAGGGCCGGCGCGCGGGGTGAATCCGCAAGCCCATGAGACGATCGTCAGCGAGAATCGAAAGTCCGTAGTGCAAAGCGTTGCGCTCGTTCAGTCCAGGCGCTTTTCGAACCAGTGATGAGCATACGGTTCGGCGTTGAATGCATCGACTTCGACGAATCCAGATTGCCTGTATAGCGATATCGCCTCACACAGCGTTCGATTCGTCTCCAGACGAATAACGCGCGCCTTGGCCTGGCGGGCACGTTTCTCCGCCTCGACGATCAAGCGGCGGCCGACGCCCATACCGCGTGCGGAAGGACTCACCCACATTCTCTTGAGTTCGGCCGCGGACTTCTTGTGGAACTTCAGCGCGACACAGCCGATCGGGTCGCCATGGAGTCTTGCGACGATTAGCGCGCCTGCCGGCGCCGTCAGTTCGACAGCATCTGCCGACAGGCTCAGGGACGGGTCGAATCCGGCTTCAAAACGCTGGTCGAGTTCGCTGAAGTACTGTTCGAAGCACCACCGCGCGTCACTGCTGTCCGGGTCCTCGAGCGCAAAATGCACGAGCGATGCCTGCAGCAAACGTTCGACCTCGAACATGGCTTCGACCAGTCGCTGACGCTGTTTCTCTCCGAGAGGTTCGAGCACGCGTAACGCGACCGCGTCGGAGAGCCGTTCGAGTTCAGCCCTTTCGACGAGACCCGCCTCAGTCAGGCAAGCCCGGCGAACCCGGCGGTCTTTCGAATCGGTGAGGACAACGACCAGTTTTTGCCGCTCGAGCGACGCCAGCGTACGGCTGACATAACCCGAATCAAGACTCAGCCGCGCGCGCAGCGTACGGATATCCGCCCCTTCGACACCGATCTCCCATAGCAGGCGCGATTCACCCATCGGGCGGCCTCGTCCGAGGAAATGATCGTCGATAGCGCCGATGCTTTCCGCGACGATGCGGTTAAACCGACGAATCTGAGGAATCGAGGACGCGCTCATATCTCTGACTCTAGTCAGAGATATCGAATCCGTCAACCGCGCATGCGTTGCCCGCTCGTCGAGTCAAACAAATGCGATGCCAGGGTTAACCTCGATAAATATATGCATAACGCACGCCGTAATAGTGGAGATGAGAACGCTAACGTTTGCGCAGAGACTACGAGCAGGCAGGAACCACGAACTCGCTAACCGGAGTCATTGCGCCCGCATCGCGCTCGCAGCCTTCGTCACCGCCCTCGCGGGATGCGGAAATGCCGTTTCGGATTCGGACATCCAGTTCGTCACGGCCGCCATGCCGGCGCAGTTCGAGGCGTTCCGCATGTACGGCGCGGTCCCCTTTCGCGACGGCTCACCCGGTTTGTCTGCTCATGCGCCAGCCAGGCTCCAGCAGGGCTGCGAGGCGGTCGTTCGTTCGGCGAAGGGCAGCTTTCGCGAGTCGGTGGTCCTCGACAGCGAATCGGCCGAGTACTTCGAACTCGATGTCTCGCGTACGCCCGACGGATGGACTGTGACAACCGACAGCCTTGCCGCACCGAGCGGCAACTCCGTGGGACTTCGCACCCAGTTCACGAACTGCCTGACCGCAATCAAGGACAAGCTTCGGGCCCAGCCGGAGCGGGTACAGTGAGCCATGCTCCCGCATGGCGAACGGGCAGCGTCCGTCCACAAGCAACGCCATGCCCGTTATGAAAGCGCTCTCGCGGCAAGCGAGTTAGCGCGCGGCCGGTCAATCCAGCGACGGCCCAATCTGCGCTGCGAGCGAATCGACCGGGCGTCTGCCTGCCATGG
Source organism: Paraburkholderia sp. BR10141 (assembly GCF_056155635.1). Lineage (NCBI taxonomy): Bacteria > Pseudomonadati > Pseudomonadota > Betaproteobacteria > Burkholderiales > Burkholderiaceae > Paraburkholderia > Paraburkholderia sp. BR10141. The sequence goes on along the minus strand of NZ_JBMIQH010000016.1, from coordinate 35,714 downwards.
CTACCTCGATGCCCTGATCGGCAAATGCCTGCGCGATGGCCGTGCCGATCTTGCCGAGCCCGATGATTGCATAGCTAATTGCACCCTCCATTCGTATTCCTGAATAACAGGAAATCACTTTGGCCGATTGTGTGCATCGGTTGTCAGACCTGGCCGATGCCGCCGTCATTCATCAGATCCGCGCCCGTCATATACGAACTCTGTTCGGAGGCGAGAAAGAGTGCCGCGCTGGCCATCTCCTCGGCGCGGGCGAGTCGACCGAGCGGGACCATGCTTTTGTACATGCTCACCAGATCCTCGCGCGTCGCCGACTGGGCGTCGAGTATCGGCGTGTCGGTGACGCCAGGACTGAGCATGTTGACGCGAATGCCGCGATCCTTGAATTCGGCGGCCCAGGTGCGCGCATAGGAACGCAACGCGGCCTTGGTCGCCGCGTAGGCCGTGTGCCCGGGAATGCCCATGACGTGCATGGCCGAAGAAACCAGGATGATCGATCCGCCCCCTGTCATCATCGGCAGCAGCTTCTGCACCAGAAAGACGGGGCCGCGCGCCATGAGGTTGAATGCCTTGTCGAAATGCTCCGGGGTGATGGTGTCGATCGAAGCCTGCTCGGTAAAACCCGCGTTCGACACGATGATGTCCACGACACCCTTTTCTTCCCTGACCGCCGCGGCGACGCGGTCGAGGTCATCGAGGTTCGCGGCGTCGGCCTGAATCGCAGTCACGTTGCGTCCGATCAGTTTGGCAGCCTCTTCGAGCGGACCTTGCCTACGGCCAAAGATAAAGACGTGCGCGCCTTCGGCGACGAACCGCTGGGCAATCGCCAAGCCGATACCTGTCGTTGCGCCGCTAATGACGGCGACCTTGCCTGTGAGAGTCGACATTGAAATTCCTGCTTGTTGGTGAACGGAATCGACATCGTAATTGCCGCCCCAACGAATGATAATCAGCGGAGTTATCATGAGATCTATTCTTCGAGGGAATGGGTCTCACGAGAGACATGCAATGGATCGATTTCACGAATTGAACGCCTTCATCGCCGTTGTCGAAGCGGGCGGCTTTTCCGCAGCGGCGCGTAGAACCGGCGATTCACAGTCCGCCATCAGCAAGGCGATCGGTGCGCTGGAAAAACGCCTCGGCGTGCAGCTATTGAACCGCAGCACACGCAGCGTGACTCTCACTGATCAAGGGCAGAAATACTACGAGCGCACCAAGCCGTTGCTCGACGAAATCGAGGTAGCCGACAACGAACTGAGCAGCAGCACGCTCGATGTCTCGGGCCTGGCCCGCATCGCCGCCGCCTCGACGTTCGGCCGCCTGCACGTTCTCCCGCTCATTCCCGAACTGCTGTCGCGCCATCCTGGTCTTCGGGTCGATCTCGTGTTGTCGGATTTCGTTCGCGATATGGTGGAGGATCGAATCGATCTCGCGATTCGCGTGGGTACCATCAACGATCCAGATTCGGTCGTGCGGAAAATCGCGAGCACCCCGCTGGTCTGCGTGGGATCGCGCCGCTATTTCGAGCAGCACGGCATACCGAAGGATCCTGCGGAACTCGCGAGGCACAATTGCCTCGTCTATGGCGGTCTGATGGAATCGGCGAACTGGCCGTTTCATGGGCCGCAAGGGCGCTTCAACGTGCCGGTCCAAGGCAACCTGTCGTCCAATAGCGTCGAGACGATACGATCGGCCGTGCTCGCGGGTGTGGGAATCGGCCTCTTCGCGAAGCTCTCGCTCTCCGCCGAACTCGAGCATCCCGACATCGTCACCGTGCTGGACGACTTCATTGGGGACGCCCGTGATGTCAGCATCGTCTGGCCGAGCCGTCGCTTCGTGCCTGCGCGCGTGCGCCGGATCACCGACTTTTTTGCGGATGCCCTACCGCAGCGCTTGTAGAAGCGCGACGGCCTCGAACGCAAGAGATCAGGCAACGCTCGCGAGCTGCGGGCGTCGAGTGCCTGCGTCGTTCGACATCGATTCGCGCACGTGGCGCGCGAATTCCTGCGCCGCGGGCTGAACCGTCGCGGGCAATCGCAGGCAGATCGCGAACGGTGGCAGCGCGGGCAAGCCGGTTGCTTGAGGCGCGAGCGTCTCGAGGTCGGCCGGCACCGTGGAGGCGAGCCAGGTCGTGATCGCGAGGCCCGCACGCACCGTCGCAGCGGTCGCCTCGATGTTGCCGCTCTCGAATACCGTGCGCCACGCAATGCCCTCCTCCGCAAGCGCGCCGAGCACGACCGGCCGGAAGGCACATCGCTCGTCCACCATCGACAGCGGCAACGGCCGCTTCTGCCAGGCATCGCTGCCGCGCCCCTTGACCCACACCAACGGCTCGATGCGGACGACTTCGCCTTCGGCTTCGCTCTCGACATATTCGACCAGCGATATATCCACGCGGCCGCTATGCACCGCTTCGCTCAATTCCGGCGACGCCGCACACACGAGCGAAATCTCCACTTGCGGATGCGCATCGGCGAACGCCTTCATCGCCGGGGCGAGCGGTGTCACGAGATCGTATGGCACGCCCACGCGCAGGCTGCCGCGCAGTGATCCGCCCGTCATATCGGCCCAGATTTCGTCGTTCAACTGCAGCAGCTGGCGCGCCTTCACGAGAAATGACTCGCCATGGCGCGATAGCTCCAGCTTGCGCGTCTTGCGCACGAACAGCAGGCAATCCAGCACGTCTTCGAGACGCTTCACCTGCTGGCTCACGGCGCCTTGCGTCATATGCAGCAGATTCGCGGCGACCGTCATGCTGCCGCTGTCGGCGACGGCAACAAAGGTGCGGATCAGATCGAGGTCGAGGTTTCGGCTCATGGATGCATTATGCCGCGTAATGAATCGCATCAGGATTATTGCCTTTGATGATGCGTCGGCGATCAGTACAGTGCAAGTTTCATTCTTCCGGATCTGCACCGATGACCTCGATCCTGCCGCTTCTCCTGTTTGTCGTCATTGCGACCGTGACGCCCGGCGGCGCCACCACGCTCGCCACCGCTTCGGGTGCGCGCTTCGGTTTCGCGCGTTCGATTCCGCTGATGCTCGGCATCGCGATCGGCCTGGCTGTGCTCGCCGCCGTCGCCGGGCTCGGCCTGGGCGGTCTGCTGCTCGCGCTGCCGTCGCTGCAAACGGCGGTCAAGGCAGTCGGCTCCGCGTATCTGCTGTGGCTCGCGTGGCGCATCGCGCGCAGCGGGCCGCCGAACGCAGGTAACGGCCCCGCGCACCCCATCACGCTCGTCAACGGATTCCTGCTGCTATGGCTCAACCCGAAAAGCTGGGCGATGACGATCGGCGCCGCGGCGTCGTTCGCGCTGCTCGCAAGCAGTCCGAACCGACTCGCGCTGCTGCTCAGCGCTGCGTTCGGCGTGGCCGCATGCGTCTCGCTCGCGCTGTGGTGTGCGCTTGGCGTGCTGCTCGCCCGCCTCTTTCGCACGCCGCGCCATTGGCGCATCCTTAACCTTGCGATGGGCGTACTGCTCGCCGCATCCGTCATTCCAGCATGGAGATAACGATGTCTGGTCATCCGTTTGCCGAATCGTTCGACCTCGAAGCCGCATTCGCCGGCGTGTCCGATTACTGGTCGCCGAAAGTCGTCGCCCAGGTCAACGATCAGTACGTGAAGGTCGCCAAAGTGCGCGGGCAGCTCGTGTGGCACGACCACGAGCACGAGGACGAACTGTTCTTCGTCGTGCGCGGGCACCTGAAAATCGAGTATGAGGACGGGCGTGTCGTCGATCTGCCCGCGGGCTCGATGCACGTCGTGCCGCGCGGCACGCTGCACAATCCCGTCGCAGAGGACGAATGCTGGGTCGTGCTGATCGAGCCCGTGCAGACATTGCATACCGGGCGCGTGGAATCGCCGTTGACGAGGACGATCGACGAGCAGTTGGGCCAAGCGCGCTGAGGCGGCCTGGCCCGCGGACATCGACATCGCCGCTTCAAACAAACACCTTTTGCAGCCGACTGGGTTGAGCGCGAAGATACTGCTTCGGCGCCCTGACCTGGGCTCCGAAGTGAGCGGCAGCGTGCCATGGCCAGCGCGGGTCGAAAAGCACCGCTCGGGCCAGCGCGATCAGATCGGCGTCTCCCGTGCTGAGGATGGATTCGGCTTGTTCGAACTCGGTGATCATGCCGACGGCGATGACAGGGAGCGTCGTCGCCTGCTTCACGGCCCGTGCGAAGGGAACCTGATAGCCGGGCCCGACGGGAATTTGCGCGGCGGGGTTCGAGCCGCCACTCGAGACATTGATCGCGGCGCAGCCCCTGGCCTCCAGTGCGTGGACAAAAGCGATCGCGTCGTGCACGGACCACCCGCCGTCCATCCAGTCCGTCGCGGAGATCCGCATCGTCACGGGGCGATCGTGCGAAAACGCGTCTCGCACGGCTTCGAAGACCTCGAGTGGAAAGCGCATGCGGTTTTCCAGCGAGCCGCCGTACTCGTCGTCCCTGTGGTTCGAGAGCGGCGAAAGGAATTGATGGAGCAGATACCCGTGCCCACCGAGGATTTGAATGAAGTTCAGGTCGAGCCGTGAGGCGCGTTGCGCGGCGGCCGCGAAGGCATCGCGAATCGCGGCCAGTCCGCTGCGGTCCAGGGCAGTGGGTGGTGTCTCACCGGCCGCGAAAGCAACCGGGGATGGGCCGTAGGTGTTCCAGCCGTTTGCGCGACCATGAGGAATCTGTGCGCCGCCGTCCCATAACTTCTGCCGCGAGCCTTTTCGGCCGGCATGGTTGAGCTGGATCCCAATCGGCGTGTCGGACCAGCGCCGAACGCTCTGCAGCACGCGCGCCATGGCGAATTCGCTCTCGTCGGAATAGAGCCCTACGTCGCCGTAACTCGTGCGCCCCCCGGGGGTGACCGCCGTCCCCTCGATGGTGAGCGCCGCCGCACCGGAAAGCGCCAGTTGGCCGAGATGAATCAGGTGCCAATCGTTCATCAGCCCTTCTTCGGCCGAGTACTGGGCCATCGGGGCGATCACGATCCGGTTGGCGAGGTTCAGGTTGCCGATCTGTATCGGCGTGAACAGCATTGGATGGCTCGAACCGGTGCCAGTCGTGGCGCCGCTATTCGCGGCGACTTTGCCTGCGGGTGTGGACATGAAAATCTTCTGCCGGGTGATGAGTGACAGGTAGATCGTAGTGGCCACATGACGGAGCGATAATTCGCAGATTCTTCATAAGCCCGATTCCCGACGAGAATAGCCATGAGCGGCAGCATGCGGCCGCGTCAGAGCGGTTATGCTGTGCGTCAACGCAGGAGGCATGCATGGCAGAAACGTGGCAATTCCAGGTCCGCATCACCGTCGTGCCCGAGTTGGCCGATGCGCTGCGGGACAACCGCTCCTACGCGGGGCGCGACTTACTCGAAGCCGTCTTGCGCGATCACGACGCCTCCTTGAAGTGCCAGTTCGACGCATTCGCCGATTATGTCGAAGAGGCGGAACGCGCCGGGCGGGAACGTTATCCGCTATATCAATGGACGAAAGAGACGATCGCCAATCCAGCGAAAAAGGCGAAGTACCTGAAGTCGTTCGCGATATACGTTCGCGGTGAAGCGGTCTACGACAGGGAAAGCGCCGACGGGCTGTATGCTCGGCTCTCGGCCCTCGCTGACCAGCTGGGCATCGAAAGCGTGAACCGGTTCGACACGAACCCGGCCAACAATCCGCAGCCGCCCGCGCGCACGTGAGACAGACACCGGTTCTGCCGCATCGCACCATTGCCCCGGGCCACCAGGCGCTTTGTACTTGCGCCAGATAGCACAGAAAAATATGCCCCAGCCTGCAGACGGCATTCGTTAGAATCTATTTTCGTCGCGACAACAAACCCATCTGCATGGGTGCAGCAGCATCGAATCGCACATGCTGCTCACCTTGTTCATCCTTTATCGGAGGCGAGCGTGTCAGGTTTACTTCCCAATGTCGACCGCGAGGGACTCCTCGAATATTCAGTGGTTTACACCGACCGCTCGATCAATCACATGTCGCAGCTCTTTCAGGGCGTCATGCGGGATATCTCCAGCTCCCTGAAAAAAGTCTACAACGCGAAGTCGGTCGTGATCGTCCCAGGCAGCGGGACTTTCGGCATGGAAGCCGTTGCCCGGCAGTTCGCGACGAACAGGAAGTGCCTCGTCATTCGCAATGGCTGGTTCAGTTTCCGCTGGTCGCAGATTTTCGACATGGGCAGCATTCCCTCTGAATCGATCGTGTTGAAGGCGCGCCCGGTCGAACAGGGAAGGCAGGCCGCCTATGCGCCGCCCCCGGTCGAAGAAGTCGTCGCGGCGATCAAGGAGAACAAGCCCGATCTGGTCTTTGCGCCGCATGTCGAAACCGCATCCGGAATGATGCTGCCCGATGCGTATCTGCGCGCGGTGGCCGACGCCGTGCATGCCGTAGGCGGCATGTTCGTACTCGACTGCATCGCCTCCGGTACGGTCTGGGTCGACATGGAGAAAAGCGGCGTCGATATCCTGATCAGCGCACCGCAAAAGGGCTGGAGCGCGTCACCCTGTTGCGCGCTCGTCATGCTCGGGCCGCTCGCGCGCGAACGGATCGACGCAACGACCAGCACCAGCTTCGCCTGCGATCTTCGCAAGTGGCTGCAGATCATGGAAGCCTATGAGAGCGGCGGATTCGCTTACCACGCGACCATGCCCACGGACAGTCTCGCGACGCTGCGCGACGTGATCAAGGAAACCGAGGCATACGGCTTTGACAAGGTAATGGTGGAGCAGCTCGAACTCGGCAAGCGTATTCGCTCGCTGCTCGCGAGCAAGGGTTTCCGAAGCGTCGCGGCCGAAGGTTTCGAGGCACCGGGCGTCGTGGTCAGCTATTCGGACGACGACGGCATACGATCCGGCAAGAAGTTCGCCGATGCCGGCGTGCAGATCGCGGCTGGCGTTCCCCTCCAATGCGACGAGCCTGAAGACTTCAAGACCTTCCGTATCGGGTTATTCGGCCTCGAAAAACTGCATGACATCGAAGGCACGGTCGCGAGGTTCGCGAAGGCGTTGGACCGCATTCTTTAACCCGCTTCGTCAGGTCATCGCGAAGCGAAACGAGCGCCCTTGCGGCGCTCGTTGTCGGCGCCTCGTGTGAAGTCAAACGCTGCGGACTCAGGCGTCTGCCGGCGTGTCGACGTAGCGCAGACCCTTTTCGGCCAGGCGCTCGCGCATGCCGTAATAGTCGAGGCCGAGCGTGCCGCCCGCGAGCACCGCGCGCGTCTTTTCTTCCTTGGCGAGGCGCGCCTGGGTCGCTTCCACGACCTTCGCAACGGTGGCGAACGGCACCACGACCACGCCGTCGTCGTCGGCCACGATGACGTCGCCCGGATGCACGATCTGCTGCGCGCACACCACCGGCACGTTCACCGAACCGAGCGTTTCCTTCACCGTTCCTTGCGCCGAAACGGCCTTCGACCACACCGGGAAGTCCATCGCCTTCAGAGCGCGCACGTCGCGGCAACCCGCGTCGATGATCAGGCCGCGCACGCCGCGCGCCGCGAGCGAGGTGGCGAGCAGCTCGCCGAAGTAGCCATCTTCGCAAGGCGAAGTGGGTGCAGCCACCACCACGTCGCCTTCGCGACACTGCTCCACGGCCACGTGCAGCATCCAGTTGTCCGAGGGCGGCATGAGCACGGTCACGGCCGAGCCCGCGATCGCGGCGCCCGAATAAATGGGCCGCAGATACGTGGCGAGCAGGCCGAGACGGCTTTGCGCCTCGTGCACGGTGGCCGTGCCGGCTTCCTTGAGGATTTCGATGTGACGCGCGTCGGCGCGCGGAATCTGGGTGACGACGACACCACGTTTCATGACAGATCTCCCACCACTGCGGGCGTCAGGCGCATATAGCCTTCCGCGTATTGAATGTCGCGCTTCGCCGTAATGCCGATGTTGCGCTTGGCCTGCACGCCGCGCTGTTGCGCGACACGCGTGTAGTACTCCCAAAGGTGTTCCTGGCCCGCCATGCATTCGATGGCGCGGCGTTTCACGTCCCACACTTCGGTGATGTCGAGGAACGTGTTCGGAATCCACTCGCACTGCTCGGTCTGGTGCGGTTCGAATGCGTAGACCGGCGGCGCGCCGACGATCTTCTGCCCCGGATTGTGGCCTTCGGCCTGGGCGATGATGCGCGCTTCCTGCGCCACGTGCATCGCGAGCGGATGATCGAAGTTGTACGGGTCTTTCTGCGAATGGCTCAGCACGAACGCGGGCTGCACGTCGCGATAAACGTCGACGAGGCGCAGAAGCGCTTCATCGGAAACGCGCAGCGGGTAATCGCCCAGATCGAAGAACTCGCACTCCGCGCCCAGAATCTCGGCGGCGGCGAGCGCCTCCTCGCGGCGCGCGGCCTTCACTTTCTCGATGGTCATGTCGGGGCCCTTGCGCCAGAGCTTCGCAGACTCGCCGCGCTCGCCAAACGAGAGACACACCACCTTCACGCGATAGCCGTTCTTCTTGTGCAGGGCAATCGCACCGCCCGCGCGCCATACGAAATCCGCGCTGTGTGCGCTCACCACGAGCATCGATTTTTCAGTCATTTCCGGTTCACCAGACGTCGAACATCACGAAGCCTCATTGTAGGTTTGAGCGCGCCGTGCGAACCAACGAAAGGACTGCCGAAAGGCATCGAATCTGCTTATCGGCGCCGCATGGAACGCGCCTCGAAAACGGGCCAGGCCGCGTCTTGCCCATGCGGCGTCAAGCGTCGCGCTGTGCATTGGTTGAGCGCGCAACGACGCTGGACGACGCCGCGCGTTCGCGCGGCGCACGCAAACCTTGTGCCCCCGAATTTCCCAAGCTTTCGTTGCGCCCACATCGAATGCCCGACACTGAAATTGTTGCGTAAACGCCGAATACACCTACTGACAGCAATATTTAAATAACACGCATTCTCATTTGCAATACAATCCGCATACTTTTCCGGGCCGCTCATGGGGCCAGCTCCGCGAGCCCTGTCTGGCCGGCAAAGCATAACCATTCGCCCGGAGCCTGCGCACAGCGCCAAGGCATCACGAGGCGCCAGCGCTACCTTCGCTACGACCTTTTTTATGTCCGCATCCCGTCTGCACCCGCCTTTCAATTTGCCTTCGCATTTCCCCGCTTCCCGGGTTGCGATCCTCGCCGCCATCGCCGTCGCGTTCAGCCTGCCCGCCGCGGCGTTCGCGCAAACCGCCGACGCGCCCGCCGCAGCGAGCGGCGCCGCCGCAACCGGTAGCGCCAGCAACGCCACGCTGCCCACCGTGAAGGTGCAGGCGTCCCAGGAAACGCTGCCGGGCGACCTGCAGCCGACCTTTGGCGGCGGCCACGTGGCGCGCGGCGGCGATTTCGGCGTGCTCGGTTCGCAGAAGAACATCGACGTGCCGTTCAGCATGACGACGTACACCGCGAAGCTGATCGAGGACCAGCAGGCGCGCACCATTGCCGATGTGCTCTCGAACGATCCGGCCGTGCGCACCGCCTACGGTTACGGCAACTTCCAGGAGGTATACGTCATTCGCGGCTTCACGCTCGACAGCGACGATATCTCGCTCAACGGCCTGTACGGCATCACGCCGCGCCAGCTCGTCGAGACGGCTGCGCTCGAGCGCGTGGACATCTTCAAGGGCGCGAGCGCATTCCTGAACGGCGCGGCGCCCAACGGCACCTCGATCGGCGGCAGCGTGAACCTGCAACTGAAGCGCGCCGACGACAAGCCGCTCACGCGCGTGACGCTCGAAGGCAGCGCCTCGGGCGAGTTCGGCACGCATATCGACGTGGGGCGCCGCTTCGGCGACAACGACCAGTTCGGCATTCGCGTGAACCAGTACAACCGCGACGGCGAAACAAGCATCGACAGCGAAATGCGCCGCGCCAACCAGACGGCCGTGGCGCTCGACTGGCGCGGCGAGAAGCTGCGTCTCGAAGGCGACTTCATGTATCAGCGTCAGCACGTTTCGGACGGCCGCCCCGTCGTCTATGTGCTCGGCGACGAAATTCCGGGTGTGCCCTCGGCGACGCACAACTACGCGCAGACCTGGTCGTATAGCGACGCGGAAGACACCGTCGGCATCCTGCGCGCCGAATACGACTTCCTGCCCGGCTGGACCGCGTATGTGACGGGCGGCGTGCGCCACACGAACGAGCACGGCGAATACTTCTCGCCCTACTACACCGATCCCACGACCACCACCGGCTCGCGCCTGGGCGTCGTGCGCAAGGAAGGCGCGACCTCGGCGGAAACGGGCGTGCGCGGCCACTTCAACACCGGTCCGGTGAGCCACTTCGTAACCGCGGGCGCCTCGATCGTGCGCGTGGAAACGCAGTCGGGCTGGACGCTTTCCAATTCGTTCCCGACCAGCCTCTACAGCGGCGTGCAGGTGCCGTATCCGGCGACGGCCTATCAGGCCGGCATGGACGGCAACCCGCCGATCACGGCACTGAACCTGATGCGCAGCGTCTCGGCCTCGGACACGCTCGGCTTCTTCCACGACCGCGTGCTGTTTACGGTGGGCGTGCGTCACCAGGAGATCCTGTCGAACGGCTACTCGTCGTCGACGCTGCTGCAGACCTCGAACTACAACGACTCGATCACCACGCCGCTGTTCGGCCTCGTCGTCAAGCCGTGGGAGAACGTCTCGATCTACGCGAACCGCAGCGAGTCGCTTTCGGCGGGCGGCATTGCGCCTCAGGGCACGACGAACTACGGCGACCAGCTCGCGCCGGAGCGCACGAAGCAGTATGAAGTGGGCGCGAAGTACGACAACGGCAAGTACGGCGCGCAGCTCGCGCTGTTCCAGCTCGAAAAGCCGCAGACCTACACCAACAGCGCGGGCGCCTATGTGGCCAACGGCAACGAGCGCCATCGCGGCGTGGAAGCGTCGGTGTTCGGCGAGGTGTACAAGGGCGTGCGTCTGATCGCGGGCGCAACCTGGATCAACGCCGTGCAACTCGACACCGACGGGGGGTCGACCGACGGCAAGACCCCGGTAGGCGTGCCGAGCTTCCTGCTCAACCTGGGCGCCGAATACGACGTGCCCGGGGTGCAGGGCCTCACGCTTTCGGCACGCTGGACGCATACGGGTCCGCAGTATTTCGATGCGGCCAACACCATGTCGATCAAGGCGTGGGACACCGTGGACATCGGCGCGCGCTATGCGACGAACGTGTTCGGCCGTCCGACTACGTTCCGCGCCAATGTTTATAACCTCGCCAACAAGGCGTACTGGTCGTCGACCAACGGTGGCTATCTGACGATGGGCGCGCCGCGTACCGTGTTGTTCTCGATGACGACGGACTTCTGACCGGCGATCGTCAGCGCGTAGCTAGACGGACGAAGGGCCGGGCAGTTCATCTGCCAGGCCCTTTTTGCCTTTGGCGCATGTGTATGGGCGATCGACGTTTGCTACCCGCCCACCACCGTGATCGCAAACCCGTCCCAGCCTTTGCTGCCCACCGTCTGCACAGCCGTGGTCGCAAGCCGCCTGTCGTTTCCAAGCATGTCAAAGTAGCGACGCAAGCCGACCACATCGTCCTCGTGATGCGCGGGGTCGGCCACGCGCCCTTCGCGCACCACGTTATCGGCCACGATCACCGTACCCGGGCGCGAAAGCTGCAGCACGCGTTCGAGGTAATTCGGGTTGTTGCTCTTGTCCGCGTCGATAAACACGAAGTCGAACGGCGGCACGGCTTGCGCGATGAGCGCATCGAGCGATTCGAGCGCGAGGCCCGTCATGACCGTCACCTTCGCATCGAGCCCCGCCCGCGCGATGTTGGCCCGCGCAACGGCCGCGTTTTCCGGGCTGAATTCGAGCGACACCATCGCGCCGTCATCGGGCAGCGCGCGAGCGAGCCAGATCGCGCTATAGCCGCCCAGCGTGCCGATTTCGAGGATGCGCCGCGCGCCCTGGATGCGCGCGAGCAGATGCAGAAACTTGCCCTGATTCGGTGCCACGTTGATCGCGCGAAGGCCCGCTTTGGCGCTTGCGGCGAGCGCGCCGTCGAGCGCATCATCGGGACCGATCAGCCGCTCGCAGAACCAGTCGTCCACTGCTTGCCACGTTTGCTCGTTCATTACCCTGCTCCGCTTCTGGATCTGAGCCGCCGAGATTACCTCACCGCTCGCGACACTGCACATGCGCGAGGTGGCTGCATGCCCCATCGATTCGACGTCCTTAGTAATTGAATGGACCGGAGGGCCGGCTTTTGGCGCACCATCTCCGGCGACCGCGTTGCGCGCTCGCAACGCCACCGCCTTTCGTTGCGCGCGCAGGAATTGTCAATCGCGCCGACCCGCCAGCCCAATCCGAGCGCCCAACTGTCAAACCGGCCGTCAGGCCGCGCCAGCCCGTCATCTGCGCGCTTTACGCAACGGGCATAAACACGCGCATTCATAGGGCGCGATCCTTGGCTCTCCGCTAAACTCCACCACACATTGACGCCGTTTCGAGATAACGCTTGGCGGCACCACGCCGCCAATAACCATAGCCGCTGTCTTTGCAAGATAAAGACAGCCACTGCGAAGAAAACAAAGGGCTGTTGCGATGCGACTCTCCGTTCAAGTTGGGCTGGGCGCGCTCGTCGCCGGATTACTGCTGGGGGCGAGCCTTTTCGCGGTGGACAAATCGGCTGTCGCCGCTACGCAGACGACAAAGGCGGCGGGAGCAAGCGACGTTCCCGCCTCCGCTCCCGCCGCAGCGCCAGTTACGGCCTCCGCTGCGGCCGCTGCTTCCGCCCCTGTGACGGGGCCCGTTGTCATCCAGACGGCACCGGGCTCCGTCATTCCCGAGCCTGCCGCTTCGACGCCGCTCGGGCAGCCGCGCACGCGCACGTTCACGTTGCGCCAGATGGGTGCGTATGGGCCGATCCCGCTGCGCGGCCTCGATCCCACCGGCGGCATGAATGTAGACGTTCGCACCGACGAAGTCGTGACCAGCGCAAAGCTCAAGCTCGTCTACACCTACTCGCCCTCGCTGATCTTTTCGCTTTCGCATCTCAGGGTGTTTGTGAACGGTGAAGTCGTCGCGACGATTCCGCTCGTGAAGGAGACGGCCGGGCAACTCGTGACGAGCGAGATCGATCTCGATCCGCGCCTTTTCACCGACTACAACCGCATCACCGTGCAGATGATCGCGCACTACACGCTCGATCATTGCGAGGATGCCTATCATTCGAGCCTCTGGGCCGACATCAGCCCCGACACGTCGCTCACGCTCAACACGGCGGGCATCGTTCTGCCCGACGACCTCGGGCTCTTGCCTGTGCCGTTCTTCGACCGCCACGACAACCGCCTCGTGCGCGTGCCCTTCGTACTCGCCGCCAACGCGGGCGTGCCCGTGTTGCACGCGGCGGGCGTCGTCTCGTCGTGGCTTGGCGCGCTCGCGAGCTATCGCGGCTCGCGCTTTCCGGTCTCGCGCACCGTGCCGCCCGACGCCAACGCCATTGCGCTCGTGCTGCCGGGCCAGGTGCCGGAGGGGCTGAACCTGCCGGAAATCAAGGGCCCCACGGTCTCGGTCATGGCGAACCCAGCCGCCGATCCGCAGTCGGGCCGCAAGCTCCTCGTGCTCGCGGGCCGCACGCCCGAGGAACTGCTGAACGCCGCCTACGCGGTCGCGCTCGGGCAGGCCGGCATGGCCGGCAACAGCGTGATGGTGAAGTCGATCGATCTCGGCCCGGCGCGCAAGCCCTACGACGCGCCGAACTGGGTGCCCACCGACCGCCCCGTGCTGTTCCGCGAGCTGGTGACGGACCCGCAGCAGCTCCAGGTATCGGGTTACAACCCGCCCGCGATCCGCGTGAATCTGCGCGTGCCCGCCGACCTCTATGCGTGGGCGCGGGGCAACGTGCCGCTCGACATCCGCTATCGCTACACGGCGCCTTCCGCATGGAACGACTCGGTGCTCAACGTGAGCATCAACGATCAACTCGTGCGCTCGCAACGGCTGCGTCCCGTCACGCGCGCCTCCGACGAAGCGCGCATCAACGTGCCGCTGCTTTCGGGCTCGGACACCCGTTCATCAACGAATCTGGAAATCCCCGCGTTCCGCGTGGGCAGCGACAACCAGTTCCAGTTCCAGTTCCATATCGATTCGCAGAAGACGGGGCTGTGCACCTCGACTGCCAACGATGTTGCGCGCGCGGCCGTCGATCCCGACTCGGTCATCGACTTCAGCGGCTTCGCGCACTACACGTCGCTGCCCAACCTCGCCTACTTCGCGAACAGCGGCTATCCGTTCACGCGCATGGCCGACCTCTCCGACACGGCCTTCGTGATTCCGGACCAACCCGACACGAAGGATCAGGAAGCCGTGCTCACGCTGCTCGGCCACATGGGCCAGTGGACGGGCCTCCCCTCGCTGCGCCTGACGATCGTGCCCGCCAGCCAGGTGGACAGCGTGCGCGACAGCAACCTGCTTGTGATCGGTTCGGGCTCGGGCGCGCAACTGCTCGAGAAGTGGGGCAATGACCTGCCGCTTCTCATCGAGCGCGGCAAGACCGAGGTGACCACGCGCGACCAGCGCAGCGGCTGGCCCGGCTGGCTCGGCGGCACCGAGGACGAGGACCCGACGCCGTCGGGCCGCTCGATCGTTACGCTCGGCGGACCGATGGCGGCGCTGATCGCCTTCGAGTCGCCGCTCAAGTCAGGCAGGAGCGTGGTGGCGCTCGCCGCGACTTCGTCGGCGCAGTTCGGCGACGTGCTCGACGCGCTCCAGGACGGCGGCAAGATCTCGCAGATGCACGGCGATCTCACGCTCGTGCGCGAAGGCCAGGTGGAGGGCCTGCGCGTGGGCAACCGCTATTTTGTCGGCGATCTGCCGTGGTATGCGCGCGCCTGGGTGTTTATCTCGCGCTACCCGGCACTGATGGCGCTCGCGGGCATTCTGGCCGGTCTGATCGTTGCGCTCACCGTGTTCTGGGCGCTCGGCCGCATGGCCTCCCGCCGCTCCGGGACCTGACGATGCGTCCGGGTTTGGCTACGCTCGCGCCCGCTCTGGCGCCCCGGCTCATGCGCTGGCTCGCGGCGGGCGCGTTTGCCTGCGCACCGCTCGCAACATTGGCGCTGCTGATGCCGGCTGCGACAGCGCACGCGGCCGCGCCGGCCGCCAGCGCCAGCGGCAGCGCGGCAAAATCCGCCAGCCCCGCGGCCTGCGCCTGGCCCGCGTGGAACGCGTTTCGCAGCACGCTGCTGAGCGCCGACGGCCGCGTGATCGACGCGAGCACGCCGCGCCAGGTGACCGTTTCCGAAGGACAGTCCTACGCGCTCTTTTTTGCGCTGGTCGCGAACGACCGCGCGAGCTTCGACAAAGTCCTTACGTGGACCGAAAACAACCTTGCGCAGGGCGACCTCGCCACGCATCTGCCGGCATGGATCTGGGGACGGCGCGACATCGGCGAGGACGGCAAGCCGGTTGCGGCGTCGGCAGCGTCTGGCACTTCAGGCGCCGCGCATGCCGGCGAGCCGCAGTGGGGCGTGATCGACAGCAACCCCGCCAGCGACGCCGACCTCTGGATCGCCTACACGCTGCTCGAAGCCGGACGCCTCTGGAACGAGCGCCGCTACACCGCGCTCGGCACGGTGATGGCCCGCAACATCGTGCGCGAGGAAACCGCCGTGCTGCCGGGTCTCGGCCGCACGGTGCTGCCGGGACCCGTGGGCTTTACGATCGGCAAGGACGGCTGGCGCCTGAACCCGAGCTACGTGCCGCTCCAGGTCATGCGGCGTTTCATGCTCGCGCTGCCGGAGGCGGGCGAATGGAAGGCGCTGCTCGCCTCGTCGGCGAGACTCGTCAACGAGACCGCGCCCAAGGGCTACTCGCCCGACTGGGTCGAATATCACGCGAAAGGCGGCTTCGCCCCCGACGCGCAAACGCACGCCGAAAGCGCGTACAACGCTATCCGCGTGTATCTGTGGGCCGGCATGCTCGCGGGCGACGACCCTCTGCGCGCCAGCACGCTCGCCACCTTCAGGCCGCTCGCGGATTTCGTCGGCGCGCACGGTTTTCCGCCGGAGCGCGTCGACACGACCACGGGCACAGCGGGGCCCAACGAGGGCAACGGCGGCTTTTCCGCCGCGGTCGCGCCGTATCTGTCGGCACTCGGCCGCAGCGATCTCGCGAACGCCCAGGTCGACCGCAGCCGCACGCTCGCGCAAAAGTCGCCGCCTGGCTACTACAGCAGCGTGCTGATGTTGTTCGGGCTCGGCTACCTCGACGGGCTCTACCATTTCGACGCGCAAGGTCGCGTTGCCCCAGCATGGACGAGCGCATGCCCCACGCCGCGCTGAACGCCCTCGTGTCTGCCCGCCGCGCCGCCCATCTGCGCAGTGCGCGCCGTGAGGCGCGGCGCGCGGCTGCGCACGCCTTGCGAGGCGAAGCGGTTTCACGCATGCCGCAACGCTTGTTGCCGAACATCGCACCGCGCCTCGTACCTAAACTCGTACCAAAACGCGTACCAGGATTCGCACCCAGACTCGCGCCGATCGTCGCGCTGCTCTTCGCGGCCTCGCCGTATCTGGCATCCGCGCAGGCGGGTCCGCAGCCGGCGGCCAACGCCGCCACGCCCTCCGCCCAGGCCGCGCAGTTGCTCTCGGCCGCACGCATGTGGGAAGGCAAGAATCGTCCGGATATCGCACGCGGGCTCGTGCAAAAAGCGCTGCTGTTCGACCCGCAGCAACCCGAGGCGCTCGCGTTGCTCGGCGAAATCGAGCTGCGCTCGAACCGCCCGGCCGAAGCCGCGAAAATCCTCGCGCAGCTCAAGAAGATCGCGCCCAATGCGAACGCAACGAAAGAACTCGACGACGCCTACCGCGTCGCCACGAGCGGCAAGATGGAGATGGCTCAGATCCGCCTGCTCTCGGCCGCCGGCAAGAGCGAGGAAGCCTCGGCGCGCCTGCTCAAGCTCTTTCCGAACGGCGCGCCCGCAGGCGATCTCGCGGGCGACTACTACCGCATCCTGGCCGGCACGACCGCGGGCCGCGCGCAGGCGATCAGCGAATTGCGCACGCGCGTGAAGCAGAATCCGAACGATCCCCGCCTCGCGCTGATCCTTGGCGACCTGCTCACCGACCGCGCCGACACGCGCATGGAAGGCCTCAACCTCATCTATCACGTGTACCAGCGCCAGGACAGCAACCGCGCGTTCGCGCTCGAACTGTGGCGGCGCGCGCTCGCGAGCGCGGGGCACGACGATCCCGCCTATTACGTGTGGTATCTGCGCTATCTGCAGGAAGTACCCGACGACTCCGACGCGAAGCAGACCGTCGCCGATCTCGGCAAGAAGCTCGGCGCGAAGGGCCAGGCGCAGGCGCAAGCCCTGGCGCAGAACCCATCGGCCGTCATTAGCGCGCCGCCGGCCACGGCCGCAGGCAACGCGCGAGCGTCAACCCAGGCGCGTGCACGGCCCCCCGGCCCCGGCGCCGCCGATCGTGCGCGCGGTCTGGCGCAACTCGATCGCGGCGATCTCAAGGATGCCGAAACCTCGCTGCAAAGCGCGCAGCGCGCGAACCCCAACGACGGCGAAACCATCGGCGCGCTCGGTCTCGTGCGGCTGCGCGAAGGCCGCCACGACGAAGCGCGCGAGCTGTTCGCGCGCGCCCTCAAGCTCGACCCGGACAACGCCGGCAAGTGGCGCAGCCTCGAAAAGACGGCCACCATCTGGGGCACCATTGCGAAGGCGCGCGAAGCCAATTCGCAGGGCAAGCCCGAAGAAGCCGCAACGCTCGCGCGCGAGGCGCTCAAGCTCGATCCGGGCAACACGACCGCCAGCGATATCCTCGGCAACGCGCTCATCGCGCAGAAGAAGTGGCCCGAAGCCGAAGCCGTGCTGCGGCCGCTCGTGAACGCGCCCAAGCCCGACATGGACGCGCTACGCGGCCTCGTGACCGTACTGCGCGAAACGGGCCGCGAAAGCGAGATCGAGCCGCTCATCGCCGCCACGACGCCGCGCGTGAGCGGTTCGAGCGCGGAGCAAAAGCAGCTGCACGCCGAACTGCTCTCGATCCAGGCGGACCAGCTGCTCGCGGACAACCGCAAGAGTCCGGCCATCGCGAAACTCGAAGAAGCCGTGCGCCTCACGCCCGACGACGCATGGACGCGTTTCAGGCTCGCGCGCCAATATCGCGATCTGGGCCTGCCCGCACTGGGCCGCCAGGTCATGGAAGACGGCCTGAAGGTCTCGCAGGCGCCCGACATGCGCTACGCCACGGCGCTCTATCTGAATTCCGTGGACGACGTCGAAGCGGCCGCCGCGCAACTCGACGCGGTGCCCGAAGCACAGCGCAGCGAAGGCATGCGCGAGCTAATGGGCAATCTCGCCGCGCAGAAGAAGATCGCGCAGGCCCGCCAGCTCATCGCTCAGGGCAAGGAAGACGAGGCGCGCGCGCTGCTCGATTCCGCCGCCGCCGACGCGAACGCGGCCAACGACCCGCAGATGCTCGCCACGGTCGGGCGCGAGTGGATCGCGATCGGCGAGCCGGACCGGGGCCTGAAGCTCGTGCAGGACTGGCTCGCGGCGCACCCCGACGACCCGGCGGCGAACGGCGCGCGCGTGCGCTACGGCGAGCTGCTGGCGGCGGCCAACCGCGACGACGCGTGGGCGAACTGGATCGACGCGACGCGCGATCAGCCCGGCATCACCGACGAACAGAAGGCCAGTCTCGACGACCAGGAGCTGCGCCTCGTCGCGCGCGAAACCGGCCGTCAGATCGAGGCGGGCGACCTGACGGGCGCCCGCCATACGCTCGACGCCGTGCCGGACCGCCTCAAGACGACCAAGCGCTGGCGGCTCGAAGACGTCGATCTGCGCGAGGCGAAGGGCGACTACAAGGGCGCAATGGCCTCCGCGCAGAAGGTGCTCGTGACGCAACCCGACGACGCCGATGCACGCCTCGCCGTTGCGCGTATGCTGGAGCGCATGGGCCGAGACCGGGAGGCCGCCGACATGGTGCGCGCAGTGCTGGCCGACACCGCGGAGAACGACATCGACACGCGCCTTGCCGTGGCGCGGCGCTTCACCGCGCTCGGGCTGAACGACGAGGCTTCCGCCGTGGTCGATCCGTTGCGCGAGCAGTATCCGGACAACCCGGACATTACGATCCAGGCGGGGCGCGTTGCGCAGGCGCGCGGCAACTACAACGAAGCCGCGAGCCTCTATCGCACCTCGCGCACGCAGGAAGTGGCCGAAGGCACGCGGCCCGACGCCGACGGCACGACGTCGGCAGGCCGCGCGCTGCAGGGCCTGGAAGACCGCAAGCAGGGGCAGGTCGCGACCGGGTGGTATCAGTCGAACCTCTCGGGCGACCCCGGCATTTCCGAGCTGCACGCCACCGAAGTCCCGCTATACGTTCGCATTCCTGATGGCTATACGGGCCACTATTTCTTCCACGCCGATACGGTCTATCTGAATGCGGGCACGCTGCCCGGCAACGACCTCGACATCGCGTACAAGTACGGCAAGATCGCCGCGCTCGGCAACGCCGGGCTCGGTTCTGTCAACGAGACCGCGACGGGCGTCGCGCTCGCGGCGGGTTACGAGTTCAGCGGTGCGAACAATAGCTGGCGCGCCGACATCGGCAGCACGCCGGTGGGCTTCCCGATCACGAGCGTGCTGGGCGGCATTCAGTACCGCCACGACTTCCCGAGCGGTTCGTCGCTCTCGCTCGACGTCTCGCGCCGCCCTGTGACCGCGAGCCTGGTTTCCTATGCGGGCGGCATCGATCCGGTCACGGGCGAGAAGTGGGGCGGTGTCGTGCGCAACGGCTTCACCGTGCGCGGCGCGCAGGACTTCGGGCCGGGCACGATCTTCACGAGCATCGGCTTCGGCCTGCTGACCGGCACCAATGTGGAGACGAACCAGGAGTTCAAGGTTCGCAGCGGCTACGACTGGTCGGTGTTCAAGCGGCCCGACCAGATCGTGTCGAGCGGCCTCACGCTCAATTACTGGAAATACTCGAAGAACGAACACAACTACACGTTCGGTAACGGCGGCTACTACAGTCCGCAGAGCTATTTTTCGGTCAGCATTCCGCTCGACTGGACCGGACGCTACAAGAAGCTTTCCTGGGAGATCGACGGATCGGTGGGCATGTCGTTCACGAACGAGAACGAGTCGCCGTTCTACCCGACGCGCCCAGGCCTGCAGGCCCAGGCGCTCGCGTTCATGAGCGCCAACGACCTCGGTTCGCCGTTCTTTGGCGGCGGCTCGGGCGGCGGCTTCAGCTATGCGGTCGAAGCGGCGGCCGAATATCGCGTGACAGAGCACTTCGTGGTGGGCGGCCGCTTCCGGCTCGACCGCTCGCGCGACTATGCGCCGAACGTAGGTGTGCTTTACCTGCGCTACTTCTTCTCCCCGCAAAAGGGTCCGGTGCCGTTCCCGCCGCGGCCGGTCGTCCCTTATTCGGCCTACTGACATGGCCACGGAGCGAGCGCGCATGACGACGATGAAACCCGCGACGATGCAATCCGCGAGACGAGCAATACGATGAACGATCCCGCCACCCTTTCCGCTGCGCCCGCCGGCGCCGGCCGCGATACGCGCCGCTCGCTGTTCTCGCGGCTCGCGCGCCGCGAGCCGCTCGCGATCGACGGCCTGCCGGCCTCGCTCGCTTCGCTCGGCGCGGGCCAGGTGCACGTGGTCTACGCGAGCGCCTCGCCCGCGCGCGACGCGCTGTTCTGGCAGACCGCCGCCGCCGCGCTCACAGGTCCCGCCACCGTCCTTTCCACGCGCGACGGCGCGAGCCTCACGGCGGCGCTGCGCGATCAAGGCGTCGATCTCGACAAGAGCGGTTCGACGCATGCATGGGCAAACGTATGCGCGCTACGCACACTGCCGGAGCGCGACGGCGCGCAGGTGCTGATCGAAGCGCTCAACGCGCTCGCCGGGCAGTGCGCCGCGCCCGAAAGCCAGTTCTTCATCGAAGGCGCGGAGGCGTTCTTCAACTGGCAGGACCCCGCCGCGCTCGCAGCTCAGGGCGCGCAGCTCGCGGGCTGGTGCGCGCAGCATCGTTACGGCGTGCTGATGGTGGCAGCGCCGCCCGGCCTCGGCGACGATCAGGAGCATCCCGAACTCGCCGCCTTCCAGGCGCGCTTCGCGGGCGCCGCACAATTGCACCAGGTGCAGGGGCAGTATCACTGGGAAGTCGCGTTCTGGCGCGCGGGCGATGCCGTGCACGGCAGCCGGAGCGTGCCGCTGCGCTTTTCCGCCGCCGATCACCGGCTCACGGTTTCCGGCGGCACCTTCGAAACCGAGATCGGCGAGGCGGGCTTGCTCGCACCCGACGAAGGCCGCGTGATCGTTTCGCGCGACGCGATGTTGCACGAGCGCGTACTGCCGCCGGCCTGGCAGATCGTCGATAACAACGAGGCCGCCGTGGCCGCCGCGCGCACTTCGGTCGCGGCCACGGTGATTCTCGAATTCAGCGTGAACCGCGACCTCGAAATGCTCGCGGAGCAGGTGCACACGCTGCGGCTGCAGTGCGGCGAAGCGCTCAAGATCATCGTGCGCGAGGACGCCGTGGCCATGCGCTACGAGTCGCTCATGCTGAACCTGGGCGCGAACCGCGTGATCGCGCGGCAGACGCCGCTCGCGCAGGTCGAGGCCATCGTCGACAGTCTGCAGGGCCAGGTGTATTCGCGGCCCATGCCCGCCGACTATCGTGCGGCGCTCGCCGCCGTGGTGCATGGCGAAGAGAGCGGCTACGTGGGCGCGGCACACTTCGTCGAACTCGTGCGCGCGGCGGTGGAGCGCAGCCGCGTGATCCAGCTGCCGAGCGTGCTGATTCGCCTCGCGCTGATGCCGGAAGTCGCGCACGTGGATGCGCTCAAGGCGTGCCATCTGCGCCGCGCGGGCGACATCGTGACGGCGAGCGGCGACAGCCTCTACGTGTTCTTCTTCGCCTGCCGTATGAGCGACGCCGACGCCGTGTGCCGGCGCGTGTTCCAGCGTTCGCTCGCGGAGCTGTTCCAGGGCGAGGAGCGCTACGGCGACGGCCGCGCGATCACGGAGGCGCTGGACACGCTCGGCGAGGAAATCGACACCACGCCGCCGCCCGACTATTCGGGCTGGCTCGCGATCAACGAGGGGCAGCCCGCCGCGCCCGCGGCCGTCTCGGTGCAGGCCAACGGCCAGACCGTGCCGCCTGCGGCGGCTTCCGCGATCGCATCGGGCTCAGCGACGGCAGCCACGACAGAAACCGCAGTGCCGGAACCCGCAGTGCCCGTCAACATCGCTCCCATAAACGGCGACCTGTTGCCCGCGCTCGACGCCGCCGCGCGCACCGACAACGCGAAACCGCGAGCCGCGCCGCAGCGCGCGCCGCTGCCGCTCAAAGCATAGGAGAGCGACATGAACATCTTCCTCGGTTACTTCGTCTGGGGCTTGATACTGGCCGTGCCGCTCTACTGGATCGGCTGGCGCCTGCGTCTCGCGCGCTTCGTGCCCATGTGGCTGCGCCCCGCGCGCTCGCGCCCGCTCCAGCTCCCGCCGCAGGTCGACGCCCTGCTGATTCGCGGCCAGCGCCGTTTCAGCCAGACGGGGCCGCGCCGATGAAGACCATCGCCATCGTCTCCAGCGTGGGCGGTGCGGGCCGCACCACCCTCACCGCCGCGCTCGCCGGTCTGCTGGCGGCGCGCGAACATGTTGCGCTCGCCGCGGAATGCGACCCGCGCAACGTGCTGGCGCTCCATTTCGGGCTGCGCGAGAGCGCGCGCGAAGGCCTCGTCACGCATCTGGCGGGCGGCCCTGGCGCCGACGACGCCTGGTCGCGCGCCGCGCTGCAAAGCGACGACGGCGTGCTCGTGCTGCCGTGGGGCAGCCTCGCTGACGGCCATGCATCCGATGACCCGCGCGACGATGACGCCTGCGCCCTGCTCGACGCGCGCCCCGGCTGGCTGCGCGAACTGCTTGCCCGCGTGGACCTGCCGGCGCAGACGATCGCGCTCGTCGATGCGGGCACGTGGCCCTCGGCGCACGCGCGTCAGGCAATCGACGCCGCCGACCTCGTGCTCGGCGTCCTCACACCCTGCGCCACCGCGTGCGCGACGCTGCCGCGCCTGATCGCCGCGCTCGTGCGCGCACAGAAGCGCAGCGTGTTCGTCGCCAATGCGGTCGTGCCCGCGCGCCAGTTGCACATGGACGTCGTTTCACTGCTGCGCGCGCGCCTGGGCGCCGCCATGCTCCCGTATCTCGTGCATGCGGACACCGGTGTGCCCGCCGCACTCGCCGCGGGAGAAAACTTCTGCCTGAGCGCGCCCAGCTCGCAGGCCGCGCACGACCTTCACGGCATCGCCTCGTGGCTCTCGCACTGGAGCACGGGTGCGAGCCTCGATGCGCCCGACGAACTGCTCGCGCAACACGTCGCGCGCGGGAGCACGTCATGATCCGCGAGCGCATCGCTGCCCTGTGGACGGCGTTCTGGTTGTCGCTGCGCCGCGTGAGCGCGCCCGAGTTCAATCTCGCGCCCGACGCGCCGGGTGGCCAGTGGCTGCTGCGCGCCTTCTTCCGGCCGCCGCGCCCTGGCCAGCGCGACGTGCCCGCGCTCGCCTTCGCGCGGCTCGGCAAGGACATCCGCCAGCGCCTGAACATCGGCCGCGACCGCACCGCTGGAGCGTGGCTCCTGCGCATCTTCCTGCGCCCGAGGCGCCCGCGTCAGCGTCTCGCCGCCGATCTGCGCAAGCTTCACAAGGCGCCGCAAGGACACCATCGCTTCGCACTGCGCGCGTGGCTCGACAGGCGCCTCGAACCCGTCTATCGCCGCGCCTCGCGCGCGAGCGCGGCAGTCGGCGCGCGGCTGCCCGACGTGCCGTGGGAAGGCATCGAGCAGCACCTCGAAAAGCTTTCGGCGGCGCTCGACAGCGTGCCCTACCTGCGCCAGGGCCTCCTGTGGCTCGCGTTCGTCGCGGCTGTCGCCGTGTGCACGACGCCGCTGCCGTTCGCCGGCCAGGTGCTGCTGTTCCTGCTCGTGTACGTCGTGGTGATGATCGCGCGCCGCCTGCCGGGGCGCCTCGCCACCATGCTCATGGTGATGCTGTCGATCCTCATGACGGGCCGCTACGTCTGGTGGCGCAGCACGCAAACACTGCATCTTTCGAGCCCTGCCGAGGCCATCGTCGGCTACATCCTCTACGCGGCCGAGCTTTACACGTGGATCGTGCTGATCTTCGGCTACGTGCAAACCGCGTGGCCGCTGCGCCGCAAGCCGCAGCCGCTGCCCGACGATCCGGCCGACTGGCCGACCGTCGACCTCTACATTCCGACCTACAACGAGCCGCTTTCAGTGGTGCGGCCAACCGTGTTCGCGGCAAGCTCGATCGACTGGCCGCGCGACAAGCTGCGCGTCTACATCCTCGACGACGGCGACCGCGACGAATTCCGCGACTTCGCGCGCGAGGCGGGCGTGGGCTACCTGCGCCGCGACGAACACACGCATGCGAAGGCCGGCAACATCAATCACGCGATGCCGCTCACGCAGGGCGAGTACATCGCGATTTTCGATTGCGACCACATCCCCACGCGCTCCTTCCTGCAAACGACCATAGGCGTCTTTCTCGCCGATAAGAAATGCGCGATGGTGCAGACGCCGCACCACTTCTTCTCGCCCGATCCGTTCGAGCGCAACTTCGACACGTTCCACCGCGTGCCGAACGAAGGCAGCCTCTTTTACGGGCTGATCCAGGACGGCAACGACTTCTGGGACGCCACGTTCTTCTGCGGCTCGTGCGCGGTCATCAAGCGCTCGGCGCTCGAGCACATTGGCGGCATCGCGACCGAGACCGTGACCGAGGACGCCCACACCTCGCTGCGGCTGCATCGCCACGGCTATACGTCGGCCTATCTGCGCACCGTGCAGGCGGCGGGCCTCGCCACCGACAGCCTCGCCGACCACATCGGCCAGCGCATCCGCTGGGCCCGCGGCATGACGCAGATCTTCCGCGTCGACAATCCGTGGATCGGCAAGGGACTCTCGTTCTTCCAGCGCATGTGCTACAGCAACGCCATGCTGCACTTCTTCTACGGCTTCCCGCGGCTCATCTTCCTCGTGATGCCCGGCGCGTACCTGTATTTCGGACTGCACGTGATCAACACGCCTGCGCCCGTGATCCTCGCCTACGTGGTGCCGTATCTGGTGATTGCCGCGATTGCCAACTCGCGCATCCAGGGACGCTACCGGCACTCGTTCTGGGCCGAAGCCTACGAGTCCGTGCTCGCGTGGTACATCGTGCTGCCCACCACCATGGCGCTCATCAATCCGAAGCTCGGCAAGTTCAACGTGACCTCGAAGGGCGGCCATATCGAGCACGAGTATCTCGACTGGACGATTTCGAAGCCCTACCTCGTGCTGCTCGCGATCAACGTGTGCTCTGTCCTCGCCGGTATCGGCCGCCTCACGATCTGGCGGTCAGACGAGCCCGCCACCGTGTTCATGAACCTCTTCTGGGCCGGCGTGAATCTCACCATTCTCGGGCTCGCGCTCGGCGTGGCCAAAGAGGCGAAGCAGGTGCGCGTGGCGCACCGCATTCCGCTGCGCGTGCCCGCCATGCTCACGCTGCCCGACGGCCGCACGCTCGCGTGCAAGACCGAGAACTATTCGATGGGCGGCCTCGGTCTCATGCTGCCCGCCGACGCCGTAGCGAAGCTCGAACCCGGCGAGCGCATCAACGTGACGCTCGCGCGCGGCGTGCTGGAGCATGACTTCCCCGCCGTGGTCGCGCGTCTGGCCGACCGGCGCCTCGGCGTGCGCTTCGTCGGCATGACGATGGAGATGGAGCGCAAGCTCGTGGAATGCACGTTCGGCCGCGCCGATGCCTGGCTCGAATGGGAGGACGTGCCGCCCTCAGACGCGCCGCTGCACGGCCTCATTCAGCTGATCGAGCTGAGCTGGCAAGGCTACATGCGCCTCATCGACGCGTTCTTCGACGCGCTGGAAAACTTGTTCACGCGACGCCGGGCCGGCCAGGTCCGCCAGCCCTGATAACCGGAACCACCGCTACACCCTGGAACGCGAAACACTATGGGTCTCTGGAATCTCTACTTCCTCGCCAAGCTGTACCTCTACTCGATCGGCACGCTCAAGCCCGAGTGGTGGATGAACTTCGCCTTCGTCATCCTGCTGCTCGTGCCGCTGCACAGGCGGTGGCTGCGTATTGCGCGCGATGTGATCGCCGTGATCGTGGGCATCGCCATTGCGTACCACGAGTCGAGCATGCCCGACATCGGCCGGGCGATCTCGCAGATCCCCGTGCTCCTCACCTTCACGCCCTCGTACATGTTCGAGCTCACGCGGCGCGTGATTTCGCTTTCGATGGCCGTGTCGGCGGTGATCGCCGTGCTGCTCTACTTCCTCATCAACCGCTGGGTACGCGTGACGACGCTCGTGCTGATCGCGCTCGTCGTCATGCCGGTCTGGCAGGGCGTGGGCTCGTTCGTGGCGAATGCGACCGCCAACGCTTCACTCGCCAGCAACGGCGACGAGGACGGCGGCACCGGCAAGAAGCGCGACGAGCAGTCGGGCAGCTACGACCAGCAGCTCGCGGCGTTCCGCGCCAACGAGGAAGGCCGGCACGTGAGTTTCACGCCGCTCACCACCGACGCGAACGCGCAGTTCGACATCATCATGGTGCACATCTGCTCGCTCTCGTGGAACGACATGGATGTCGTGAAGATGCGCAACAACCCGCTCTTCTCGCGCTTCGACTATATCTTCCAGAACTTCAGCTCGGGTGCCAGCTATAGCGGGCCCGCCGCGATCCGCGTGCTGCGCGCCACCTGCGGGCAAGAGCCGCACAAGGCGCTCTACGACCCCGCGCCTGCCGAGTGCCACCTGTTCGCGCAGCTCGCGCAGGCCGGCTACACGCCGAACGCGCTGCTCAACCACAACGGCCGTTTCGACAATTTCCGCAGCACGGTGATCAGTGAAATCGGCGTGCCGGGCGTGACGATCCCCGCGAACGAAGGCTTCCCGGAGTTCATGAAGGAGTTCGACGGTTCCGCGCTGGCCGACGACTACGACGCGCTTTCGCGCTGGTACAAGCAGCGCATTGCCGCTGGCGGCGGGCCAGTCGCGCTCTACTACAACACGGTCTCGATGCACGACGGCAACCGGCTGCCCGCGCCGAACGACAAGCTCACGAGCCTGCAGTCCTACCCGATTCGCCTGCAGCGGCTGCTCGGAGACGTCGACAAGCTGATCGACCTCGTCGCGCAGTCGGGCCGCAAGGCGGTGATCGTCTTCGTACCCGAACACGGCGCGGCGCTGCAGGGCGAAGAGAACCAGATTGCCGGCATGCGCGAGATCCCCACGCCGAACATCGTCCACGTGCCGGTGGGCGTGAAGGTGGTGGGGCTGCCGGCCGGCAGCGAGCACACCGGCGGCGTGACGACGATCGACACGCCCACGAGCTATCTCGCGCTCGCGCAGCTGCTGTCCAATCTCGTGGCGCACAGCCCGTTCGCCACCGGCGCGCCGCCGCTCGCGCAGTATGCGAACAACCTGCCGCAGACACGCATGGTCGGCGAAAACGAAGGCACGGTGACGATGACGACGCCAACCGGCTATGTGATCCATACGCCCGACGGCGTGTGGGTGGAGGGCAAGTGATGGCGATGCGCTTGTGGGGGTCCGGCCGGCGTTCGCGCAGTGGTCCCGCGTTGCCGAGCGATATCGACGCGCTCGCGCGTCTCGTCGAGGGCGTGGACCGCGACCGCTATCTCGACGTTCAAGCCGAGGACGCCTGGCAGGCGGCCGCGAAGCGCTGGCCGCTCGTGGCGGCCGTGCTGGAGTTGCCAGTTGAAGGGGAAAAGGGCTGAGCTAGCTCGTGAACTCGCCTCTGCGGCGCGCTCAGAAAGCGCTGCGCTCCACGCGTTGCGCGAGGACGCAGCGTTCCAGCGGCATGCGAGTCAGCGGGCGGCCCATGGGCGCGAAGTCGCGCCGCGCGAATGCCGCGGGCTCGGGATGGTCGCCAGCGTAGCGGGACCCGTACCGGTGAGTGCCGCTTCGCGGGTCATTGCGCCAGTTCCTCAGTGATCCTGATGATCCCTCATCTGACGCGTTTGTACGTCAGTCACCGAATCGAACAACGCCTCGGCACGCGCCAGTTCGTCCAGCGCGTGATCGAGCCGTGATTGCGCGGCGCCATAGGCGAGCGGCGCGGCCACGTGGTCGTGGGCCTCGGCACGCAGGGCGCGAAATGCCCGGTCGACGTTGCGGCTCGCCTCAAAAAAGCGTTGCGCGGCCTCGGCCTCTTGTGAACGGATGTGAATCGCCATGGAAGAGTTCCATTGTGAGCTGGGTCCAGTCTCCCGCCCGGGAGACATGGCGTGTTCTTGCTCCGCCAAGCCGTGAAGACGCCGTGTGATCGGCAGGCGGCACGTCGAAGAGATCGCGCGTGACGCCGCGCGCCTGCTGCGCGCAGGCTTCGCTGCGCACGCGTTTGGTGAGATCTGTGTAGGTGTCGAAGTCGCCCATGCGCGATGCCTCGTGAATGGCCGCGAGGTCGCGCGCCTTGACGAGCGTGGGCTGTGTGAGTCGCACGAAGTATGGCGCCTCCAGCTCCGCCGTGAACACGAGAGGATGGCTCTTGCCGCCCGTCTGGGCGGCGCGCTCGACGCAATCCACCACCACCGTGCCCTGCGAGCGGCATGGCGCCTTCGCCGTGCTCACGCTGCGCAGCCGCTCCGGAACCACCCGCAGTGAGCTGCCGACGCTCAGTTCGGTTGGCGAGACGCACACGAGCGCGTAGTGATGCTCGCGTGCGGCGCCCGAGGGCAGCGTGGCGCTGCTCGTAACGAACACATGCTGCGGAAGCTGGCGCACCTGACCGCACGCGTCGACCCACGCATTCCAGACGACCACGCCGGCACGCTTGCCGCGCTTGTCTTGCATAGCGCGCGGGCGGCTTGCCGCCGGCGAAAACAGCGCGAGAAGCGAGCCGGTGCGCAGCGCGGCGATTTGAGCGCTGTTGCCAAGCGACTGGCCGATGCCCCACAGGAAGCGCCCTCCGCCCTGCCGACGCTCCCACTCCTTGCGCAGGATCAGCGTGGGGAGATCCACGCCGGCCTCTGGCCCGATACGGGACCAGCAAAACGTGGGCGGTAGGTGTTTTAGTGCCATCGACTTCCTCGGAATGCAGCCGCCCGCCGATTTCGGCGAGCAATTCAATAACCGTTACTGTATAGGTATAATGCATGACATGGAAGCCCCAGATACTCATTTTCCGGTGCAGGAACTGCTGCGGCGGTTATCGGACGATTCACGCTCTGCCAGCGAAATTGCGCGGCTTTCCGGAGTCAGCCAGCCTACTGTCTCGCGTCTTCGCACGTCGAACGGGCGGCGGGTACGCCGGAGCGCATCATTCAATAAGCTATGCAGTTTCTATGGTGTGAAGGCGCTGCCGTCCAGCCGGCACGCGGCTGCCTACAACGAATTGCTGCGCAATGCGATCGTCGAGGCGTGGGACGGTTCGGAAGAGCACGGCCGCGCGCTGCTTGTCGTCATCAAGGGATTGAAAGACTTGAGGGAACGGGGCGCGTAGATTCGCCTGGATGGGTTGGGGCGGTGCGTTTTGCGCGGGGGCGCCAAAGGTAACCATCCATGGGAAATTCGGCGTGCATTTCGGGGCTACAGGGGCGCCACGAACCGTGCGGAGGCCATGACTGGCCGGCCAATCCCCATATGTGGTGACCTTTGCGTTATCCTGCGCCGCGGGCGACTCAAACGTATGATGTGAGTGCGCACACCGCAGCCGCCCGATCGCAATGTTCGACACTTGCCACCAGAGCACCGCGCCCATCATGTCCGCCGACACTGCCCCCACCCACACGAATGCTCCCGCCACGCTGCGCGGCCAGTGCCTTTGCGGCGCCGTGCGCTATGCGGTAGCCAATGCGTTCCGCTACGCATTCAATTGCCACTGCTCGCAGTGCCGCCGCGCCACGGGTTCCGCGTTCAAGCCGTTTGCGGGCATCGAAAGCGAGGCGCTGCGACTCACCGAGGGCGCAGGGCAGACGCTGGTCTACGGCGATCCGCAGGCCGCCCACGACATCCATTGCGGCCGCTGCGGCTCGCTGCTCTATTCAGTCGTGCGCGAAGGAGCGTATGTGCACGTGACGCTCGGCACGCTGACCGATCCGCCGGCCATTCGCCCCGCCGGCCATATCTTCGTGCGCTCGAAAGCGCCGTGGTTCGAGATCGCCGACTCGCTGCCCCAATACGACGAATTCCCGCCCTGACGACGCTGCGTGCAGCGTGGCCGTCGCGCGGCGCCAAGCGGCGAGCGTAGCAGCGGCCATACCGGTATCGCCGCGCGACTGCCTCTCGTTGCGTCGATCGGCTAGTCTCGAAGCGTCCCTTCCTCTTGTCACAGGAACCGCGAGCCCCATATGGACTCCATGACGATCGAGACGTACACGAGTGGCGCCGCAAACTACGCAGCCGAATGGGCGAACCAGTCTGCGCCCGACGACCTCTATGCGCGTCTCATGCGGTATTTCCGGCCCCACGGAAGGACCGTGGATATCGGCTGCGGGTCGGGCCGCGACGTGGCATGGCTGAACGCCCATGGTTACCCCGCGACGGGCTACGACGCGTCGGAGGGTCTGATCGCCCGGGCCACCGCTGACCACCCGCAGTGCGCTTTCGGTCTGGCCACGTTGCCCGAGCTAGAGGGCGTGCCCGCCGCGAGCTTTGACAACGTCCTGTGCGAGACCGTGATCATGCATTTGCCCGTCGCGCAGATCGGCCCGGCCTGCCGCCGCCTCGTCGAACTGCTCGAGCCGGGCGGCGTGCTCTATCTGAGCTGGCGCGTCACCGACGGCGACAGCGCGCGCGACCCAGCGGGGCGTCTATATAGTGCGTTCGATCCGGCGCTCGTCACCAGCCAGCTCGAGGGCACGACCATCGCGCTCGACGAGGAGGCGGTCAACCGGTCCTCCGGCAAACGCGTTCAACGCATTGTCGCGATTCGCGCGTGAGCGCTGCCCAGCATGGCGACCGGACAACTGGGAATCAGCGGGGAATATCAACGTGCCATAGGCCAGGCGAGTGACAAAAACGTGAACTTCTCACTTGAAAAATGGTCTAAGGGACTCATGTAGGAAATATGTAAGGTGAAGCGCTACCCAAACGATACGACCCTGAAGGCGGTCAATGTGCCGCAAACACGACGATTCAGGTTGCCTCGCATGCCGTAACGCACTACCATACGCGGTCTTTCTGCATTGCACGAAAATCCAGGCTGCCACGTCGTCAGACGTTTGGCGCTCGCTTGGCGGGACCGGCATGCGCCCCCGCCCACTCCCCTGCAATTTCGTCATCGCCAGGACGCCACGCCGCTGGCGCGTGACCCTTTTTGCCCTTGTCGGGCTATCCCTTCGAGGAGAATGTATTGACAAGCCATGACCGGGACGACGCGCTGACCTCGTCTGCCCGCCCCGCACGCCGCTCGTCCAAAGACAAGACCGGCGATACGACGCCCATGGACGCAGGCTCGCAACTCGAAAAACGCCAGCATCAAATGCGGGCGCTCATCAAGCTCGGCCGCGAACGCGGTTATCTGACCCACGCGGACATCAACGACCATCTGCCCGACAACTTCGCGCAGACGGCCGCGCTGGAAACGATCGTCGCCACGTTCAACGACATGGGCGTGCAGGTGTACGAGCAGGCGCCCGACGCCGACACGCTGCTCCTGAACGAAGATTCCCGCGCCGACCAGCAGGCCGACGACGAAGCCGACGAAGAAGTCGAAGTCGCGCTCTCGACCGTCGACTCCGAATTCGGCCGCACGACCGACCCCGTGCGCATGTACATGCGCGAAATGGGCTCGAGCGAGCTGCTCACGCGCGCCGGCGAAATCGAAGTGGCGAAGCGCATCGAAGACGGCCTCCAGGAAATGATCCAGGCGATCGCGGCATGCCCGTCGATCGTCGCGACCATCCTCGCCGACGCCGACCGCGTCGCGGCTGAAGAGATGCGCATCGATGAACTCGTCGACGGCATCGGCAGCGACGAAGCGGCGCAGGAACCGGCCACGGCGGCCGACGCAGACGCGAGCGAAGAAGTCGAAGCCCAGGCATCGGAAGAAGAAGAGTCGGACGACTCGAGCGACGACGAAGACAGCGACGCCGACAACAGCAAGGCGAACGAAGCCCTGCTGGCGCAACTGAAGGCAGACAGCCTCGCGATCTTCGCGCGCGTTCGCGCGCTGTTCGAACAGATGGCCTGTACGACGGACGCCAATGCGCGCGCTACGGCCCTGGAAATGAAGATCTGCGCCGACATCCAGACGGAACTCGCGCCGATCCGCTTCACGGCCCGCACGATCGACCGCCTGTGCTCGCTGCTGCATGAGCAGGTCGCGCAGATTCGCGCGATCGAGCGCAACGTGCTCTCCATCGTCGTCGATCGCTGCGGCATGCCGCGCGAAGCCTTCGTCGAGCAGTTCCCGGGCCACGAAACCGATCTGGACTGGGGCGTGCGCGCCGCAGCCGCGTCGAGCAAGTACGGTCCGTCGATCGAGCGCAGCCTGCCGGCTATCCAGGCGGAGCAGCGCAAGCTCGCCGAGATCGAAGCGGCCGCATCGCTGTCGCTGCAGCAGATCAAGGCGATCAATCGCCGCATGACCGTCGCCGAATCGAAGATGCGTCAGGCGAAGGGCGAGATGGTCAAGGCCAACCTGCGTCTCGTGATCTCGATTGCGAAGAAGTACGTGAACCGCGGCATGCAGTTCCTCGACCTGATCCAGGAAGGCAACATCGGCTTGATGAAGGCGGTGGACAAGTTCGAATATCGCCGCGGCTGGAAGTTCTCGACGTACGCGACGTGGTGGGTGCGTCAGGCCGTGACGCGCGCGCTCGCCGACCAGGCGCGCACGATCCGCGTGCCGGTGCACATGATCGAAACGATCAACAAGCTCAACCGCATTTCGCGCGAGATCCTGCAGCAAACGGGCATGGAAGCGCATCCGGCGGACCTCGCCGCGCGCATGGGCATGACCGAAGAGAAGGTGCGCGGCATCCTCAAGATCGCCAAGCAACCGGTCTCGCTCGAAAGCCCGGTAGGCGACGACGGCGACGCGACGCTCGGCGACATGATCGAGGACGCAGGTTCGGCCTCGCCGGCTGATGCTGCGATTCACGCGAACATGCGCGCTGCCATCGACGAGGCGCTCAAGGCGCTCTCGCCGCGCGAAGCGAAGGTGCTGCGCATGCGCTACGGCATCGACACGACGTCGGACCACACGCTCGAAGAAGTGGGCAAGCAGTTCGACGTGACGCGCGAGCGTATCCGCCAGATCGAAAGCAAGGCGATGCGCAAGCTGATGCACCCGAGCCGCGCGGACAAGCTGCGTCCGTTCCTGGAGCGCTAAGCGGTTTTACTGCTGCGCTCCCTTGAGCTGGATTGAAAAAAGCCCGTCACCTCCCGGTGACGGGCTTTTTCTTTATGCGGCGCGAGCGCCGCCGGTCAGTCCGTGCCGTATTTCGGCGAGTGCGGACCGTAGAGCAGGCCCGTCGGCGGCCCCGCGTGCAACAGACGATAGCTCGTGACACCTGCGATATCGTGGCTCTTGTCGGTCAGCGAATTCGCGACCTGCTTGATTGCCGCCACCACCAGCATGCCAATCAGGCCGCCGCCACCGCTGTTGTTGCCTTCGTTGCTGCTGGCGCTGGCCGCGCCTTGCCACAGCACCTTGCCGGTTGTCAGATCGACGAGTTTCGCCGTCGCCGTCACCACCGTCGCGCTGTCGATCACACGATATTGCGTCCCGAATTGCGTGATCTTCGAGTACACCACCGCATCGGCGCCGAAGATTTCGCGCAGCTTTTCCGGCGGGGTCTGCTGGATGTCGCCTGCCGTCGTCAGTCCGTTCTGCTTGAACGTCTCCTCCATGACCGCGACCGGAATCACGTAGTAGCCCGCCTCGGCGAGCGGCATCGTCATCTGGGAGAGCATGCTGTTCGATGCATTCACATCCGTCGTCGCGTTGTCGGGCGGCAGCACGAGGATCGAGCGCGGGCGCGCATTCTTGAACGCCGTGTAATCCGCGTGCTTGACCGGCTGTGCACAAGCGGCCAGCAATGCGAGCGCGGACAGAGCCAGCCAGAGCTTGAGAGTGGAAAATCTGGACATATCGGTACGCTCGCTTATTGTTGTTTCGGTTTCTTCATGAGGAAGTCCATATAGGTCGACGACTCCGGGAAGAGGTGCTTCTCGGCGTCGAATTCCTGCATGGCTTGCGTGTCGTTGCCGACGTTCGCGTAGAGCATGCCCAGTTGCGCGTGGAAGCCTGGCGGCGGCGTGTTGCCCTTCGCGCGGATTTCCTGCAGCGACTTCTCGAGCGCATCGATCTGTTGCTGCGGTGCCTTCTCGCCCTTCAGGTAGTCGTAGACCCCGGGCTGATAGCCGCTCCACTGGTAGAGCGGCGGCGTGGTGTTCGCGCAGCCTGCGAGCAGCAGCGTTGCCGCCGTGATGGGCAGGCAGAGCCCCCGAAGCGTGCCGATGTATTTCATGAAAACCCCGTATGAGTAGTTGTTCTGATTCAGCGTGAAGCGCGGCCGACGTAGGCGGTCAGTGTGCGGAGCGCAGCGCGCCCGCGTCGACCTGGTCGGCCAGATGGTTGACTGCTTCCTGGATCGCGAGCTCGAGCACCTTGCCATTGAGCGTCGAGTCGTAGCTCGCGGTGCCGCCAAAGCCAATGATCTCGCGGTTCGAGAGGCTGTACTCGCCCGCACCCTGCGCCGAAGCGACGACTTCCGAAGTCGTGGTATCGACAACGTTGATGCTCACCTTCGCGTAGGCGATCTGGTTCTTTCCGCTGCCGAGAATGCCGAACAGCTGGTGATCGCCGACTTCCTTGCGACCGAACTCGGTGACGTCGCCGGTAATGACGTAGTTGGCGCCCTTGATCGCCTGGGCCTTCCTGGTGAAGCCCGCTTCCTGGCGGATCTCGTCAAGGTTGTCGCGATCGAGCACGCTGAAGCGGCCGCTTTGCTGCATCGACGTGATCAGGATGGTCTTGGCCTGCCCGCCGAGCCGGTCGATGCCGTCGGAGAAGATGCCGCGCATGTAGCTCGAGCGATTGTCGAACTTGCCGACTGCGATCTGCACCGGCTTACCGACGGGCGGGCGCTGCGCGCTGGTGACAGGCGGCACGGGCAGCGAACGCGACGATTCGGTCGCGCAACCGCCAAGGGCTGCGATGGTGGCGGCGGCGAGAAGCGCACCCCACGTCTTGGACGACTTCATGAATTCTCCTTGTTGTCAGGGCAAAAGAGGCTGGACAAGGGAGATCGGCGAGATGCGGAGCCAGACGGCGGCGGCGTGCACGCGGAGCACGCAGGGCGTCCTCGCAAGCGTCGCTGCGGCGGAGATAGAGGGCGCAGTGCCTCGCTGCGCGCGCAAGTCATTCCATCGGTCGTGCATGTTTCTCGCTTCCCGCACGCGAGCGCATGCGCAGAAGCTCCCCGGTTTTTATTGGTGTAGCGTGTGATCTTTAGTTTGTAGTTGCTGACTACACACGCGTCTATCGGCCGGATTAGGGAAAAACTTTAGGAAAGCTGCGATTTAATGCGAATTAGATTTTTATTTGTGCGACTTCTGAGGCGTATTGACGCACGCATGAAATGCTATTTAAAGCGATTTGGAGATTTTCGCTATCGACTGCGAATAAGTCAGGTCGCAGAAAATGATCGTTCTTTCTGGCGCCCAAACGCCAGAACCCCGGTTCTCTTTCGGAGACACCGGGGTTCTGGACGT